>DAOUHE010000022.1:0-95193 GCA_034428715.1 Dehalococcoidia bacterium | reverse complement strand
TTCCCCTTCGGACCAGCGCCCTTTGGGTTCACCGGCGTTCTGGAGGACTACCGGGTTGTGATTTGGCACACCTGCTCCGTCGCCACGGCATATATCCACCTGGGAGGTCTGGCGCCGGAAATCCTCGAGGTCACCGGCGACATCCCCGGTGGGACCACCTGGTACGCCTCTAGAAATGGCGGCAAGCCTGTTTGGGTCCAAGCCGGACAGGTTATCGGCAAAGTCGGCGCTCAAGGAATCGACTTCAGCGTCCACGACAACCGGGTAGCCTTGGATGGATTTGTGATCCCATTCCACTACCAGGGCGAGCCCTGGAAAATCCACACGGTTGACCCCTATGCCTATTTCGCCGAGCCGCTTCGGTCCCAAATTTTGGCCAAGAGCCCCCGGATCGCCGAGCCTAGAGGAGGCCGAATCGATTACGACATCGACGGCAGACTGGTGGGGAACTGGTTCTTGGAGGGAACGGTGGATTATTCGGGTGGGTCAACGCCAACCTTTTGCGGGAACAGGCCATGCCCCTATTGGACCGGGCATCTGGCCATCGCCTACGATCACATAGATCCCGGCCAGATCAGGATCTCCATCGGCGCCGACGTTGGTATCAGCGAAGAACTGTGCCGGGTGTGCGACTCGGTCTACGGTGTGCTGGGCAACTCGCCAAACCCCGCGGAGATCAGCCTGGAATCCGGGATGGTGAAATACGGCCTGGTGGCCCGGGAGCATACCGGGGAATTCCGGGTGGCCACCAAAAACGTAGAAAACCAGGTCCTGGGCACATTTCTGGTGGAAATGACCGGCCAGCGCACTATCAAGATGGAGGTGATGGCCGAAAGCCACCCCAGCCAGGTGAACGGCTTTTCGCAGGCGGCCAAGATTTACCATAGGTAGAGCACCACGAAGTTGAACCATTGGCTTTTGTTCCACCCAAGCGCTCGCCGATAAGAGCTCTTGGACAAGGGTATGGATTCCAGAGGCCCGGATGACAACCATAACCAGGTTGAGACATAAATTGAAGCAGCGCTAATGTAACCCCCGGCCTCATCATTTTCTCTCGCCAGTGTATCTCCCGATTCTCTTTCAATCCGGTCACTGCCCTCTGCGCACTCAAACCTCTAGGTGCCCTAAATGGATGATACACTGTTGCCGGGCTTATCCCCGGCGTTTTGGCCCGGTCGACAAACGTCCAAATCAGCAGCGGCCGAAACAATCTGGAGTCTTGTGATTTTGACTCCGGGGTAAGGCGCTTTCGATACCTGCATAACAAACCAATGCGTCACCCATCGTTACGTTACAAACAGTAATCAACTGGCGCCCTAAAACACCCTTCTTTTACGGATGGCTGGTTCTTGGAATGATTGCGCTGGGGGCCTTCGTGGCCACCAGCATAGCGGGAGTCGTTCTGGGTGGGATTCAAGGCTTCATCTTTGAAGACACCGGCTGGAGCCGCAGCACCATTGGCGTGGCCGCTGGGACGGGGGTATTGGCCTCAGGGCTGGTGGCGCCCTTTGTCGGCAGGCTAGCCGACCGGTACGGCGCCCGTTGGTTGGTTCCGTCGGGAACGCTCATACTGGGCGTCTGCCTGTTTTCCTTCGTTTGGGTCCACTCAATATGGCAATTCTTCGTCATTGCCATATTTGCCCGGGCCATCAGCCAGCCTATACTCATCGGCATCGTGCCCCGCACCGTGGCGGTCAACTTTTTCCGCCGCCGCCGCAACCTGGCGTTGGCATTGACGGGCATGTTCCGCCCCGTCAGCGGGGCCATCAACATCCAATTATTCGCGCTGGCGGCCCTGGTGATCGGATGGCGAACGACCTTCCAATTCCTGGGCGTCTTCAGCATTCTCCTCACCCTCCCCATGATATTGATCATCCGCCGCCAACCCGAAGACATCGGCTTGATGCCCGACGGCGACCATCCCAGAGGGCCCGAGGATGCGAACCTTTCCGAAGGCGGAGCCGAACTTCGGTCCAGACCCGCTTCAAGGGCAGAAACGGCGGCCGAAGAAAATTGGACCGCCAGCGACGTATTTCATACCAGGTCCTACTGGCTGATCGCCGTCACCACCTTCCTTATTACCATGGCCAGCACCGGCATCGCCTTCAACATCGTCCCCTATTTCCAGGAAAGCGCCAATCTGACCTCCACACAAGCCGTGGGTGTGTTGAGCCTCAGCACCGCCTTGGCGCTGGCAAACCTGATCTGGGGGTACGTGTCCGACAGGGTCAATCCCAGACACAGCCTCCTGGGCGTTATGGTTTCCATGACGGTGCTGATTCTCTTCCTGTTCACCATCAGGTCGGTATACGCCGCCTACATATTTGGCGTCTTATGGGGGATCGGCAACGGCGCTTTGGAGGTCCTGATTTATATGCTTCTGGCCCGTTACTTCGGAAGGGGCTCCTTCGGCAGCATCACCGGCGCATTGCGGCCGTTCGAGGCCACCGGTCTAGGCTTGGGGCAAATATTCGGGGGCCTGATCTACGACCTTACTGGCAGCTACCACGGCCTGTTCTTTGAATCAATCGGCGTCTACCTGCTGGCCGTCGTGTTCCTGTTCCTGGCGGTTCAACCGGTTCGGACCAGGCCTGGCTCGCCGTCCTGATACGCCAGGGACGTTGGCCGCGGGGCCGTCTGCGCTATGCGCGCGATCTCCGGCCAACCCGTTCGCGCTGAGCTAGTATCCAGAATCACCGCTCCCGGAGCTTCCGCCACTGGCTCCAGAAGCCCCTCCGCTCGAAGGTATCACGGTCACGGTGGCGTTCATCCAGGGATGGAACCGGCAGGTGTAGGGGAAGACGCCCGGCTGGGAAAAAGTCATGCTGAATGCCTCCCCCATATCCAAGCCGCCGCTGTCCCAGCTTATATCTCCGATACTGGTGGAGACGCCGTCTTGGCCCGAGGTTGCCGTGTGCCCCGCCTCGTCCAGGTTGCTCCAAACCACCGTGACGCCGGCGGAGATGTTGATATCGGGCAGTATAACTTCCACTATATCGGCTTGAACCATTGATGGGTCTGCCGTGGGCTCCGGCTTTGGTTCAGAGGTGGAATCGGGGGTGTCAGCAGGTTGTTTTGCAAGGTCCGCCGCGGGGCTGGGCGGGATGGCGGCAGTTGCCGCGGGCGGGGTGGCAGAAGGCCCCGAAGTCGGTTCCGGCGTCAAACGCACTACCGGCGTGGGAGTGTTGGTGGGAGCCACGGTAGCGTTCTCGCCGGGTGTAATTGGCGCAGGCGTCAATGATACGGCAGCAGTAATAGCAACCGTAGCAGTAGGCGACATGGGGGCGGCCGCAGGCGTCGTGCCGCAGGCCAGCACCAGCCCTAACATCGCCGGAAAAATTATGGTTAAAAATGCCCGTTTCATGGCCCTTTCCATATCAGCTCCCGCCTCGCCTTCCGGGCGATGTCTAACCCCAGGGAATACGATACCAGACAGCGTTTGGATCAGGTGGGATGATATAATCTCCCCATCCCCATACAGGTATTTTCAGGAGTCACCGATGCAGAGCAGCGAAATCCGCTTGACCGAGCTTTCCCACTGCGCCGGTTGAGCCGGTAAGCTTAACCTTGAGGACTTGGTCCAGGTCCTGAAACAACTTCCCGTGGTCGAACATCCTGATCTATTGGTGGGCAACCAGACGGGAGACGATGCCGCCGTTTACAAGATAAACGACGAGACGGCGCTGATTTTCACCGTGGACTTTTTCCCGCCCATCGCCGACGACCCTTACCAATTCGGGGCCATCGCCGCCGCCAACGCCTTGAGCGACGTGTACGCTATGGGCGGCAAGCCGCTGATGGCGTTAAACGTGGTGGGATTCCCCGCCGACCTGGCCAACGAAATGCTGGCCGATGTCCTGAAGGGCGGTTACGCAAAGGCGGCCGAAGCCGGCTGCCTGATCGTGGGCGGCCACACCATAGACGACCCTGAACCCAAATATGGCAT
Source organism: Dehalococcoidia bacterium (assembly GCA_034428715.1). Classification (GTDB taxonomy): domain Bacteria; phylum Chloroflexota; class Dehalococcoidia; order Lucifugimonadales; family UBA3495; genus Io17-Chloro-G2. Next base: position 91,247 of record DAOUHE010000022.1, on the reverse strand, counting down.
GGCAGTCATCGGCATAGTGGAGCCAGGAAAACAGGTGACCAACGCCGGCGCTAAAGCGGGTGATGTGTTGGTTCTGACCAAACCCCTTGGCACCGGCATCATCACCACGGCAGGCAAGCAAGGCAAGGTTTCCGCCGAGGTGATGCAGGGCGCTCTGGACACCATGGGCACGCTGAATAAGGCCGCCGCGGAAGCCATGATGGCGGTGGGCGTCAACGCCTGCACCGACGTCACTGGATACGGCCTGATGGGACACTTACGGGGAATGGTACGGGCCAGCGAAGTAGGGGCCACCATCAAGGCCTCGGCCGTCCCGGTGCTAGAAGGCGCCTGGGAGTTGCTGGATCAGGACATCGCGCCGGGAGGAACCCACCGGAACCTAGACAGTGTCAGCGCCTCCGTGAAATGGCATCCCGAGTTGACCCAGCGCCAACAGATAATGCTGTGCGATGCCCAGACATCGGGCGGATTGCTCATCTCCGTGCCCCAAGCCAAATTGCCAGACCTCTTGTCAAAGCTAGAGGCCGCGGGCACCCAGGTGGCCGCGGTGGTTGGTGAAATAACCCAAGGCCCCGCCGGAGAGATATCCGCGGAGCCGTAAGCGGGCTTCCGCCGGTTCCCAGATGCAGACTCAGCGCGGACCCTAGATCAACGAGGTCCACGCTGGGGTCACACGGTTATCCGCTGGTCTGACAAGATCGCCTGAATAAAAGCTGTCTTGCCCGAGTCGGGCAGGGCTGATAATAGAGGTATCCATTGATGATGAAGCGGCCCGATCAAATCAAAGACGCCCCTCACCTGGGACCCGAAAGCAGGGTGCCGCCGGGCCAGTTTTTGACCAATAAATTTCCCGTCCTCACTTACGGGTCGGCGCCAAAAGTGGACCTGGCCACCTGGAGATTCCGGGTCATTGGACTGGTGGGCCAGGAGATCGAACTTGATTGGGAAAGTTTCATCAAACTTGGCCTAACCATCATCACCGCGGATTTTCACTGCGTCACCCAATGGAGCGCTCTGGACAACACCTGGGAGGGGATCGCTCTAAGCAGATTGGTGGCCATGGCACAGCCCAAGCCGGAAGCCAATTTCATCATGGCCCACTGCTTTGGGGGATATAGCACCAACCTCCCCCTAGATTTAGCTCTGGACGAAGGCTTTTTGGCGCATAAACAGGACGGTGAGGAACTGGGAGAAGGCCACGGTTGGCCCCTACGGCTGATCGTTCCCAGCCGTTACGGATGGAAAAGCGCGAAATGGCTGAACGGAATCGAACTGATGGCCGAAGATAGGCCGGGGTTTTGGGAAGTACGCGGATACAACAACAACGCCGATCCATGGAAAGAAGAGCGGTTCTGGCCTGAATTGACCAAGTAGGCAGCAGACCTGCCACCTATGGCGGCGTCCCGCGCTGGTGAAACAACAGGCCCCTGTTGATCAGAGGCCTGTTTTCTTAATAAACCTTTAGACTACGCCGCCCGCCGGCCCGCGATAGCGGCCGGCTTAGTCACTTTCTCATCCTTAGTCAGTGCTGGCGTTTCCAAATCCTTCATATAGCCGCACTGCAGGCAGTTCAAGTATTTTCCGAAGTTGTCTTGGTTTAGATACAGATCTCCATTACATCGGGGACAGACCTTAAATTTAATCATCTCGTACACCACCCTGACCGGGGTAAAAACCTCCTAAACTTTTATCTGTGGCATATGATACATCTTGACACGCTTCGTATCAAGTCATATCATATTGAATGTCACAACTACTGTGACGAAGGCTCGATAACAGCCATTTGGCATTTCCTAGACTTTGTGACTGGCGTTGGTTAATATACGAATTGGACCACCAATAAGGATTCACCACGTTGTCCAGTTGGTGTACCTCCTATTCCGCGTTTGATTCACAGGTTTGGCGAGAACTGGAAAATGTACTTCAAGTCAAAAAGACAGGTGGAGACCCAAGCACGGACCGGGCCCCAAACGCCACCGGCGCGTCCCCAAAACGCATCGTTGGCTAAAACCGGGCAGGTGGCCAAACCCCATGGGCAAAAACGGGAAGCCAGCCCTATAGACCCTTCGCCAGGAAACCAACCGGCCGGAAACCAGCCGGCGGAACAAGAGCCCACTATAGCGATGGAAGGCGTCTACATCATTAGCGTAGCCGCCCGCATTTTGGCCATGCACCCCCAGACCCTTCGAAAGTACGAACGGCTGGGGCTGATCAATCCGGGCCGTACCATGGGGATGCTCAGGCTTTACTCCAGGGATGACATTCGGAAGCTGCGGCTGATACGCCATTTGGTTAACAATCTAGGCATGAATCTAGCAGGGGTTGAGCATACCCTGGGAATGGTCGACAGCCTGCTGCGAATGAAGCAGCGCCTGGCCAGCTACGACAAGAGTCAACCTCAAACCGGTCACATGAAAGAAGCTGTTGAACGGGAATTGGCCAGGGTTTTTCAGGAGATGAATCTCCCGGTGGACGACTAGGCATCTAAAACAGTGGAAAAGTGATTCGCCACGAAAACCCTCACCCTCGGTCCCTCTCCCACTGGGAGAGGGATGCCCACGATCTAATCGGGGGCTGGGTGAGGGCGGCCCGTTATTAGAAAGACCCATCAAACCATCAACCAGGAATTAATAACAGGAAGTAATAAATGGCGGAAGAAAACCAAAACGCGGAACGAGAGAACTGCGACACAGAAGATGCAGCTTCCCCTGAAACCGTCACCGCCGAAATCGACATCGAGTCTGACGCCTTCGCGGAACTGCCCTGGGAAGAGCAGGTAGATTACCTGAAAGGGATCCTGCAAGACACCCGGGCAAAGGCCGCCCAAAATTTGGACATGGCACAGAGGGCCCAGGCGGAAATGGCGAATTCGCGGCGCCGTTCCGACGAGGAGCGGATATCTCAGGGAAAGTATTCCAACAGCCGGCTCATCGCCAAATTGCTTCCGGTGGTTGAAGAGTTAGACCTGGCTATGGGCCATGCCGGCGGGCCGGGGGCTGATGCTTCTGGAGGAGAAACCCCTGGTCAAGGACCTCAGACTCTAGATTCTTCCAAGATCGAATCTTCTTGGATGCAAGGAGTCAAGCTGATCCAGCGAAAGTTCATAACCTTGTTGGAATCCGAGGGCGTCACAGCGATCGAAGCCGTGGGTACCGTGTTCAACCCCATAGAACATGAAGCCTTGGGCACCGATGAATCAAGTGAATACCCGCCCGGCCATGTCATCCAAGCAGTCCGCCAAGGATACCGGCTGCACGACAGGATCATCCAGCCCGCCCAGGTCATTGTGGCCAGGGAGCCACGCGGCGTCGGGACGGGCAATACCAGCAGTGAAGTGGAGGAGACAAACAATGGCTAAAGTCCTGGGCATCGATCTGGGTACTACCAACTCGGTGGCGGCGGTCATTGAAGCCGGCGAGCCCGAGATAGTAGAGAATGCCGAAGGCGGCCGCATAACCCCGTCGGTGGTGGCGGTCAACACCAAGACCGGCGAGAGGTACGTGGGCCAGGTGGCCAAGCGCCAAGCGGTCACCAACCCAGAGAACACCCTGTTCTCGGTAAAACGGTTGATGGGCCGCAAATTTGACGACCCCGAGATTCAGCAGGCCCAACAACGCCTGCCGTATAAGATCGTCAAAGGCGCCGATGGCGACGCCTACGTTGAATTGGCCGGAGAGGCCCACGCGCCGCCCCGGATATCCTCCTTCGTCCTCCAAAAGATCAAACAAGACGCCGAGGCCAAGCTGGGAGAAAAGATCACCCAGGCGATCATCACCGTGCCCGCCTACTTCAATGATACCCAACGTCAAGCCACCAAGGACGCCGGCACCATCGCCGGCCTGGAAGTCTTGCGGATCATAAACGAGCCTACCGCATCGTCATTGGCCTACGGCCTGGACAAGAAACAGACTGAAGCCGCTATCGCCGTGTTTGACCTGGGCGGCGGCACCTTCGACATCACCATTCTCCAGTTGGGTGACGGTGTGTTCGAAGTAAAGTCAACCAATGGCGATACCTTCCTGGGCGGAGACGATTTCGATCAAGCGGTTTTGGATTGGCTCAACCAGGAATTCTTACAAGAAACCGGCATCGACCTGAGCAAGGACCGCATGGCTTTGCAACGGTTGCGAGACGCCGCCGAACGGGCGAAGGTGGAGCTTTCAAGCGTGGTGGAGACAGAGATCAACCTGCCGTTCATCACGGCCGATGCCAGCGGGCCGCAACACCTGGTTAAAACCTTGAGCCGGGCCCGGCTGGAGCAACTGGTGGCCGGGCTGATCGACAAGACCGAAGGGCCCTGCCGCCAGGCTCTGGAAGACTCGGGCATCAGCACCGGCAGCATCGATGAAGTGGTCTTGGTGGGAGGCATGACCCGCATGCCCGCCGTTCAGGAGAAGGTGAAAAGCATCTTTGGCAAAGAACCGGCGCGCAACGTCAACCCCGACGAAGTCGTGGCCTTGGGCGCGGCGATCCAGGCCGGTATCCTGGCCGGCGACATCAGCGACATAGTATTGCTGGACGTGACACCCCTCACCTTGGGGCTGGAAACCTTGGGCAGCGTGATGACTACCCTCATCGAGCGCAACACCACCATTCCCACCCGAAAGAACGAGACCTTCACCACCGCGGCCAACGGCCAAACCAGCGTTGACATCCACGTATTGCAAGGTGAACGTTCCATGGCCGCCGACAACAAGTCAATAGGCCGGTTCATGCTCGACGGCGTTCTGCCCGCCCCCCGGGGAGTGCCCCAGATCGAAGTTGCCTTCGACATCGATGCCAACGGCATCCTAAGCGTGTCGGCCAGCGACAAAGGCACTGGCAAAGAACAAAAGATCGTCATCCAGTCCGGATCCGGCCTCGCCGACGACGAGATCCAGCGCCTGATCAACGAGGCGAAGACCCACGAAGCCGAAGACCAGCAGAAACGGGCCGAGGTGGAGACGCGCAACCAGGCCGACTCGCTGGTCTACACCACCGAGAAACTGCTGGAGGACAACGCCGATAAGGTGCCTTCGGAATTAAAAGAGGAAGTGGAAGGCAAGATCGCCACCCTCAAGGCGGCTGTCGCCAGCGAAAACACGGCCGAGATGCAAACGGCCATGAATGACCTGAACGAGATCATGCTGCGCTTGGGGGAGGCTGTTTACACCCAAACTGCCCCAACCGAGGACACTCCTGAAGGCGAGGTTTCACCACCTGATGACGGTGATTCTGAAGACGGCACAGTCGAAGGTGAGTTTCGGGAGGTATAAAAATCGGGGGTTTTCCCATTACGGCCCTTTGTAACGTCTGTTATAATGGCTTTGCCGTTATCCTCGCAAAGGCGAGACCTCGCAATTTTAGGTTAAACCTGTCGGAGAGGAAATGAGCGCAAAAGAAAGCGCAGACCAAGAGGTGGCAGCTACCAACGCCACCGAAGATATATCTGCTAAAGATCAGCTTATGGAAGAGCATCCTGCTGAAGACCAGGCTACTGAGAACACTTGGGTCGTAGAGGGAGTGGACTCTCCCCTTACTCCCTTGCAGTTTCATTACTTCAGCCTGTTACAACGCCTCATAACGTTGAAAAACCAATACCAGACCGACCCATCTTACGAAAAGTGGATGATGGATGCCATCAACAAATCTATCTATTCCACCCTTCGCGACTGCATTGAGGCAAACATCGGCGACGCGGCCAAAGATTTGTTGCACCGGGAGCACCACGTAAACTAACCCATTCTAGGTCTGATACGCCGATTTCCCAGTTGAACGTGCCCTGGGTGGAACTATAACTAACGCGCATGCCGTCCTGCGGAAATAGTGAATTCCCCCACAAACGGTGGGGGTTCGCCCTAAAAGCCCCATAAACTTTCTCCCCCAAAGCGACGGGGGGTTTTTAATCGTGGGCTTAAGCTCGCAACCGGCACGCCGCATCCACGGCTTTAGGTTCTTTTGGCGTTGGGCTTTTCAGAATGACAGCTTTCGGCCAAGGCGGAATCCCACGACAGCGCGGGTCATAAGATCGCCGGTCGTCCCTAAGATAAGTCTCAGACCGTCAAGGAATGTACCGGAAACACCTCTTGCTTGATGGCGGTCGTGCTTTCCTCCGCGAAGTTTCGGGCGTTCCGGCGAACATCGTCGGGAACCATAGGATCTATAGTGTCCCTCAGCTTGTCCCCTCCCAACTTTTCGGCGAATCCTGGCGGCAACTGATCCGGCCACTCCACATCCAGCATCACTCCATAAGCCAACGCCCATCCCCTGGCCACTGCGCTCAGGTCATAACCTCCGCCGCCCAGGGCCAGCCACGGTATTTGCAAAGCTGCCAGTTCCCTGATCGCAGCCACGTAACCCCTGGTGGTGATCTGGAGATGGGTCAGCGGGTCACTGTGGTAGCTATCTATGCCCAACTGGGTCACCAACACGTCGGGGGCAAAGGCCCGCAACAGCGGTGGCACGATTTCGCCGAACGATTCCAGGTAGACCTCGTCTCCGGTGTAGGGATAGAGGGGCAGGTTAACGGAGTAGCCCAATCCAGGCCCAACTCCCACTTCATTGGCGTGGCCAGTACCAGGGAATAGATACTGCCCAGACTCGTGAACCGAAATGGTCAATACCCTGGGGTCGTCGAAAAAAGGGTTTTGAACGCCGTCCCCATGGTGGGCGTCGATGTCGACGTAAGCAACCCTCCAGCCCTGGGCCAGAAAGTACTTGACCGCCAGTGCCGGGTCGTTGAACACACAGAATCCGGAAGCATGCCCCGGCGCCGCGTGGTGCAGGCCGCCGGATATGTTGAATGCCACCTCCACCTGTCCCTGGGCCACCATTTCCGCCGCCACCAGGCTGCCGCCGGTGCTCAGCGCGGCGGCATCATACATGCCCGGGTAGGTAGGGTTGTCCCCCTGACCGGTGAAATTGAAGCGGCTCAATTCATAGCCCGAAATCCCTAGGCTGAAGCTCTTCACCGCCTCGATATATTCGTGGGTGTGCAGCCAGCCCAACTCTTCTTCACTGGCCGGACGGGCCGGGATCAAACGCGATGTATTCTCGTCAAAGGCCCCGTAAGCATCGAGCAGGTCGAACGTATTTTGGAGTCTGACAGGCCGCATGGGGTGATCCACCCGTAGCTGGTGCTGGGACATTGCCTGGTCGTATACGAAAGCCGCCCGGCGGGTCATGGCTCACCCCCAAATCGCCGAATATCTCGACTAGAACACCGGCCCCAAATCACCGGTCTCACACCTTGGGGACGGCTAAAGCAGAATACATTACGTCCCGCCGGTAATCAACGGCGACGGCTCTTTCCCTGTGCGCCCTGGGTTGTCAAACTACGGCCCACCCAAGCCTGGCAGCCTGCCTGAGTGCCCAAATTGAACCAAACTCTCTTGAGGCCCACGCCTGGAACTTTACGTCAACCGGGTAAACTATCGATTATTTACCAAACCGCAGTAGCGAGAGGTGGTTTTGACTGCGGCCCGCCGGTGGATGCCGGTCCCAGAATTGAGTCCGCCCAACCGGGTTTTAACCCGGCGGCGTGACCACGCAGAGGCGCAAAAGGAGATATGTGATGGCGAACGGGAATATTAGTACATTGGAATCCAAGCTAAAACAAGCAGAGCAAGCAGAATCGGAACTGATACGCTTAGAACCACTGGCCGCCGAAGCCCCCCAACTACGTGAAGAAATAGCCAAACTGGAACTGGCCAAAGAACGCCGGCAGAAACGCGAAGTGTCGATGCAAGCAGCCAAGAAGGCAGCCGAGGCAGCGGCAGAGATGCAGAAGCTGGTCCCCGAGTTTTTGGGCACCGCCTCCATAGCCGTCAAGGAATTTTACACCGTGCTTCGGGATATCGACAATCACCGCCGAGAGGCATCTCAAGCACTGGCGATAGCCGACCGGGTTGATTACGACATTGAGGTCGAACAGGGCGAAGAACACGAGATCTCCTTAGACCGGGACCCCAGGGGATTGGCCTACGCGTTTGCTGCCAGGCATGGCGACCCAAAGATTAAGCAGATGCTGGAAGAGCTTGACCCTGGTTTCAACTTCCTGCGGGACTGTTACGTAGGCGAGCAACTTCACCGCGACCTCGCTGACTTTGTGATTCGGCACGCCGTGCAGAAACCCCACTCCTCCGAGGCCCAGGTCATGCCTGCCGCCATCGAACCCACCGAGGCCGCGGCCGGGCCTGCCGCCAGCGGCCCCGCCGATGCTGAGGCGGTGCTTGCCGGCAGCGACACTGCAGAGGAATAGATTCGCTTCGGGGCACTCCGGAGCTTGATTCGGCAGTCTTCGCAATCTCTAAACATAAAAACCCAGGCTTGACGCTAACCAGCGGCATAGGTACCATGCCTGTGCCGTAGCTAGCGGCCAAACCTGGGTTTATTTTTCGGGCTCGCCATTAAACTGGGCCCGCCCCTTACCTGGTGAAGCATGGCTTGGTGCCGGACCATTCTACCCTCAGCGTTGGCCCTTATTACCTTTGCCGCCGCCGCCTGTTCCAGCCTATCCCCTACACCGGCTCCCGAAGAACTGATTGTTCCCGCGCCCAGCGCATCACCGACGAAGCTCTTGACGGAACCCGCGGCAGAACCAACGACGAAACCCCCACCTTCTCCCACTCCACAGCCCACGGTTCGGCCCACGGGTTCCCCCGCCGGGGCTGCGCTAACGGCCACTATCGATCAGATCGACGCGGGAAAGTTTAACCGGGAGGAACTGGCCCAAACGGCGTTTGATTACACCACCGCGTTAGCTGTCGGTCTGGGACCTAGAGAAAGCGGTACGGGTCAAGAAAAAGCCGCCGCGGATTTTCTGGCCAACGAATTTGCCGGCATGGGTTACCAGGTCGAGATCCAACCCTTCACCGTCAAGACCCTATCATCCGCGGATTCAAGTTTTACCTTGGAGCAACCTGGATCGGCGGGCGCTCTTGCAAACCCAGACGATATCCACGTCAACCTATTGTCGGGAACCGCCGATGGTGAAGCCTCAGGCATTCTCACCCATGTCGGTCTGGCCATGTCCAGTGACGTTCCAGACAATGGATTGGAAGGCCAGATCGCCCTTATTCAGCGGGGGACCATTTCCTTCCGCCATAAGGTGAACCGGGCCGGACAGGCTGGGGCCGTGGCAGCCGTGATATACAACGACGTCGAGGGTAATTTTCAAGGGACCCTGGGCAGGTCGAATTCCGAATCCGTTTCCATTCCGGTGGTCTCCATCTCCAATGAAGATGGAGTTAAAATCCTGGAAAGCCTATCCCAAGGAGAGGTTTCGGCCACGGTGTCGGTGGTACGAAAGGAACTGTCCTCCAGGAACGTCATAGCTGAAAAGCCCGGTCCGGGAGATGACGTGGTGGTTCTGGGCGCTCACTACGACTCGGTGCCGAGCCTGCCCGGCGCCAACGATAATGCCGCGGGCACGGCCGTGCTACTGACCGTAGCCAAGAGCCTGGCTGGCCAGGACTTACCCTTTACGGTGCGGTTCATCCCCTTCGGATCAGAGGAATTGGGACTGCGGGGCAGCCGGGCTTATCTGGACTCTTTAACGGAAGAAGAGGCCAGCCGAATCGTGGCCATGTTGAATTTCGACGCTTTGGCCACCGGTTCCGCCATCAGGTTATTAGGCACCAGCAGGCTGACCAGCCTGGGGATCGATCTAGGCCAGAGCCTAAAGATAACTGTGACCAGGTCGGCTGGGCGAGTTGGATCCAGCAGCGACCATGCTACTTTTGACCGGGCTGGAATACCGGTGCTCATGTTTACCGCCCCCGATTTCTCCAAGATCCATACCCCAGAAGACACCATGGAATTCGTCCAGGCCGATCTCCTGGGAGACTCAGCCCGGCTGGCGCTGGCCGTCTTGGAAGCGCCCGAGTTTCCCGTGGTCCTTGACTGACGCCGTAATCGTCTGAATAGCAACGTCTGGATGGACAGGCCTTTGTAGAAATCGGATTTCCCAAGGAGTCAACGATGAAGTTCGGACTGTATAGCTCGATAGCCGACCCGCCCAGGGGTGAAAACCTGGCCAGCCGGATGGACGAAGTGGTGGAAGAGGCACAACTGGCGGAAGCAAACGGCTTCGATTCCATATTCTTCGGAGAGCACCACCAGGACAACGACGGGTTTTTGCCGTCGCCATTGATCGTGGCGTCGGCCGTGGCCGGCCAGACCCGGCGGCTCAACGTCGGCACCTCGGTGATCCTCCTGCCTTTGCATCACCCGGTGCATCTGGCCGAGGACGTGGTGACCCTGGATGTGGTTTCTAGGGGCAGAATGATCCTGGGCGTTGGCATCGGTTATCAGCCGGCCGATTTCCAGGCCTTCGACGTGCCCATGGAGGACCGGGTGACCCTGTTTGAAGAGGGGATTGACGTCATCCGCCAATGTTGGACCGGGGAGACCTTTTCCTACCACGGCAAACACCATCATCTGCATGACATAAGGGTGCGGCCGGCGCCATACCAGCAACCGTCTCCGCCCCTGTGGATCGGCGCCAGCACCAATACGGGCGCCCGCCGGGCAGGGCGGATGGCCGACGCTTTCGTGGCCGGGCCCAGCACCAACCTGGAGCGGACGTTGCGCTTGGTGGACTCCTACCGAAAGGCGGCGCTGGCGGCCGGCCGCGAACCCCAGGTGGTCCTGATGCGTGATGCTTGGGTTGCCCCCAGCCGCGCCGAGGCCGAAGAGGTCTACGGGGGAGAGGTGCTGGACGCCTACAAAGATTACTGGCGCAACGGTCTGGCCGAGTTCAGATCCATCGAGACCGAAGCCGAGTTCACTCTAGGCAACATCGCCCCCGACCGGCTGATCCTAGGCGACCCCGAGGAATGCGCTACCGAGTTCAAACGTTGGAGCCAGGCCGTGGGCACCAATTATTTTCTGCTGAGGCTGCGACAGGCCCACTCCGGCGGTCCGCCCCACCAGAAGATAATGGACGCCATCCGGCTCTTCGGAGAACAGGTGATTCCCAACTGCCAGTAGGGGCACGAATCAATCCAGTATCAACAGGAGGGACAGCCATGACGGCCTTTGACGAATATTCGGGGAAATACGAATCGGTGCGCATGGAGCGCCGTGATGGAATTCTGCAGATCACCCTTCATACCAACGGGGATTCCCTGCAATGGGGCGGGGTCCCCCACAGTGAGCTTCCCGAGGTGTTTCGGGACATAGGCAGCGATCCCGAGAACAAAGTGGTGATAATGGCTGGAACCGGCGATGCCTTCACCGGACCTCCCGGCACCCGCCAGTCCCGGCCCCAGAGGACACCAATGGAATGGGACAGGACCTATTGGGAAGGCAAACACCTGCTGATGAACCTGTTGGACATCGAGGTGCCCATGATCGCCGCAGTCAACGGGCCGGCCCTGCGTCATTCCGAGTTGCCATTACTCTGCGATATAGTGCTGGCGTCCGAAGAGGCAGCCTTCCAAGATTCGGGACACTTCATCAACGGCCTGATACCCGGCGACGGCATGCACGTGATCTACCCCATGCTGCTGGGCTTAAACCGGGGCCGGTATTTCCTGCTAACCGGCCAGACCATCGAAGCGCAAGAAGCCCTGCAACTAGGCCTGGTCAACGAAGTAATGCCTAGAGAAGACCTTTTACCGAGGGCTTGGGCGCTGGCAGAACAGCTGGCCCAGGAGTCGGACCTTGTACGACGCTACACCCGGGTGTTGATGACCCAATACATCAAGCGGATGATGCATGACATTCTGGGGTATGGTTTGGCGCTGGAGGGCCTGGGCTCAGTGGACACTATGTTGGGGCGAGGGTAGGCGGGCCGACCGCCGAATTGCCGCCGCCAGATACCCAGTAAACCGAGTTTAAAGGTTAGCCCGGATATCATTAGCCAACTGACGGAACTCCTCATCGCCGAGTTGGATTTCCGGCGCCGGGAAATTTTCGTCCCAAATTGGACGTTTCGGATTTGGATCGGTCAGGCGGCGTGGCCTGAGGTGCCAGTGAAGGTAATCCGTGGTGGGGTTGGTGTTGCCAAGTAAAGCGTAATTCATCTTGAGAGGTTTAAACGTTTTGGCTAGAGCTTGAGCCACCTGGTTGGCTTCTCCCATGAACTTCTGCCGGGTTTCCGGGTCCAAATCCCAAAGCTCTACGGCATGGTGGCGCAAGAATAAGATTGTATAACCCCGGTAATACTGGGAATTTTCGCGAAGGACAGCGGTGGATACCTCCAGGTCGGCGATCTTTCGTGGGTGCTCAAGCCCTTTTGTTGAATGACTGGGGCTAGGCACATGCGGCAATCCGGCTTTGGGGTCATTGTCGCCTCCTTCCGTCATGTTAGGTCTGATGCTGGAATTGTATCCCAGCACAATGGCTATGGCCTGGCCCTGGAAGGCCTAGAAGTCTGGCCGGAAAGCCATTGGCCGGGTTTTGCGCTACGCCAATCAGACGTATTCCAGTCTTATGCGGCACAGTAGTACATGTATTACGTTGAACCATCCGCTATTTCATCGATAATCGACGTTATGAAAACGACGGTTTGGGGAGAATCGGGGTTTCCGGCCAGATTTCTAGGCTCGGTGGACACGATGCTCAGCCAGGGGTAGACCAGCGCCGAATAGCTTGCCTAAAGCCTTCGGAGTCGGGGCATCGCTATTCTCAGGAGGTTCATCACCCGCTGGCTGGGCAAGGACCGGGACCTGCCGCGCCTGTCGCCGAACGGGTCGGTCCGGGAACGAAAGATATACGCCACGCCATCCGGGTAGCCAAGGTCTGCGATTCTCTGGAAGAACGGGACCGGTTGAAGGCGGGGTTTAGTCTTGTAAATCCTTGGAGGTCAACAGCGAAGTCGCAGGAATCCCGCCAATAATCCATTATGGCTGCTGGTATGTCGGACGAATGCCTTAATTATCCTTCGACCAGCCAGCGGAGAGTGTTAATGTAGGCTTGCAAATTGTCATATTCGTCTATATGATCAGTTTCAAACATGTAAGATGGAGCGTACTGTCCTTTATAGCGGCCAGCGAGCACGAATATAACCTCGCCGTCGCCGAAGCGTCCGGTGAGACTACCACAAAATTCCAAATCGCCCATAGTCAACGTTCTGCATTCGTACTGTGACGAAGGCCCAGGTACGAGCTGGATTGTCGCGGTGTCAGAGCCTACAGAAAGCCCTTGCCAAAGTGGAGTCAGCCATTCGCCTTTCAAGGCCTCCCACCCTATTTTTGTGCCGGCGGAAGCACAACGAAACCCAAACTCGTTCTGCAATCGGTCCGCAAATTCATCCCTGCAATCTCCAATGAATATAACCGCCCTTCCTCCCTCCTCAATAAATCGGCTTAGTTGGGTCAATTGACCGATTGCCTCGGTCCCATAACCGTAGCTTACGGTTGGAGGCATATAAATTACGCCACGGTACATGGCAGAAAGACTGCTGAAACTTTCGGGCTCGATCGCGTCTACATCGATACCTTCTCGAAAGCCATACGCCAATGCCGACGAGTTTGAGCGATAGATGCCTATTGTCTTAGAAAAAAGCCCTTGCGGCATTGCTGGGGTTGCTGTCGCTTTAGATGGAATCAGCGTAAAGGTTGGAGATGCAGTAACCTCCACTACTCTCGTCACAACGACTTCTCTCTCGACGAACGCGGTGACAGGTACCTCTCTAATAATAGGCACCTCTCTAGTAACAGCCACCTCTTTCTCAACGACCACGGTGACAGGTACCTCGACGACCTTTTCGACATCGACTACCCTTGTCACCGGCACCTCTCTGACTACTTCCTTTTCTACAATGATCGGTGTCGGGGTAGCAGATGTTTCGCAACCTATGGCTAAGGCGAGCATTCCTACGCACACCCATGTTTTCACGCCTATTGGTGATGAAATACGCATGTCGAAACACCTCCGAGCGCTCCGCGCGGGGTTTGCCGGGCTGCTCCGCGAATCAGGCGCCCAGCAAGTCTGCCAGACTACACAATCGCTGAACACATCAATATGTGTGGGGGATTTGGGATCAGGGTTATTTTACCAGATGCTTCCCCTCACCGACCCTGGCGGGCCTTCTGTATGGTTTCATAGGCCAGCTTCAGACGATTTGACCGGTCCTCCATGACTTTCAACGCCTCCGGCTCCTGGTGCAAACAAGATGGGGGTGCTTGGCCTTTTGAACTGATCGCCAATACCCAAAAGACGGACTAAAGTTGCATGCAAAACTTTTTTGACCTAAAGTCGCCGCAGCCGAGGCATGACGATTCCCATGGTAACCGCCAGGACCGCAAGCAGCGTCCCATTAACTATCAGGGCTATCTTGGGGCTGGCTAGGCCCGATAGGTAACCGATCTGCAGTTGGCCCACAGGGGCGGTGCCGATTCCCACGATCCAGGAGCCCATGGCCCTGCCTCTTTGCTGGTTGGGTACGCTTAGCTGCAACAGGCTCTGGTGGAGTATGTCGGTTACCGAGGCCATCACGTTTATCAGCGAGATGAACACAAGGGAGGTCCATAATGTGGTGGAAAGGGACAGCAGGATCTCGCCGCCGCCGAATAGGGCGATGACCGTCAGCAGCAGGACGCCGCGCCGCCGCACCTGGTCCAGGAACGAGGTTACCACCACACCCAAAGCGCCTCCGAAAAAGCGGAAGGCGGTCAGCACTCCCAACCCCGAAGCCCCTACTGACAACACTTCCTTGGCAAGGACCGGCAGCAAGACCTGGTGGGAGAAACCCAGCATCTCCACTGCGGCCGTGGTCACCATCAGAGATACCATGATGCGGTTGCCGCCCAGGGCCCGGAAATAATTCACTACGTTGTCCCATATGGTCTCCCGTTCCACCGGCGCCGACTGGCCGGCCCGCCGCAGCCAGAATAGGGCCAATGCCCCCAACCCATAGCTGATGGTCATAACCAAGAAAGTGGATGCAGCACCCCACCAATCGATCAACGCGCCGGCCAGGAGCGCGCCAAAAATCCCGCCCACCCTTTGCGCCAGGGAGATCAGCGCGATGCCGTTGACCGCCGCATCGCTACCCACAATGTCATAGGCGCAAACCTGCCGGGAGGTCATGTAAAAAGCCTGGGACACCCCCAACAGAAAGGTCCCAAGCATGATCGGCCAGACGACGAGAAATCCCACGTATAGATAAAGGGCTCCCAGCACGGAGACGGCCAGCATGCCTAACACCGACGCCCTCATCACCAGCCGCCGGTCGACCCTGTCGGTCACTGGCCCGGCGATGAACCCGATCACCAGATTGGGCGCTGACCGCATGGCGAACATCACCCCTACCATGCCCACCGAACCGGTTAGGTCAAAAACCAGCCAGCCCAGCACCACTTGTTGCATGCCCTGGCCCAACTGATTCGAGATGGTGGAAATCCAAAGTACGCGGAAATCGGAGTACCGGAAAGGGTCTACAAATGCCCGAAAACGGGAGTCCGGCAGCCGGAGGGATGCTCCGGCAGGATTATTTCGCGCCAAATTGACCTGCTATAAACGGTGTCTGATTTCCCAATGGCTCTTGTTGACCGGCTCGCCGCGCGGCGCTGGGCGGGTTGGTTCTGCCGGCGCCGTCCACCATGTCTGCCGTCTATACAATATTCTGAGGCGATCCGGTCCATCAGGTCTTGCACCGGCATGGCTCTCAGGTTGGTCTCGTCACATAGGCGGACCCGGACGGTTTTTTTAGCCCGCATCTTCTCGGCACACTCGAAGTGACGGTAGGCCACGGGGATCGACATGACCACCTACCAACAACGTGCTCACAAACACCGCACCCAGCCCGGTGTCCTCAAAGGGTGCGTGCAACCGGCCGCAGGGCGGCAAACCGTGGGTTCAGGCGGCGCGTTGCCGCGGTTCGCTAACGGCCGGCGCCCGCGGTGTCTGCTTGTGCCGCAGGGGCCCGATGCCCCCAGATGCTACCTTTCTCGTGGCGCTGTACCTGCCAGGTTTCGTCGTCTACCGTCCTTGCGCCCCAACCGTACTCGATGTGGAACCCCGAGGGCGTTCGCATATAAAAAGAGGTCATGTGGTCATTGGTGTGGCGCCCCATTCCCCTGATGATCTCAATGCCCTGGTCCTGAACCAGGTCGTAGGTGGATCCGACGTCGTTGAGGGAATTCAGTTGGAGCATGATGTGGTTAAGATGCTTGGGGTTCTTGGTCTCAATGATGGCCAGGGAGTGGTGGCGGGGATTGCAGTGGAAGAAAGCCAGCTTGCCGATAAAGTCGCTGATCCGCATGCCCAGGACATCGCGGTAGAAACGAATGGTCTTTTCCGAGTCATCGACGTGGTAGACCACGTGGCCCAGGCCCTGGTCGCCGGTGACGAAGCCCGAAACAGACCGGGGGGAATTGAAAGGATTATCGAAACTTATCGGCGGCCCGTAATATACCTCGGTGGGCACCTGGTTGGGGTCATCAAACTTTATCAGCCCCTCGACACGCCGGGCTTTGGTTTCGTCCGGCGTCCCGAAGCTGACCTCTACCCCGGCGTTCCGCAGCTGCTCGGCCATTTCCCGGAGATTAGCTTCGTTCGTTACCTGCCACCCAACGTAAGCTATGTCGTCGGCTCCGTTGGGGTGGATGGCAATGCGGTATTGATACTCGTCCATCCGCAGGAAAAGGGAACCGTCGCTTTCCCGGCCGTTGGTCTGAAGCCCCAGGGTGTCGGTGGCATAGTGCTCCCACTGCTCAACGTCTGTCGCCCCGACGCCTACGTAGCCTAGTTGTGTCACGCTTGCCATTGCTTCCTCCTATGGCCTTCTGGTTCTAATTTCCCATTTCGGTTGGGTAGGACTGTAATCCTCCGCTCTGAGCGCGTCAATCGCCTTCTGATTAGGCCGGTTGCTCCGGATATTTGCGACCGTCTTCCCGTTCCAGGCTTGCCCTTCGCCAAGCTGAGGGTGAGCAGATTTGGGTGTCCTATCGTTTGGCTTCCGGCTGTTCTTGTTAACCCTTTAGCTCCTCAGTTATCATGTTCAACAAGTCTTGCACCGGCATTGCTCCCAAGGTGGTCTCGTCGCGCAGGCGCACCGCCACCGCGTCCGCTTCGGCTTCCTTGTCGCCGACCACCAGCATGTAGGGGACCTTCTGCTGTTGGGCGTTGCGGATCTTTAGGTTCATGCGCTCGCTGCGGGAGTCTACCTCTACCCTGATGTCCTGGGCTGCCAGCCGAGCGCGCACCGTTTCAGCATACTCCAAGTGCCGGTCGGCGATGGGGATGATGACGGCCTGCACCGGCGCCAGCCACAGGGGAAACGCCCCGGCGTAGTGTTCCACCAGCACGCCGAAGAACCGCTCCATGGAACCTAGGATAACCCGGTGGACCATATAAGGCCGGGTCCTGCCACCTTCCGAGTCCTGGTAGGTAAGGCCGAACCGTTCGGGCAGGTTGAAGTCGAACTGCACCGTGGTGCATTGCCACTTTCGGCCAATGGCGTCGGTGATCATGATGTCTATCTTGGGTCCGTAAAATGCCCCGCCGCCGTCGTCTATTTCAAATGGCAGCTCCCGCTCCCGCAGGGCCGATTCCAGCGAACGGGTGGCATGGTCCCACATGTCTATCTCACCCACCGCCTTTTCCGGCCGGGTGGAAAGCATGATGGAATAATCGCTGAATCCGAACGCCTTCAAAAGCTCAAAGGTCATGTCCAGCACGCCGCCCACCTCTGCCTCCACCTGGCCGGGGCTGCAAAAGATGTGGGCATCGTCTTGGGTGAACCCCCTCACCCGCATCAGGCCGTGAAGGGTGCCGCTGCGCTCGTACCGGTAGACGGTGCCCAACTCGGCGAACCGCAAGGGCAACTCCCGGTAGCTGCGCAGATCCGATTTGTAGATCATGATATGGAAGGGGCAGTTCATGGGCTTCAGGAAGTATTCCTGTTCGTCCACCTGTAGCGGGGCATACATGCCCTCCCGGTAGAATTCCAGATGGCCGCTGGTCTCCCAAAGCCTGCCACGCCCGATGTGGGGAGAGTAGACAATGTCATAGCCATGCTGGTAGTGCAGCGCCCGCCAATATTCCTCGATGATGGTTCGGACCCGCCCTCCTTTGGGATGCCAGACGATGAGACCGGGGCCGATCTCGTCGTGGATGGTGAACAGGTCCAGCTGCCGTCCCAGAGTGCGGTGGTCCCGTTTTTCCGCCTCTTCCAGCCGGGCCAGATGATCGTCCAGGGCCTCCTGGGACTCGAAGGCGGTTCCATAGATGCGTTGCAGCATGGGCCGGTGTTCGTCGCCGCGCCAATAGGCGCCGGCCACCGTCAGCAATTTCACCGCTGGAATGTCCCCAGTGCCGTCCACGTGGGGCCCCTGGCACAAGTCCACGAAGCCGGAGTGCCGGTAGATCGAAAGCGTGGCCTCATCGGGCAGGCCGTTGATGAGTTCCAGCTTGTATGGCTGGCCGCCGAAGAGTTTCAAGGCGTCTTCCCGCCCTATCTCTTCCCGTTGAAAGGGATGGCCGGTCGAGATGGTCTCCTTCATCAACGTTTGGATCTGTTCGAGGTCTTCCGGTGTGAAGGGCCGCGACACTTCAAAATCGTAGTAAAACCCGTCCTGAATGGGCGGGCCTATACCCATTTTGGCTTCCGGGAATAGCTTTAAAACTGCCTCGGCCATCACGTGGGCAGCGGAATGGCGCATCCGATGGCGCAAAGCTTCGGTGGCGTCCACCCTGCCGGTCTCAAGAGTTCCGTGGTCTAACATAACCTCTGTCCGCAATCAAAAATCAGTGAAGAATCTCTGGGCAACATTTACCCGATTGAAGGTAATTATACTCTAGAGGACGTCTAGTATCGCCACAATCACGGCGTTACAAGCGGGCCCTTCACGGGAAGCGAGTTCTAGATATCGGTGTCTGGGAAAAGGTCCTGCCACCGGCGGCTCTTGGCGGCAGACCGTATTTGATGGCGGATGCTCACCAGATAGGTGGCCGAAACCAGGAAGCTGAGGAAGAGGCATAAAGCGATACGGTCCGCGGCCTGTCCGGTGGCGGACGTTCAAGAGACCTATCCCCAGTGTGGAGCCGATGGTGACGTTACGGACCCGTGCGATGACCAAGCCCGCCGGCGCCAGGGCGGCTAGGGTTAGCCACGGAACCAGCGATAGCGATGCGCCCAGGATGACGGCGACGCCCTTACCTCCCCTGAAGTTTAAAAACACCGGCCAGTTGTGCCCGGCCAAAGTTAACGTGGTGGTGACGAACATGGTCCAATGGGGCGCTCCCACCCACATGGGCGCCAGCACGGCCACCACCCCCTTCCCAGTGTCGGCCAGCATCACTAGACTACCCAGCAGAACACCGGCCTGCTTAAAGGCGTTGGTTGCCCCCACGTTGCCCGAGCCAAGTCTGCGGATGTCACGGGCTTGGCCCAACCGCACCGCGATGTAGGCGGTGGGAATCGATCCCAGCAGATATGCCGCTAAGCCGCAGGCCAAAACCACAGGCCAATCAGATAACACTGGTTATAAGGCCCTTTGACGAATGGGGCTGGCAGGGGCTTATCGATTTACATTGGTTGATGTCATCGCCCCGGATGCTAATATCAACGGCCTTGCCTCAAAAGCCCCAACAATATGTCACCTCGGGTGCAACGAGGGGTCTAAAATCATGAGCTTAGGCTCGCAAACAGGGGCGCAACATCCACGAATTTAGATTCTTCGATCGCTGCGCTCCTCAGAATGACAGTTCTGGGCAAAGCCCTTATCATCCTAACATGAGGCCGGTCAGGGGATCTGCTCCACCGTTGGCATGGCGGCCGCCGGTTGACGGTGGCCTTGACCTAAGGTAAATTCTCCCAACCACAGCGGTCTGTGGGGTTAAATACACGGGCGATCTAAATCGAAGGTGGTTATAAAATGCGCGTCGGCCAATCTCCCCGGAAAGGTGATGTTTTAGTCTTGGTGGGCACCCGTAAAGGCGCCTTCATATTATCGGCCGACCAGGACTGAAAGGACTGGGCCATCACCGGACCCTTTCAGGCCGGTAATGACGTGTTTCATATGACCTACGACGGCGAAAGATCCGGCAAGGTTTACGTGGCGGTAAACACTTTGATCTGGGGGCCGTATGTGGAAATAAGCCCGGATATGGGGCAGACGTGGGTGCCGGCCAGCCAACCTCCCCGTTTCTCCGGCGGCGGGTCTGAAACCGTTGAGCGGATTTGGCACATAGAGCCCGCGGGCAGCACCGAACCCGGCGTTCTCTACGCGGGGGTGCAACCGGCGGCGCTATTCAAAAGCACCGATGAAGGAGATACCTGGTAGGAAGTAAAGGCTTTGAGCAATCACCCCACGAGAGACGAGTGGCAGCCCGGTTTGGGCGGCTTGTGCCTGCACAGTATCGTGGTGGATGGTGGGAAACCCAGCCGGATGTGGGTGGGAATATCGGCGGTAGGAGTTTTCGGGACCGCTGACGCCGGCGAAACATGGGAGACCTTGAATAACGGGGTTAGAGCCGACTTTCTGCCTGAAAGGTTCCCGGAATTCGGGCAATGTCCTCATAAAGTCCTGGCTGCCGCCGGCGGGAACGATGTGCTGTACCAACAGAACCATTGCGGCGTTTTCCGAAGCGAAAACGGGGGTAAGGATTGGCAAGACATCACCCAGGACCTTCCATCCCGTTTTGGCTTCGTGCTGGGGCTGCACCCTACGGACCCTGATACTTTGTTCGTGCTGCCCGAAGACCAGGCGGTGGGAGAGGAAATCGGGGGCGGGATGCGTTACGTTTCAGAAGGCAGATTCAGGGTTTTCCGCAGCCGTAATGGCGGGCAGGATTGGGAACCGCTGACCAATGGCCTTCCCCAGGGAAACAGCTATCTTCACACGTTGCGCGAAGGCATGAGCACCGATACTTTGGACCCGTGCGGGGTGTATTTGGGAACGACCACCGGCCAGCTTTTCTACAGCAGGGACTCCGGCAACCAATGGGAGATGCTGGTTGACCAGCTCCCGCCCATCAACTCGGTGAACTGCGCTCTGACGGTTTAAAAGATGGTTCCGGCTGGGGTTTGACCGGCTGGAGTTTGATTCGCGGGCTCTGCCGGCATGACGGGCCTTGAATATTCGTGCCCCGATTCATGTATTTGTTATTTAATCATTCCTTTGGCAACACCGGATTTTCGCCGGATTCCGGCGGTGACCGCGGCTGCGGGAATTGCTCTCGCACCTGATATAATAGTGATTCGTAACGACGTTAAACCAATGGGAACTCGCTGCCCAGGTAGCCTGGGACCGGCATCCCCGTTAACCAATGGGAGGAAGGGATAACCATGGAGGAACTGAAACAAACGCTAACTGCATTGTGTCAAAAGATCGAATCAGTGGTCCAACGTCTTTGACCTCCCTAAACAAGAAGCTACGATAACGGCCTTGGAAAAAGAGGCGGCCGAGCCCGAATTTTGGACCGATTCCCGCCAAGCACAGGCCAAGATGAGGCAGTTGACGCGCGCCAAGGAGACTGTGGTGCTCTGGAAAGACCTTCAGTCCAGCGCCACCTCTCTTCTGGAACTCGTCGAACTGGCCCTCGAGGAAGGGGACTTTTCCCTTCAAGGGCAGATCGAAGATGAGACCGCGCAGATCGCCGAGACCCTGGCCAAGGAAGAGGTCAACCTGACCCTTTCCGGAACGTACGATGACCGAAACGCCATCGTCTCCATCCATGCCGGCGTGGGCGGCACCGACTCCCATGACTGGGCAGAGATGCTGATGAAGATGTACGTGAAATGGGCCGAGGCGGAGAAGCGGCCGGTGCAGGTCATGGACATGTCATATGGTGAGGAAGCGGGTCTTAGGTCTGGAACCATAGAGATAGGCGGCCAGAAAGCGTACGGCCACATGGGTTCCGAGGGCGGGGTCCACCGGCTGGTCCGCTTGTCGCCCTTCGACCCCGACCACCTGCGTCACACCTCTTTCGCGGTGGTGGAGGTCCTGCCGGAAGCGGATGCGGACGACGCGGATATAACGGTCAGGCCCGAAGACCTTAAAATGGATTTTTTCCGGTCCAGCGGGCCCGGCGGCCAGAACGTGCAAAAAGTGGCTTCGGCGGTACGCCTGACACACCTGCCCACGGGCATCGTCATCAACTGCCAGAACGAGCGCTCCCAGCACCAAAACCGGGAGTTCGCCATGAAGATCCTGATGGCGAAACTGTTGGCTCGCCAGAACGAAGAAAAGGCGAAAGAGTTGGCGAAGATCCGGGGGGAGCGGCCCACCCCAGAGTGGGGCAACCAGATTCGCAGTTACGTTTTGCACCCGTACAAATCGGTCAAGGACCACCGGACCAACTTTCAGAGCACCAATCCCGACTCGGTGTTGGCGGGAAACCTCAATGGTTTCATCGCGGCGTATCTGCTGTCCAGGGTGGGGAACGAGTAAGGCCGCAGGGGCGTGCGCCTTTGCTTTCCGGGCAAAAAGTAAGGGCGTGTCTTTGACACGCCCTAATCTACCCTGAGTGTTAACCGCTGAGTTTCGTCGGCAGCCGCTACCCTAGCAGTTACCCAGAATGTGGCCCATTCTGGCCTTCTTGGTCCGCAGGTATTCCCGGTTCTCATCGTTGACCGACGCCTCCACGGGCACCCGCTCCACGATCTCCAAGTCGAATCCTGCCAAGCCAACAAGTTTGCGGGGGTTGTTGGTAAGAAGGCGGAGTTGCTTGACGCCCAGGTCTTGCAGTATTTGGGCGCCGATACCGTAGTGGCGCATATCCGGTTCAAACCCCAGCGACTGGTTGGCGTCCACCGTATCAAGGCCCTTGTCTTGTAGCGAGTAGGCCTTGATCTTGTTATGCAGGCCGATGCCCCGGCCCTCTTGCCGCATGTACAGGAAAACGCCGTGCCCCACTTTAGCCAGGATGTTAAGGGCCAATTCTATCTGCTCGCCGCAATCGCAACGAATGCTCCCAAACACGTCTCCGGTGAGGCATTCGCTGTGGATGCGCACCATGACCGGCGCGTCTTTGGTCCATTCGCCGATGGTCAACGCTATGTGCTCACCGGGGTCCACCGCGCTGCGATAGGCAATGGCTTTGAACTCGCCGTACTTGGTGGGCAGCCGGGCCTCGGCTACCCGTTCCACCAGCTTTTCGTTGCGCCGCCGGTGGGCGATTATTTGGGCGATACTGAGGATTTTCAAGCCGTGTTTCTTGCCGAACACTTCCAAGGAGTCCATGCGGGCCATGGTGCCGTCTTCGTTCAAGATCTCGCAAACGATGCCGGCCGGATACATGCCCATCATGTTGCAGAGGTCTACGATGGCTTCGGTGTGGCCGGCTCGGGCCAGCACCCCGCCCGGATGGTAGCGCAGAGGGAAAAGATGGCCCGGCCTAGTGAATTCGTCAGCGCGAGTGCCCGGGTCCAGCAATGATCTTATGGTGGCGGCGCGGTCGTAGGCTGAGATACCGGTGGTGGTGCCCTTTTTATAATCCACCGACACAGTGAATGCGGTCTGCTCTTTGTTGGAGCCGTTCTGCCTGATCATCAGCGGCATGTCCAACTCGTCTAACCTCTCGCCCAGCATGGGCATGCACACGAGTCCTCGGGCATGGGTCACGATGAAATTGACGGCTTCTGGAGTGACAAATTCGGCTGGCATGACGAGATCGCCTTCGTTCTCGCGGTTTTCATCATCAACGACGATCAGAAGCTTGCCAGCTCGCATTTCCGCTAGTGCTTCTTCCAGGCTGCAAAGGGGCATATTATCGTCCTTCTTTAGACCCGACGTGCCCAGGTAAATAAATCAACGAGATAAGAGGCTTTCGACGTACTTGGCAACGATGTCCGCCTCCAGATTCACCCTGTCCCCCACCGCCTTCACCCTCAGATTCGTATACTGTTGAGTGAATGGTATCACAGAGAGTGTGAACGATGAAGCACTTCTTTTTACCACGGTCAGACTGATGCCGTCAACGGCTACGAAACCCTTCTCGACAATGTATGGCATCAGCCTTTTTGGCGCTCTGACCCGAATGATCACGCAATCTTCTTCGGGCCTGAGTGAGGTGATGCGGCCGGTTCCGTCGACGTGACCTTGAACGATGTGCCCGCCCATCCTGTCTCCTACCGCCACGGCCCGTTCCAGGTTGACGACACCACCCTCCGCCAAGAAACCTAACGAGGTTCGCCGCAGCGTTTCCGGCGACAAATCGACTGAGAATGACCGGGGACCCAGCTCCACCACGGTCAGACACGTGCCGTTGATTGAGATGCTGTCACCTAGCTTGAGGCCATCCAGCACTTTTTCGGCATTCACCGTCAAGCGGCGTGGTTCTAGCAGGTCGACAGACCCAGTTTCCTCTACAATCCCGGTAAACAAATCAGCTCCTTACGCTAAGCCGTCCTGGGCGTCATCTACTTTAGGATACCCGGTTACCAACCAATCGTCTCCCACCGGGCGCATCCGGACTCGTTCCAAGCGCCAGGCCTGGGACATTACTGAGCTTCCCTGGCCTTCCACCGGCGACGCGGCTTGGCTTCCGCCTATGATGACCGGCGCGATAAACGCGTACACTTTATCGACTTGATGGGCGTCAAACAGCGATCCTAACACCGTGCCCCCGCCTTCCACCAGGAGGTTCACGATTCTCCGGCGGCCAAGTTCAGCCAGCAACTCCGAAGGGTCGACCCTGTCGTCCGGCCCCGTGGCGCAGGCCACGATCTCGGCTCCAGCTCCCTCTAGCCGTGAGGTCTTGGTGGTTGTTGTTGCGGAAGAAACGGCGATGATGGTTTGGCCCGGTTCCGCCAGCATGCGTGCGTTGGATGGCATGCGGCAATTGGTGTCAAGCACCACGCGCACCGGCTGGCGGTTGAGAGGACACCCAGAAGAATCCCTGGCGGTTAATTGGGGGTCGTCGGCCAGGACAGTGTTGATGCCTACCATGATCGCGTCGGCTTCCTTGCGCATCTGCTGCACCAGGCCCCGGGCTTCGGTCCCCGTCACCCATTTGGAGTCTCCGGTGTGGGTGGCGATCTTGCCGTCCAGGCTCATGGCGAATTTGGCGGTCACGAAAGGTAAGCCGGTGGTGATGTGTTTGGCGAAGGCTTCGTAAAGCTCGGCGGCCTCGGCTGCGTCTTCCCCATGGGATGTTTCCACCTGGATGCCCCTGGTACGCAATTCGGCGATCCCTCCTCCTGACACCTGAGGATTCGGGTCGATGGCCGCCACATAGACCCGGCGTATACCCGCGGCGAAGATTGCCCGGGTGCACGGAGGTGTGCGGCCCTGGGTGCAACAGGGCTCCAGGGTGGTGTAAAGGTCTGCGCCTTGGGATGCGTCTCCGGCCTGGCGCAAGGCCCCGATCTCGGCGTGGTTTCCCCCCGGCGGCATGGTGAAGCCCTCGCCCAATACGACACCATCTTTGACCACCACTGCCCCCACCGATGGGTTTGGGCTAGTGGACCCCTGGGCCTGGCGGGCCAATTCGATGGCCCGGACCATTGGCGGTATATTCATTCGGGCCTACCCTAAGAAGATCGGGACTGGCCATAGACCCAGACCAGCCTGTTCGGGCAAATCAGTGTTTTTATCTTACAAAGATATTCGCTTAGAGGATACACTTCGAAACTACCCAGTTTGAGGCCGACTTAGAAAAATTCTACCAATCCCCGGCAGGAGATCTCTAGATCGGGTAAATAAAAGACAAACCCCCGGCGCCTCGCAATGAGAGGCCGGGGGTTCTGGGAGGCGTTTCCAGGTTTGGCCGGTTGGCCTCCATCTAGACGATCCCCGCCGTTTCCAGATATCTTCCGCGCAAGGTCTAACTTATGATCATTGTCTGAACCCCCGCTATCTCAAATACGCCCTGTACGGTGATCGAAACCTTCATTTCCCCGCTTAGGATGGTGGTGGGGACCGACTCGGCCTTGGCTATCATCATCCGGGAGGTGTCAAACGAGACGGGCGCCGGACGTCCCGTCTCGGTGACGTATACCAACATGCCCAATTCCACGCCGGCCACTGATGCCACCTGCTCGGCCTTGGCCATCATGTCCTTCACCGCCGATTCCCTGGCTTGATCTTCCAGTCCCTTGGAGTCCTCAAAGGTGAAGCTGACGTTTTGGAACCTGGTCAGGTCTCCGCCGGCGTCGGTGGTCCGGTCAATGATCTGTCCCACGTTATCCAGGTCGCGGACCTTTACGGTCAACTGGTTGGTGACCTGGAATCCCAGCAAAACCTGTTCGAATTCCTTGTAGCAGTTTTGCCTGGAAGGGAACGATTCTATCACCGGTCCTCCAGGCAGGGGAGCTACGGCCACTCTGGCTTCGTCTAATGGGAGGGCATGCCGGGTAGACCCAACTGTACCTTCTGTGAGGACGCGCTGGCTTGAGGTAGATGTGTCCTGTGTTTTAGATGGGCACCTGGTAACCTCGTGCCGGGTGTACCGGGGGGAAATGTTGAAGGTCCTGGTTTGAATGTCGTCCAAGGCCACGCCTTCCTCTTGCAGATCGGCGATGGTTGCCGCCATGGCTTCGGCGGCTTGGGAGCGGGATTCGCTGACGGTTTTGGCCATAGCTTCCACGCCCATGTTCAGAATGGCAAGGTCCGGTTTGGCGGTGGCCTCGCCGGTTCCGCTGACCCAAACCCCGGTGTTTCCATTCTGAGTTCCGGAGTAACCGGCCCGTAACCCCGGAGCACTCTGTTCGGACAATAAGCTAACTAACTCCGCCCCTATTCTATTTTGGTTTGCCGACGGTTGGGCTTCGCCGCCGGCGGGAGCGGGCTGGCTGGTACAGGCCAGCAGAAATAGCATTCCAATAGCCAGTGCCATTAGGGCGAATATTCCTCTTCCTTGGGTGATCTTCCTGGTCATTTCATTCTCCTGTCCTTTCGCGGGGTCCTATGGGTATGGTGGGCATATCTGCCGTCATCTGGATATTTTCAGTTGTTCGACCCGTTGTCTGTTATAAAGACGGAACGTTTGCCGGAAAAGTTCCTTAGGGGTATTTGAACCCGACTAAGCCCGGCAGCGGGTGTGGAAAATTAGTGAACAGGACACGCGGGCGGTTCATTAAGGTCCGAATTTTGGCTGAGGATTTAGGTGGGCCAGATGTCGTCGGAGTCCCGTCGCCGTTGTGGCCGCCGATGCAGCGGTCAGAAACGGCGGGCAGCACGGCGCGTCAAAAAGAACACCGACGCCAATATCAGGAACGACACCGCCGCCACCCCTTCTAACACCCGCCATACTAACGGAGTTCCCGGAGATACGGGGCCTGCCTGTTCGTCGGCCGTGATGGGTGTTGTTTGGGCCTGGTTTTGGACCTGGGCTGGCTCTGACGTTGCCCCATCTGACACCACCGTGGGCAACGGCAAGACTTCCGCCGGCTCCGGCTGGGCGTCCGATGCTTGCTCCAGTTGAACGGGGGTGGTTTCTGGCGTAGTTGGCCGCCCGGATTGTTTCCGCAGGACGGATGTAACCGCCGGTTCCTCCACCTTTTGAGACTGATCCACTTTAGACTGATCCGCCTGGGATTCCAGGGTCTTTTGGGTAGCTGCCTCCGCTTGCAACACGGCTGCCTGGGGTGCCTGGGCTTGCATCTCAGCCGCGGCCGGAGCTGCGCCTTGTAATTCTGTTGGCCGGGGTGCTTGGGCCCTCAACTCAGTCACGGCGGGAGCTTCGGCTTGTGGCTCAGCCGCCTGGGGTACCTGGGCTTGCATCTCAGCCACGGCGGCCGCTTGGGCCTGCGGTTCGGCTGTAGCCGGGGCTTCCACGATTGTTTCCGACTCGACCTGAATAGACAGGGCCTCGGCGGGTTGACGAGGCGTTTCACCCTGGGTGCTGTCCTTTGCGCCGGCGGTCTCCGGGGTCAAGGCTTCGGATTCGGCCGTGGTGGGGATTTTTTCTGATTGCCTCGAGATCGCGGTGTTCGGTAGGTCTGGGGACACCAGACCAGAAGCATCCACGGAAACCAGCACGGCCAGGGCCAAGGCGGCCAGGGAAGCGGCGCCGGCGTAAGCCCATTGGGGTACCCGGAATGGGGAGATGGGCCGCGCTTGTTGGATCATTTGGGGTACCGGTTGCGGCGCACCGGACATGACGAAACTGCGCCGGGGAGTTATCACGGGCAGTTGGCGCAGCATGGCTACCGTATCCCGGAGACTCTCCATCTCCAGGCGGCAATCGGAGCAACCGGCCATGACCCTATCTAACCTTTCTCTGGTCTGGGGCCGCAACCGGCCGTCCAGGTACCCGGTGAAAGTCTCCGGCGAGATGTGCCTATGTCCCAATCCGAATATTCCCATGCCTCTAATCCCCTTGACGGAACTGGGAGGGCAGAAGTTCCCCTTGCTGGCGAAGATAGTCTCTTAGGCCGCTTCGGCCCCGGCTTACCCTTGATTTCACCGTACCCAGGGAACAATCCATGGATAAACTAGCTTCCTCGTAACTAAACCCCTGAACGTCTACCAAAAGCACCGCCAGCCGTTGTTCCTGGGGAAGCGTGTTCAATCCCGCTTGGATCGCCCGGTTAAGGTCGCCCCTTTCGGCGTGGTCTTCGGGTGACTCATCGGCAGACGGTATGTTTAGTGCCGATGGGATTGAATCCGGGTCATCGGAATCGCTAGCCACGGGGTCCAGAGGCAGTGTTGGGCGGGCCCTTTGGGAGCGCAGCATGTCGCGGCACCGGTTGGCCACGATGCGCATCAACCACGCGGCCAGGTTGTCGCCCCGGAACCGTGGAAAGGCGCGGTAGGCCGACACCAGGGCTTCCTGCATAGCATCTTCCGCCAGGGACCAATCGTCCAGGATCCGGCGGGCCAGATTATATGCCTGGGTCTGGCACGTCTCGATTATGCAGTTGAAGCAACTGGTCTGGCCGCTCCGGTCCTGGACCAGCAGGGGATCATGGGTGATGGTTGTCTCGGGATGTTTCACCTGTCTAGACTCTTACCCTTGGCGCTTACCCTTGACGCTTATCCTTGACGCTTATTCTTGGCGCTTACCATTGGCGCTTACCCTTGGCTCTTACCCTTGGCGCTTACCCTTGGCGCTTACCCTTGGAACGAAACCCGGCCGTCCAACAGGGCCCGGGACATCACGAACTTGTGGATCTCCGAAGTTCCGCCTCCGATGCGAGCGTGGCGCAATAGCAGATACCAGTGGGCAATGGGCATGTCGAGGCTCTCTCCCAGCCCGCCGAACACCTGCATGATCTTGTCGATGCTCCGCCAACCCCACTCGCCGGCGCAATATTTGATCATCGACGCTTCCACCCGCACGTCTTCCCCGTCATCGGCCCGTGCGGCCGTCTCCCGGGTCAAGGCCCTCAGGTTCATGATGTCCACGTAAACGTCTGTCAACATCCATTGAATTGCCTGCCGGTCGGCGATGGGGCGTCCGTAGGTCACCCGTTGCTTGGCCCACTCAATGGCCATTTCCAGAGCGCGCGTCAAAATCCCCAATGCCATCGATCCCCTCAGTATCCTGTCGTGATGGACCAGCCACTGTTGGCCCAGGGAAAAGCCCTGGCCTACTTCGCCCAGAACCTGGGTCTGGGGGACGCGAACGTTGTCCAAGTACACGAAATGTTGGTGTGACTTGGTGGGTGTGGTCCAGATTCGGATCGGCTCAAAGCTCATTCCAAGAGTGGGGTTGTCGATGATGAACATGGTTATGCCGCCCCGCTGGCGCTTTTCGGGGTCGGTCACCGCCTGCACCAACAGAAAGTCGGCCGTGGCGCCTCCGGTGATGAACATCTTCGTGCCGTTGAGGACCCAGTCGTCGCCGTCGGCCACCGCCCGGGTCTGCATCATACCGCCGGGGTCCGACCCGGCCTGGGGCTCCGTCTGGCCAAAGGCGTAATATAGGTCGCCCTGAATCGAGGGATACAGGTACTTTTGCTCCTGTTCGGGAGTGCAAGCGCCGATCATCATCATAGGCACAGGCGAGGTAGGCAGCTGGACAATGCTGCGGTGTATCTCTTCGTCCAGCATGGTGTGCCCCAAGGCACGCATTCCGCCACCGCCATACTCTTCGGGCACGAAGGCGGTGTAGATGCCCGTCTCTTTGGAGATGCGAGTTAACCGGTCCCATTTTGCTTGGTCCAAGCTACCCACGATCCCCAACACAGACTGAGCCACGCCCCTGGGTCCGCCGTCGTCGACGCCTTCTTCGGGAGGATGGGTCAGGTATTCAGACTCAAGGGGCAAACATTCGTCTTTGACTATCTGGCGAATGGTGTTTTTCAGCGCGTCCAGCTCGGGAGTGGTGTATCGGGAAGCGGGCATTCGATTACCTCTCGGAATTTACTGGCGGAAGGTGGGTTCAAGACTATGGTAAAACCGAATCAGGCGACAGGGCGGGCTATCCAAAATTTTATACTTTCGTGATGGCGAATGAAAGAAGATTTCCGCCGCCGGAATCGCACTAAAGTGAGCGGTCACAAGAATCCACCGCCAGTTTTTTCACTAGGGCCGCGACGCGAATGCCAACGGGCAACACGCCCAAGCCATGTTAGAATATAGGCCGTTTCAGGGGCATTGAGGCATGGTTGCCCGGCCGTAAAAAGGTAAACGCGCCGGGAAAGCAGTATCAAACGGGAACGCGGTATCTATGCAATCTCAGCAATTTCGTAACTTGCCCAATGTGAACAGTGTTCTGGCCAGCGAAGCCCTGGCCGATGTGGCCGGCAACTACCAGAGGGAATTGCTGGTGGACCTGGTCCGGGAAGAGCTGGACCTGGCCAGGGACGGGATTCGCCGGGGAGAGGACGCGCCGGCCGCCGAGATGGTGGCAGAGGCCGTTTCCAGCCAGTTGGCCGGCATGACCCGGCAGGAACCTCGAAGGGTGATCAACGCCACCGGCGTCATTTTGCATACCAACCTGGGACGGGCGCCTTTGAGCCCGGCGGCCACCCAGGCCATGCTGGACGTGGCGGCTGGGTATACCAACCTGGAGCTGGACCTTGCGGACGGGCGCCGCGGTTCACGCCAGGCCCGTCTGCAAACGTTGGTCCGGCGGTTAACGGGCGCTGAGGCGGCCTTCGCCGTAAACAACAATGCGTCGGCCGTGCTGCTGGGCCTTTCGGCATTGGCTTCCGGCAAAGAAGTGGTCGTATCACGGGCGGAGGCGGTGGAGATTGGTGGCGGGTTCCGGATACCTGATGTATGCCGTCAGAGCGGCGGCGAACTGGTGGACATAGGGACCACCAACCGGACCTACCTCCGGGACTACGAACAAGCGGTGACGGAGAACACGGCCGCTTTCTTGAAGGTCCATGCCAGCAACTTCCGCGTCGAAGGGTTCACCGCGGTGGTGGAACCGGGGGATCTGGTGGAACTGGGCGAAAGGACCGGCGTGGCGGTGATGCACGACGAGGGCAGCGGCTGCTTGTTGCCCACCGAGCGTTACGGCCTGGCTCACGAGCCTACACCCCAGGAAAGCATCGCCGCCGGGGTTGGTCTGGTATTTTTCTCGGGAGATAAATTGCTGGGCGGGCCCCAGGCGGGGATCGTGGCTGGCAAAGAGGAGTTGGTGAGCCGCTTGGCGCGGCACCCCTTGGCCCGGGCGGTCAGGATCGATAAGCTCAGCATGGCGGCTCTTACCGCCACATTGGTGCACTACCTGCGAGGCGAAGCGGAGGTTGAGATACCCATTTGGCGTATGATCTCAACCCCGCCCGAGGAGATAAAGGAACGCGCCACCAGATGGCGGTCCAGGCTGGAAAACCCGGCCCAGGTCGAACCCAGCCGGTCGGCCATTGGCGGAGGGAGTCTGCCTGGAGAGACCCTGGCTTCCTGGGTTTTGGCCTTGGATTGCACGGGCGCGACGGGAGGCCCGGCCGGAGTTATGGAAAGGCTAAGGCGGTGGAACCCGCCGGTGGTGGCCCGGGTTGAAGAAGACCGGGTTTTGCTGGACCCGCGGACGGTGATGCCAAATGAAGAGAACGACCTTTTGCCGGCGGTGTCATCGGCGCTGGCTCAATAGAACGCGGCCGATTTGATTTCACATAATGTCATTCTGAAGGAGCGAAGCGGCTGAAGAATCTAGGGAGGGGCCGCCCCCGCCACACCAGATACTTGGCTTTGCTCAGAATCGTTCATGCCGGTTGCCACCGGCGCGACCAAGCATGAAAATGGGTTTCCACCGGCAGGACATTAGTTAACGAATCCCGTATTTTCGAAGCAATGACATTCGACTGAGATCACCTCGAGCAGGCGCTAATGAGGCGATACAACGGGGCTTTTGGGCCTTCTTGTCTGGATTTAGCCTGTGGAAGGTCCGGAAAATATAAAGCCCGGAGACCGGCTGGCGCCGCCGGGCAAACCGGTGAGAATGGATGAGTGATTTTCTTTTGGTGCATGGCGCGGGGCAGGGCGCTTGGATTTGGGGAAAGGTTTGGGGGCATCTGACCGCGCCGGTGGAGCATCCACCACGGCTATATGCCACACGGCGGGCCAACCGGGTACATACGCTGGACCTGCCGGGTCACGGCGCCGACTTGGGGGGGGACACTGCCCAGGTCCGTATGGAGGAATGCGTCCAAGCCATTACCCGGGCGGTGGAACGTGAAGGCCTCAAAAATTTGGTGATGGTGGGCCACGGGTTTGCGGGAAGCCTGATCATTCAGGCGGCATCCCAGTTGCCCGATCCGCCCAAGCGCCTGATATTGGTGGCCGGGATCGTCCCCCAAAATCAAAGGAATATGTTGGGCGCATTACCCCGGCGCACCCGGACAGCGTTCAACCTGCTGAATGGCTTAAGCATACTCTCCGGCCAAGACATGAGATTGCCCAAGGCGGTGATCGGCTCTGTCCTTTGCAACGGAATGGGGCCCATGGAGGTCGTGGAGGTCTTAGGGTTTTTCGGACCGTTGCCTTCCAGGGTTTTGAAGACCAAGGTTCAATCAGAAGATTCGGTCCTGCCGTGTCCGGTCACCTACGTGGAATTGACACGGGATAGACTGCTTCCTCCCGAGGTCCAAGAGAGAATGGCCCAACGGCTCCCCGGCGCTGAGATATTGCCGTTAGATTCCTGCCATCAGGTCATGCTGGAAAATCCCAAAGAGATGGCCGATGTGTTGCTGCGGTACGCTTGACGGGCCAAGTTTCGTCACCTGGCTTAACCACCAAGGCCCCTAAACAAAACCCTTTCTCCAATTCAGGAAAAAGGGTTTTGTAATGTGGTTAGACCTAGTGTTAAATCCTGGGGGTTCGGATTGGCCGTATGCTAGAAATCACCGTGGGTGTGGCCGTGATCGTCGTGATCGTGCTCCTCTTCGTGTTCCGTTATCAAGGATTGGGCGGTCAGGATCATGCCGGCCACGCTGGACGCGTTTTCTAAGGCCACCCGTGACACTTTGGCCGGGTCTAGGATTCCCTTGTCCAACAGGTCTCCAAAGTCGTCGTTGATGGCGTCGTACCCGTAGTTTTGTGATTGGTTGTTCTGGACTTGGTTCAACACCACGGGGCCATCCCGCCCGGAATTTTCGGCGATGATATTCAATGGCGCCCGCAGAGCCAGCTTCAAGATCGATGCCGCCAGCTGCTCGTCTTTGGCAAGGGAAATGGTGTCCAATACGGCTGAAGCCCTCAGGTAGGCCACCCCACCGCCGGGAACTATACCTTCGTCCAAGGCGGCTCTGGTGGCGGCCAAAGCGTCTTCCGTCCTCTGCTTACGTTCTTTCAACTCGGGCTCGGTGGGCGCGCCCACTTTGATAACGGCGACGCCGCCGGAGAGTTTGGCGATGCGCTCTTGGAGTTTTTCTTTGTCGTATTCCGAGGTGGTGTCATCGAGTTGGACCTGGATCTGCTCGACCCGTCCCTGGATGGTGGTGGCGTCGCCCTTGCCCTCGATGATGGTGGTCTTGTCCTTGGTGGATTCAATCCGGCGCGCCTCGCCCAAGTCGGCTACGGTTACCTGGTCCAATTTGCGTCCCGTATCTTGAGAGATGACCACCCCGCCGGTGAGGATCGCGATGTCCTCCAACATGGCCTTGCGGCGGTCGCCGAATCCCGGCGCCTTGACCGCCAAACAGCTTAGGGTGCCTCGCATCTTGTTTACGACCATGACGGCCAGCGCTTCGCCCTCGACATCTTCGGCGATCACCACCAGGTTCTTCGACACCTGTAGGGTCTTCTCCAACAGGGGAACCAGGTCGGCGGTGGAGGATATCTTCTGGTCGGTCACCAAGATGTACGGGTCTTCTACGACAGTTTCCATGCGCTCTGGATTGG
This sequence comes from Dehalococcoidia bacterium, assembly GCA_034428715.1. GTDB lineage: Bacteria > Chloroflexota > Dehalococcoidia > Lucifugimonadales > UBA3495 > Io17-Chloro-G2. Next base: position 57,132 of record DAOUHE010000022.1, on the reverse strand, counting down.
TGACGAAGTAGGGGCTGATATAACCGCGGTCGAAATTCATACCCTCGACGAACTCGGTCTCTGATTCAACGCCCTTACTCTCTTCCACCGTGACCACGCCGTCGCGGCCTACTTTTTCCAACACATCGGCCAGCATCTCGCCGATCGCCGGGTCGTCGGCGGCGATACCGGCGATCTGTGACATGTGCTCACGGCCTTCAACGGGAATGGAGAGCTTTTTCAACTCGGCTACCACGGCCACCACCGACTTGTCCAAGCCGTGCTTCAGGGCCATAGGGTCGGCGCCGGCCGCCACGTTCCTCATACCCTCACGCACGATGGTCTGGGCCAATACAGTGGACGTGGTGGTGCCATCGCCCGTGGCGTCGTTGGTCTTGGTGGCCGCCTCTTTGATCAGCTGGGCGCCCATATTCTCAAATGGGTCGGGAAGCTCCACTTCCTTGGCAATGGCCACGCCGTCGTTGGTTACCACAGGCGCGCCCCACTTCTTCTCCAGAATCACGTTTTGGCCCTTTGGCCCCAGGGTCAGGCGAACCGCATTGGCCACCTGGTCTATCCCGCGGAGCAGAGCCTGCTGGGCATCTTCATTCTGGATTATTTCCTTGGCTGGCATTCTTGTTTCCCTCCCGTCGCGCCTGCGCTATTGCTATCGTTTGCTATTTTTGATGATTTTAGGTGATCTTGGCGAGAACGTCGCCGGCAGCCATGATCAACACGTCTTCGCCGTCCACCGTGATCTCGGTACCGGCGTATTTGGAGTAGATTACCTTGTCGCCGGTCTTCAGGTCCATCTCCAGCAACTGCCCGGTGTCGAGGCGCCGGCCGGGACCGGCAGCCAACACTTCGCCTTCCAAAGGGCGTTCTTGGATGGTGTCGGGCAGGATTATCCCGCTTTTGGTCACCTTGGCATCGTCAATCGGGCGAATCACCACCCGGTCTGCCATGGGTTTCAACTGGGTCACTGAGGTAACACTGGTAGTCATATCTCATCCTCCGCTATATTCTACAGGATAATTGTAGGGTTCCCATCGGTCAAGCGATAGATTGCCAAATGCCGGCGTCCTCGGACGGTTCACCTCCCGGTCTGGCCAAGGTTGCATTGCCCATGGGCAGCCGTTTGCACGCCATGCCTGCGCTAGACTGGGCCATGCTTCAGGAAACACCACAGACCTATACCCAAACCTATACCGGCGACCTGCATCTGCACTCCCGTTACGCCTACGCCACCAGCAAGCAACTCTCTTTGGAAAACTTGGCTATCTGGGCAAAACTCAAAGGGATAGACCTATTATCCTCCGCCGACTTTACCCATCCCTTATGGATGGAGGAGTTGCGGGCGGGCCTGGCGGAAGACGGGAAGGGTCTTTTCCAATTCGATGGGGTGAAATTCATTCTGGGGACCGAGGTAAGTTGCGTCTATCGCCAGGGCGGCCGGCACCGGCGTGTTCATTTGCTGGTGTTCGCGCCGGGACCTGGCCACGGTGGAGTCGCTGAACCGGAAATTGGCCCACCACGGAAACCTGGCATCCGATGGCCGGCCGGTTCTGGGACTGCCGGCTCGTGATCTGGTGGAACTGGCGTTGGAATCGAATCCGGATTGCATCGTGATCCCGGCCCACATTTGGACGCCCTGGTACGGGATTTTGGGTTCTAAATCGGGATTCGATTCTTTGGAAGAGTGTTTTCTGGACATGGCGCCCCACATCCATGCGGTGGAGACAGGGCTGTCCAGCGACCCCGCGATGAACTGGATGGTCCCCGAACTGGCCCAGCGGACCATAGTCTCCTTCTCAGACGCTCACTCTTTGCCCAAGTTGGGCCGTGAGGTCACCGTTTTCCACGGAGAGATGAGTTACCAGGGATTGGCCCGAGCTCTGGCCAGCCAGGGGGTGGCCTATACCGTCGAGTTTTACCCAGAGGAAGGGAAATACCATTTCAGTGGCCACCGGAAATGTGGCGTTAGGCTGGGTGCCAAGGAGACATTGGGCTCCAATGGCCGTTGCCCGGTCTGCGGCCGGCCCATGACCCTGGGAGTTTCGCACCGGGTAGCTATCCTTTCCGACGAGAGCACTTCGGAGGAGAGTACTTCGGAGGAGGGTGGGCCATCGCAAGGGAATACCAACGAAGTTGAGAGCAGAGGGGACCTGGTGTCCTCTCCGCTGGGGAGACCGCCTTTTATGAGGCTGGTTCCTCTGTTGGAGATCATCTCCCAGACGATGAAGGTTGGCGTCAACAGCAAACGGGTCCAGGGTGAGTACCGGCGGGTGGTGCAAGAGATGGGAAGCGAATTCAGGGTGCTCATCCAAGCGTCACACAACGACCTAACCCGGTTGGGCGGAGAACCGCTGGCCCAGGCGGTGATCAGGGCCAGGACCGGGAAGGTTCGCTTGGAGCCTGGTTACGACGGCGTTTTCGGCAGCGTCAGCGTTTCTCCCGCCAGGGTTTCTCCATCGGGAGAAGAGGCAGGCTGGAACGACGGTCAGGGCTGCTGAGAACGGCTGTGGTGAGTTATTCCAGTCTGTTTCCTCGCCAGGTTGACCCCAACTCATGGTGCGGGGGCGGCCAATTCGAGTTGGACCAGCTCGTTGGTAATTGGGTTGTATGTTGCCCGGCTGATCTTGTCTCCGATGCGCAATGAGTTTCGCCCGATTTCGGTTCCCAGCCGATTGAGACTGCTGCTTTCGGTGATCGACAGGGTGATCAAGTCCAAACCGTCTGTGATGATGGTGACCCTGTTGTCATCACCTGGCGGACTAGACGGCGGGCTGGCAATTCCCATTACCGTTCCGGTCAAATGAACCGGCTCGGGACTTTTCAAGCTCAGAAAGGTTAAAACTGGGCCGCCAAGCCCCGCGGGACCTTCCGCCGGACCTTCCGCCCGATGCCGCGTGTTGGGCCGGACCAGATCCCCTGGCCTCACGTCGCTGACGGAGATCCTACGTCCGTCCCGCCGGATGACCGTGTCCTGATCTTGGGTGAAGGTTTTCGACTCCCCTTGGGAGGTCAAGATGGTGACGTTTCCGTGGAAGACCTTTGAAGTGAAACTGGTGACAACTCCCGACACCGTCTCCTCTCCAGGAGCCGGTTCTTGGGTCGACATCTCGATGATCTCCCCGGATCCCGGTTGAAAGAGGATGGCAACTTTCCGCCCGGCCAGGTCTGGCCCCAATGGCACCGGGAGTCCGTCTACCAGGGTCTGGCTTTCGGTCGTAGCCGAAAAAATCACCGTTCCGCCCGTGGTCTGGTCCTGAATATATACACTGCGAGCCTGACCCTGAAGGCTTAGATGGGTCACCGTGCCAGCCATCTCCCCCATCCCCGCCAGAGGCAATAGCGATCGGGCCAGACCGTCCTCCAGTTGCCGGGTCGCCGGGGCCGCGATCCTCGCCACCACGTGGGTTGCGGGATCGTAGGTGGCGGTCACCCGGTGTCCCAGATCAAGTTTACTGGGGCTGATCCCGGACCCACGGTATTCGGCCGTATAGTCTTCAATCCCGGCAAACCCGATGAGCCATCCCTCCAACGCCTGCCGGGGCGTTTCAGCAGGGTTGAGCCAAACGCCGGTCCGTGACGGCAGATTTATTTCCAACGGACCTGATTCGGGTTCAACGGTCAATTTCCGGCCTTCGGGGGTCTGCGCGCCCAATGAGGTGATTATGCCGTCTACTTCTAGAAAGACGGGGCCGCGGCCGTATCGCGCCAACGTTCGGTCATAGGCTTCCTGCAAAACGGCGAACTCTTCCCGCGCCCTGGCCGCCAACAATGGCAGCGGCCATCGTGATGCATCGTCCAATAAGGTCAGGCGGCGTTTGGCGGTTGCTTCCAGATGGCGTAGCAACCCATCAAAAGTTTCTGTGTCGCCAGCGGTCAGCGACAATTCCAGCGCGGCTGAAACCCGGTTCAGACTGGCGGTGGCGTGGTCCAGTCCGGTAATCTGTAGCTCCTCGCTGGAGCTTGGCCGGGACAAGATCGCGGTGACCCATGCCCCTAATAGCGGCTCTTCAATATCCGGCGTGAACGTTGCCGATATCTGGTTGCCTTGCCTGTCCCGCAGGGTTAGGAAGGCAGCGCCACGGGATGACGCCGGTGAAGGCACCACCACCCCTGAAAAATGCAGCGAATTCACCGGACTTTCCGGCAGCACCAGAAGATGCAAAACCCGCCCGCCGACGGTTGAAACAGCGGCGCGGTCTCCCACGTTCACGTCTTGAATCGATTGAAACGGAAGGTCATCGGCGCCCTGGTTTTCTTGGCCGAGATTGAATCTGGCTGGAATGTGCACCACCGTCGCCGGTGTAGCAGTCAGTTCCACAAGACCATCTACGGCCATCAATGTGATATCGGTCTCCCCGGCCACGGCCCGGGGATGGTCTTCAGATATATTTGTCACCGTGCCGATCAACGTCGTGACGCCATCCCGAGTGGGCAACGCCGCGGTAACGGTCCAAGCGCGGCCTCCCGCCCCATTGCTGGCGGCTACTTCAACCAACACTGGCGACACCGGGTCCACCGTAGAGCCCAGGGCCAACGCCGCCGAGAAGCGGCCGTCCGCCGCCGGTAGAACCGGGACGCCGTTGACGCTGACGGTGGCTCCGGGAGAGGCTGTCCCTGAGATGATCATCGACTCCGACCATTCCAACGGCCTATCGGAAGGGGAGGAGAGCTCCAAGCCGATGCTTGGAACGGTGAACACCGGCGGCGGTTTCCCCGGTTTTTCAATAAGGGCTGGCAAGGGCGGTTCCGTGGGTTTGGGTGTAGCCGTCTCCGGCGCAAAAGTGGCTTGGGGTCTGGAGCCCGGCGCAGGTAAGGGCGGGATGCCGGCAAACGGGGTGGATGAGGTCGGCGGACCGGCGTCGGCGGTAGATGCGGCAGATGCGGCAGCCGCAGGGAGGAAGGCGGTCTCTGGAGCGCTGACGGCCGTCTCTGGCCCGCAGCCCGCCAAAGCCCATGGTGTCACTGAGGCCAATACCAGGGACCAAAGAGCCCAACGCCTAATAGGGGTCCGGCAATATCCGATGGTAGATCGAACCCTCAACCCCGCCTCCCGTCACAGTGGGTACAGCAGATACTGTCCGGCACTTCTGCCGAAACGCTGGTCCTGACAGTATAGTTGAATGGATAGAAATGGCGTAACGTGATGAATGTCGAGTTATGTTCATCTATTCTTGACCATGTTAAAATGGTTGGGTTAACCACGTTATATAATCTGGGTCATAAAATTTTGGATCGATGCCAGATTACGGACGTTTTTCTTGGAAGTATTCCTGCGGCGGCTAAAATCCGAGGACATCAACCAGGTAGTTGAGATAGAAAGGGAAGCGTTTTCTCCCCTGTGGGTCAGCACGCCCTTTAAGCGTGAGCTGAATAACAAGTACGCTTGTTATCTGGTGGCCTGCCCCGACGATGAAACCGCCGAGGCCGTTAGAAACGAAACCCAAGAATCCACCGGCCGTCCTCTGTGGGAACGTTTGGCCAGAAGTGTAAATGGGGCGATCGGCCGTCCGCCAAAACCCCCGGCGGCTGAGGAATTCGTAGCCGGTTACGTGAGCGTGTGGTACCAGGGACAAGAGGCCCACATCACGGAGATCGCCGTCAGGGAACGGCTGAGGGGCCGGGGCATCGGCGAATTGCTGCTGATCGGGTCCATGCGAGAAGCGGTGAAATACGGTTCACAAGTCATGACCTTGGAGGCGCGGGTCTCCAATTTCATTGCTCAACGGCTATACGAAAAATACGCTTTCAAGACGGTGGGCACTCGTAAGGGTTATTACTCTGACAACCGGGAAGACGCGGTTATCATGACCACCTGCCCCATTGATACCGATGAGTACCGCCAGTTGTTCAAGGGACTTCAGGACACCTATACGAGCCGCTGGGGCAAAATACAATTCGACGGTTGACGGTCATGGAAATGTGGGATCGGCCGCATATTTTTTAGGGGGCAGGCCGCTGGACCGCAGAGGGCTTGACCGATTTACCAATATTGAACTCAAGCGCCGAAATCTGCTGAGGGTATGGCGGTTGTTGACCAAGGTGGGCACCGTTGGTAGAATGGCCCAGGCGTCGGAACAGCACATTCCGTGGTCCGATCGGCCACAGGAACCGATTCGCGGGTTCCAACCGGCGCTTGATTAGGAGGATATGCAGGTCATAGGCCTCACCGGAAGCATAGGCACCGGCAAATCTGAAGTCACCCGAGTTCTTCAAGAACTTGGGGCTGAAGTAATCAATGCCGACCAAGTGGGCCACGAGGCTTACACACCCCATACCGAGAGTTGGAACGATGTTGTGGATGCCTTTGGACGGGACATCCTTAAACCAGATGGTGAGATAGACCGCCCAAAGCTCGGTGCCATTGTTTTCGCCGACTCCGGGCAGATGGCCAAGTTGAACGGGATCATGCACCCGCGAATGGCGGGCATGGTGGCCGAAAAGATCAATCGAATGCGGTCCCGCGGGGTGCGGGTGGTGGTGGTCGAGGCGGCTTTGATATTTGAGGCCGGGTGGGAAACCCTGGTGGACGAGGTTTGGGTCACGGCTTCGCCCCTGGAAGCGGTGTTTCAGCGTCTCATGTCACGCAACGGCCTGGATGAAGCAGAGGTTCGCAAGCGCCTGGGCTCTCAAATGGACATCCAGGAACGATTGGACCGGTCCGATGTGGTGGTTGAAAATTCAGGCGACGTAGCCGCATTGGAAGCAACGGTCAGATCCCTCTGGGAATCTCGAGTCAAAGGAAAGGTAGAGCAAAAATAATGGTAGAAGCCGTCGAGCCATCATTCAAAGAATATGCCATAGAAGAATTTCTGGTCCGGGACGAGCCCTATTATGTGCCGGTTGCCGATGAATTGGAGCTTTTCACCGCCGCATACCATCAGCACATCCCCGTTTTGTTGAAGGGCCCCACCGGTTGCGGCAAGACCCGGTTCGTTGAGTATATGGCCTGGAAATTGGGGCGGCCCCTCAGCGTGCTCAAGGATAAGGACGGGAAGGCAGAGGAGTTGGAAGAAGGGGAGGTTCGCGTTCCTCTGGTTACCATCGCCTGCCACGAAGACCTTACCGCCAGTGACCTGGTTGGCCGTTACCTTCTGGACGCCGAAGGCACCAGGTGGATGGACGGCCCCATGACCCGCGCTGTGAAGAATGGCGCGATCCTTTACTTAGACGAGGTTGTGGAAGCGCGGAAAGACACCACGGTGTTGATTCACCCCCTGACCGACCACCGACGAATCCTGCCCGTGGAAAAGACCGGTTCCATCATTGAAGCCGACGACCGCTTCCTGCTTTGTATCTCCTACAACCCCCACTACCAGAGCGCGTTGAAGGACCTGAAGCATAGCACCCGGCAGCGGTTCATCTCCATTGAGTTCTACTATCCTCCTGAGCCCATTGAAGCTCGGATAGTGGCCCGCGAGAGTGGCTGTTCGAAAGAGCAATCGGAAGCGCTGGCCAAGCTGGGCGTAAAGATACGCAACCTGCAGGAGCACGGCCTGCAAGAGGGCGCCAGCACCCGGCTGTTGATTTACGCAGGCCGGCTGATGACCGAGGGCATCGGGGAGCGGCGAGCCTGCCAGGTGGCGATCGTGTGGACCCTCACCGACGAAGTAGAGCTGCAGCGCAGTATTGAAGAGGTGGTCTCCTCGATATTCGAATAGAGGTTTCAATGGCCCCATCCCCCTTGGATGTGATCGAGAAAGCGTTGGCGGGCCGTGTAAGAAAAACGGTGGCCGACGCTTCTTTGACTCCCGCAGCGGTAATGCTCTTGCTCTACCCCCGTAACGGCGAATACTGCATTTTGTTGAACAAACGCTCGGAGGACGTGGAGCACCACAAGGGTGAGATCTCCTTCCCCGGCGGCGCCCGTGACCCCGAAGACCAAGACTCGCTGGATACGGCCCTGCGGGAAACAGAAGAAGAGATGGGCATCCTTCGGGGCGATGTCAAAGTCCTGGGCCAATTGGACGACGTCACCACCCGAACCGGATTCGCGGTCAACGTGTACGTCGGCACCATTGCCTACCCCTACCCATTCAAACCCAGCGCCAAGGAGATTGCCGAGGTGCTGGAAGCACCCGTGAATATCCTCCACGACCCTGCCAGTATCAGAGTGGAAACCCATTGGCAAGAGGGTCAAACAGAAGAAAGCTATTCCTACGCATACGGCGGGCACCTGATATACGGGGCGACAGCGCGGATACTCCAGCAATTTCTTGAATTGTTGCCCGGTGTGTTGCCTGACGTTTTAGATAAAGGGACAGCGGTGCAAGGAGACTAACTTGAGTACAGACCCCCGATCCGAAATAGCACAGGAATTAGCAAAGCTGCCCCAGGCGGTTTTGGAGGCCTACAACGAGGCCCTGGTTCTGGTTGAGCCGACTTTCAGCGCCGAAGAACTGGTGCTGTGGGCCAAAGAAGGCCTGGCAATCGCCAACCAGACAGTGCGGTCATGGGAATCGGCCGTCGAGTATTACCGCGTTGGTCCCGAGGTCGCCCGGTTTCTGTCCTTCCCGTCGTTCATGCAGTGGGCCCGGTGCGGAACCTACCTGGCGCAAGACTCACCTTCCCTTGCGGTGGCCTTTTTTAAAGCCAGTGCCGACATAGTCCCCAACCTGAGGCCCCAATACATTCCCCGTTGGGCAGGCCTCGGCCGCAGTTTGTATAAGGGAACCTGGAAGTCCAGCACCCTGGCCTCCAAGTTCTTTGAAGTCAGCCCCGACCTGGTACGGGGACTTCCCTTCTGGGACGTGGAGGTATTCGCTTCTCTGGTGGAGGCGTTGTCTTACAAGTCCTATGACGTGGCGGCGGAATGTTTAGTATTGGGCCGCGATGTTTTGCCTGCCATGGGCCGCGAAAGGGAGCCTTTCCTTTCCATGTCCAGGGCCCTGATCGAAGGCAGCTGGCGTGAGGTCAAAAGCTGCCTGGAAGTGGTTCCCAAGGCCCTGCAGCAGATAGACGATGGCCAGACCGGGCGTTTCCTGAAATTGGGTGAACGTTTGGCCAAGGTCGGGCTGCGGGACACGTCCCGGTTCCTGTCCGACGGCACCCAGGCCCTTAGCAAGGTGCCGGGCGGCTCCCAAGGATATATCCTGGACCTGTGTGAGACATTGTTGGCCACCTCTCCGGAAGCCGTGCCGGCATTCCTCAAGAGCTTGTCCGATGTGCTGAACCGAATAACCATCAGCCAACTCGACGCCTGGTTCCAGCATGGCTCGGGCTTGCTGAAAGAAAACACTGAAAGTGGCATAGCCTTCTTCAAGATCGAGTCCAACACTTCGGAAGCCATGTTGGAAACGCTGTCTTCCAGCCTGGAATTGGAACGGGTGAAGGGTATCATCCGCCTGTATTGCCGGGCCCTCTCCGGGTCGCCCATCGAGGTGATGGACACCAAGGAATTGGTCAACAAAAACATCGGCTGGGTAGACGAAGACACCTCGTCCACCGACGGTACCCGGGTCTTCCTGCCGCCGGTGGTGGACCATTACTCCGACAAGCAAGAGAATTTTGCCTGGTTCAAGGTGGTTTCCACCCACCAGGTAGGCCACCTGGAATTCGGCAGTTTCGAATATGATTTTGAAAAGCCGTCGGAATTGTTCGATGACCGCCGCCACCGAATGGAAGAGGAAGCCAAAGAACGGCAGGCCGCTCTCACCGCTCAGATGCTGGCAACTCCCCAAGAATTGGACGTCGCCGAGAATGTGCCCGCTCCCGTTGTCGAAGGTGGCGCGGAGACAGTGAGGGCCTACACCGATATAGGCCGCTTCTTTCAACTCTTCGAGAACCGGCGTTTGGCATTTGACCTTTTCACGGTTTTGGAGGATTGCCGCCTGGATTACCGCATCAAGGTGGAATACCCGGGCATAAGGCGGTCGGCCGTGAAGGTGCAGGGTGAGTCGTTGGCCACCCGGCCTAATATTCGGGAGTTGGGCCTGCAAGAAGCCCTGGTGGAGTTGATGATCCACATGAGCTTGGAACAGTTCACCGAGCTACCGGTGCCCACCGAGTATGAAGAGGCCGCGGTGGTATTGGCCCAAATCCTGCATGAACTCCGGAATTCCGAGGCAACAGTCGAAGATACGGCCGAAGCCACCCTCAGGGCCTATGAGATCATCTCCCGGGTTCAAAATGAGACCATACCCGAAGAAGAGTTCCAGGACCAAGACCTGGAAGAGCCCGGCGAATTTTCGGAAGAGGAGTATGAGTCGCTGATCGACCAGCTTCAGGCCGGTATGGAGGCGTCGGGGGAGGCCGGTGATGGCGAGTCTTACGAATCTCCGGAGCCCATTGATTTCCGCGGCGATTTCAAACCTGAAATGGTCCAGCTATTGACCAAACTGCAGATGGATTCCAGCCAAGACGGTGAAGGCGAGCCCATCTCCAAGGAGATGTTGGAGCAGTTGCTGCAGGACAGCGCGGAACTGGAGCTGGATGCCGAAGAGGGCGACATACAGAATAGCATGGCCATGTTCGCCCAGAATATCATGAAGGAAGCGGGAACCCCGCCTCCCAACGCCCAGCCTGGTGATGGATATGGGCCCCTGCTTCACGACAACGAACAGGGCGGTGAGTTGGAGGCCAAAGAGCCCCAGACATATGCCTATGACGAGTGGGACTTCCGGGCGGCTGATTACAAACCCCGGTGGTGCATAGTCAAGGAAAAGATGCTCGAAGAGGGCGACTCCAACTTCTACTCCGAAGCTTTAAAGAACTACATGTCCTTGTCCAACCACATCCGCCGGCAGTTCGAGTTGATAATGCCCGAGAACTTCCGCAAGATCTACCGTCTGACCGACGGCGAGGACGTGGAACTGAACGCCGCCATAGAGGCCTGGGCCGACCTGCGAATGAAAGTGCCGCCAGATGAAAAGATCTACTGGCAGCGTAACCGCACCCGCCGAGACGTGGCGGTGGTGTTCTTGCTGGACATGAGCGCGTCCACGGCCGAAGCCATCGATGAAGGCCGGCAGGTGGTTGATGACCGGGATGCCCCCGACGATCCGGTGGAGTACATGGTCTGGCTTCGCCGGCGGCGGGAAGGGCTGGTGCGCCGCAACTACAAACGGATCATCGACCTGGAAAAGGAAAGCACGGCCCTGCTGATCAACGCGCTGGAAGCCATCGGCGATACGTATGGCATCTACGGCTTTTCCGGTTACGGGCGGGAAAACGTTGAGTTCTACGTCATCAAAGACATCAATGAAGGCTTTAGCGACAAGGTCAAACGCCGTATCGACAAGATCACCCCATTGCATGCCACCCGGATGGGCGCCGCCATTCGTCACGCGACTAGCAAGCTGGAAAATCAGGACGCTACGACCAAGATAATGTTCCTGATCAGTGACGGCCGGCCCCAGGACCGGGGCTATAGCCGGGAGGGCGTGGAAAAGGAATATGCGGTCCACGACACCCATATGGCGTTAATCGAAGCCAAACGGAAGGACATAACACCCTTCTGCCTCACCGTGGATAAAGCCGGGCACGATTACCTCAAGAGCATGTGCGGCGACATGGGATACGAGGTTTTGGGGGATATATGGGCGCTGCCGGAAAGGCTCCCCATGCTTTACCGCCAACTGACCCTGTAGGGCCAGTGATAGACCAACCGCCGAAGCCAGGGACCGCGAAGGCAGGCCCCGCGGTGGACGCCACCGGTTGATGCGGAGGGTTATGGGTTTGCGCGCCGATGAAAAAGGACTGGGATTGATCCCAGTCCTTATCATTTTGTTGGTGGTGTTCACCGTGGCAGCCGCAAGCACCGCAACCCTGTATGTCCTACGGGGAAAGACCATCGCACCGGAGCAAACCGCCAAGTATCTGCCACCGGATGCCCAAATCTACCTTTCTCTGAATCTTCATCCCGGAACAGGTCAACTAGGGAAAGCCCAGGGACTCTGGGAGAGGTTCTCCCAACACCCGGGATTTCAGCCAAAGTTAGACAATTGGATGGACGACATCGAGTCTGAGACGGGTTTTGACTTTAAGAGGGACGTGGAACCTTGGCTGGGCCCCGAGATCGGCATTGGTGTCATAGATGTGGTTGGGTCTGTGGTAGCCGGTGAGATGGGCGGCATACCGATCGTAATCGCGCTGTTAGAAATCACAGACCCGGCCCGGTCACGGGAATTTCTAGAAGACTGGATCAGCTTTTTGGAGGATGAAGGTAACGATTACGAGAGTGAAACCTATCAGGGAGCTACCGTATTCAGAGACGACTCCGCGTTCGCCTATTTCGCGGCAGCCGGCGATTATTTGAAATTCGCGTCGGATTCAGACCTGTTGGAAGAGACCATCGACCGTATCCAAGGCGGCGGCGATGGAGAGTCGTTGTATTCCAACCCCAAGTTCCAAACGGTTCGTGAAAGCCTGCCCAAAGAGCGTTTCTTGACCTCTTATGTAGATGTGAAAGCGATATGGACCGATAGCAAACGCCAGTTTGGCAGCCAAATCCCGGAGGCGCTACGCAGTCAAGTCGATGAGTTGGGGTTGGACTGGTTCGCCTTGACCGGGTCGCTTTTGGAACTGGGTGTTCAAGTGGATGTCATTTCACCAGTCAAGACCGTTGAGCGAATGCCGCCGCCGGCAACGACCAGCTTGTCATCCGCGCATCTGGTCCCCGCAGACTCCATCGCGTATGGCGCGTTTAAGATTTCAACAGACTTGGACCTGCTCAGAGAACGGCTCGCCGTTCAATCGGTAGCCGATCAAGAGCCCGACGTTCAATCCGTTTTGACTTTCATGGTCGATCCAAATATCAACGAAGAAGACAGCCTCTCCGATGTCTTTGACATTTTATTGGACCGTTTCGAAGAGATCGCCGGGTTTGATTTTGAGAGGGATCTGTTGGATTGGATGTCCGGAGAGTTCTCGTTCGTTCTGTTGCAGTCGGATTTCGAGGGGGCTTCAGAACAGCCGCCCACCGCTGCGGTGAGGGCCGCGGTGTTGGTCAAATTTGATAAAGGGAAACGGGACAGCGTCGAAAATGTCTTGACAACGATATCTGGCCGATTGGAGGATCAAATGGGGATCACGGCAGCGTCAACGGTCCATGGCGCTGGGATCGGAGTCGTATATGAGGCGTCCCAGATTCTTGGTAACGATGTGTATCGGCCCGGCTATCTGATTCTGGACGGCCAATTGATAATCGCCACAGACACTGGTGTTTTTAAGGAAGTCGCCTTAGTTGAGGCGAACGAACGGCCTTCTTTGGCCGATGACCCAGAGTATTCTCGCATCGCGAGCCGGTTTTCCGGCCTACCGGAGATGCTATTTTATCTAAATATCTCTGAACTCGAACAGGCAGCCGTTGCGGCAATGGATGCCAAAGAATTCAGCCAATACAAAGCGGAAGCGGAGCCCTTCGTGGAACCTCTAAGGTCCGCGTTCATCACCAGCATGATCGACGATGGTGTCCGCAGGGTTTCCCTTGTCGTCACCGCCGAGTGATTTCTTTCTAGAGCGATCAGATTCAATAGTTAGAAGTCGTGATTGGGCCTGAGGCCAATCACGTGGGGGCATCACCCCTCCGCTATCAGCTTTTTCAGCTCTATCAGCGCGTTGTTGGATATGCGGCGCTTGATGGTGATGCGTCGGGGAGGCACCCGCAGTTCCATTTCCTTGACGCCTTCCGGTCCGACGATGGCCACGTAGGCGGTGCCCATAGGCCTTCTCACCGATGCTGGCTCCTCAGAAGGCCTTACCTGTGAAGCGGACGCGGTCGGTGTCGTGGGAGAAATTGATCCGGCGATACCGATGCCGTAATCGGCCTTCAACTCACGGCGGACCGCTTGGGCCATGGCCATTGCCGTCTCCTGACTGACCTCACTGTGGCTGTCTATCACTTGTGCTGGGACTCCGGCCGCGATCATTGAATCTCTGCTGTAAGCCACCAGCCCGCCTTTGAAATAAAATGCGCTGTCGGGGACCTCAGTTATGCTGTTGCCCAGATACCCCCCAGTGCAGGACTCCATGGTGGCCAATGTCATTCCCCTTTCTATCAGGGCTAGGCCCACGGCAACCTCCGGCGTCTCGTCGTCGTAACCCCAGACGTATGGCCCCAGCCGCTGGTGGATCGCCGTTTCCACCGGCTCGATCATCATCCGGGCCGTGGCCTCATCCTTGGCCCGGGCAATCACCCTCAGGTGAATGCCATCCGCTTTGGAATAGATGCCCAGATAGGGGTTATCGTGGCCGAAGAACTCCCCCACGATCTCGTCGATGGCCCCTTCCGACATGCCCATGGTTTTGACGTTTCGGGTGATGGTGACCTCGCCGCTGATCAATTCTCGGAGACGCGGGGCGATCTGATCCTCCCACATGGGATGGGTCTCACCGGGAGGTCCCGGCATGTTTACCACGATCTTCCCGTCGCGTTCGGTCCACCAACCAGGAGCGGTGCCGTTGGGGTTGGGGATGAATCGGGCCGAGGGTATCAGGTGGGCCTGCTTGATGTTATGGGAGGGCATATCCGTGCCCCGGCCCCTGAAGTATTCCTCCAGATCCCGGACCACCTCTTCCTGAACGGTGGGAGTCTCGCCAAAGGCCTTGGCCACCGCCTCACGAGTCAGGTCGTCCTGGGTGGGTCCCAACCCGCCCGTGGTGAAGATGATGTCCGACCGTTCCATTCCCCGGGCAAATGCCTCGCTCAGCATATTCAGGTTATCGCCGATGATGGAAACCCATTGTAGCTCGATGCCCAGGGGAGGCAGACGCCCGGCGATCCATGCGGCGTTGGTGTCGGTCAGTTCTCCCATGAGCAGTTCGGTGCCGATGGAGAAGATTTCAGCTTTCAACAAAACACCCCAATTGAACAAATAAGCGGAAGGTGCCACCGCCGTGCTTCATGGGTAACGGCGCCCATAAAGGTTGCGGTGGCGGATGTCGGGCCGATTCATCTAATAATTATTTCAGGGTGTGATGAAGGCCCATGTGATAAAGAACACCGTTTTCCAGCCGAATCAAGGGCTTGTCAAACCTGCCGTATAAGGGGGGTCCGTCACCAATCCCGTGATGGTTTCTACCCAATCCAGAGGGACGGCGTAAAGTTCTGGTAGGCCGACCAGGCGGCCGTAGATCTGATTTCCATTGGGCGTTGTATTGCCCAGGTGGACCACGAAAATGGCCCCGTCGCGCGCGCCGATCTTGGCCGTTATCTGAGGAGGTTCCAGTCCCAGCGCCGCCGGGTCTGCTATCTCCTCGGACAGCACATCGTAGACCTCAGTATCGCTGACCCTGGCGGCGATATCGCCCCATCTATCCATGTCAACGGGAATGTCGCCATCCTCCTGTAGTGCTAGCCATTCCCTGCCGCCACTCCGCAGGCGGCCGGCGTAACGCTCGGTCTTCCTATCTTGCGTGACTTCGATGTAGATCAGGTTTTCCTCTTCGATACCGAATAGACGAGGGTAGGGCGGCTCCAGGGCGAGGCGGGTTATGACCATCCCCCAAATCTCTGGAACGGTGAACAGTTGTGGATCGCCCACCAGCCGCGCATATTGATTGGCCTCGTCGGGGGTTTTGATGCCCAGGTGAAATTCGAAAGACTCGCCGCCCCTCTGCACCACCGTGACCGCCGCCTCAGGCGGGTCCAGTCCGTAGGTTGCCGGGTCATCTATCGTAGCGCCCAGGACCCGGTTTACCCGGGGACCGCTAAGCAGCAGCGGAGTTCCACTCCATTTGTCCAAGAACACGGGGACTTCCGGTTCTTGCTGGATGTACCAGGTGGTGCCTCCGGGTTTTCTGGCGTATTCCACGGTCTGTCCACCGGAACTGACCGTGATATTGACCAGGGCGCTCTCGTCCATGCGGTACATCCAGGGCTCGCTGGGGGCCCCGCTGCCAGACGAGGTAAGCCTGACTACGAGGAACGTGCCGCCAAAAACGACCAAAATGGCAACCAACAGGATGGAGAGTCTCAAATTCATACTATGCCGCTCGAGAAATCCGTGTATGCGCCCCGGTCAGGCCGGAACGGTCGCCTAGCGAAATATGATCGCGTTGGTCTGCCTAACGCCGCACCCACCACACCAATCCAGCCATGAGCGCCAACAATCCTGGCATGAAAAGCCAGGTTGAGAATCGCACAAAGTTGTATTCGTTGCTGTCTAGATAGAACTCCCTGAAGCTAGACGCCTTTGGCCTGATGGATACCAGGGTGAAGTCTCCGAGGAGGTGATTGGCCGAGTTTAGAAAGAAGTCGACGCCACTGCCCCTGGGGTTTCCCAGAGAACCGTTGGAAATGAAGTCCGAATCGCCGAACACCAATATCGTTGATAGCTGATTGTCCGCCGGTTGCTGGTTAGGGTCGATCTGGCCCAGCGGCCCGGAAGACTCCCGGTATACCACCGGCGAGAAGGGGCCCAAGGGGTCGGATTGGTCCCCCTGGTCTTTAATGGCGTCGGTCCGCTCGATGTCACTGATTAGGTAGCTCTGTTGCGAGGTCATGGCCAACTGTACGGTAGGTAGTATTTGGCCGTTAGGTAGCATTTGGCCGTAACCCAGGGTGGCTAAGGCCGCCGCGCCGGGCATGTATGTATCATCCAGTGCTTCTCCCTTCGGAGAGGTTATGCCCTCCAACGCCTTCAACGTCTTAAGGAATTCCTCCGCCTGCAACGCCTTACGGAAGTCCTCCGACTTGATGTCCTCCGACGCCCGGTCGATTACCTCGGGTGGAAGCTGCCTCAGATCTGCTGCCCGCACCTGCAGGGTTCTAGGCTGGCCCTTGGGCGACCTCAACTCGTCCCGGATGTACCCCTGCGCCACCACGATTCCCCAGCCGACCAAGAATTGCTTATAAGAGGTCGGCGTGTCGGGTTCGGCCAAGAAGATTAAACGCCCGCCTTCCCGCCGGGGGATCAAAGATGATCCATCTTCGGGATTGACCCGTAATCCCCGCAGGTAGAGGTCCAACGCCACGGCGTGGTCGTCGGGAAACTCGGCCGTGGGCCGGGCAATGACCACCATGGCGGCTTCCGGCAGGCAGGTTGCCTCACTGGAGTCGCAGAATCCGTCGGGCACGCTAACGTCCGTTTGGTCCGCGCCCCATCTCAGGGTGCGAACGTCGTAATTCTCCCCTTCCAGCCATCCCCTAACGATCGAGTAACCATCGGCGCTGTTGCTGTTGATGCCCCGTTCGCCGTGGCCCGACAGGAAGTAAATCGTCCGTTTCTCTTGCCCGGCGATTACCAGCAATCCGGTGGCCAGCTGTTGTTCCAGGCGGCCGTCGGACCAGTCGGTTGGCACTATCGTATGGATCCTTCCCGAGGTCAGGTCCTCGAGGACAATGGTCTCATTCTCAAATGGTGTGAGGGTGTCGCCAAAGAACTTTCGGACCAGGTCTGGCTCCAGGTCCGGGTCTTTGAACTCGTAGAAGAACTTGCTGGAACGCGCGGCTTTGAATTCCTGTAAGGCCTCATCAACCCGGACGCGCCGGACCAGGGCGTCGAAGTCACCAACCCGTGTTTCCTTGAAGAATGCCGTGACCTGAACCGGGTTTTCCAGTTGCTTTAACGAGTCCTGAGTCCGTTGGGCCAAGCTGAACTGGTTGGTGGCGGTCATATCTATCCGCTTGGTGTTTTCAAAGGAAATGATGCTGATGACCACTATGATGCCGGTGAACGCCAGGAGCATGATGGTGGAGTTGACTCCGTAACGGCCCGTCCTGCTGAAAAACGCGGCCACAACGGAACTCAAGGATATCAAGGCGATGAGGCCGATCAAGAATATACCGATACCGATGTTGATGAAGCCGTAAAGGCTCATGGAGGGCACAAAGGCCACCAACGCCACACCTGCAGCCAAACCGATGATCCCCGCCAAGACCATGGGGGCGCCGTAGGTACCGATGC
Source organism: Dehalococcoidia bacterium (assembly GCA_034428715.1). Lineage (GTDB taxonomy): Bacteria > Chloroflexota > Dehalococcoidia > Lucifugimonadales > UBA3495 > Io17-Chloro-G2. The sequence goes on along the minus strand of DAOUHE010000022.1, from coordinate 39,295 downwards.
GGTTAAGCGCCGGCTCCATGAAACTGAATAGCGTGCGGGAAACACGGGAGTCCTCGTCTTGGGGCGGGCCGGCTTCGCTTTGGTTTTGGCCATCTTCGGGGCCGGTGCTGGAACCCTGCTCTGCAGATCGGCGCCGTTGCCGCCAGTCCCCGGGCTGGCCGGTGGATCGGCTTGTCATGCTACCTCCACCTCCGCGATTCCAGGGCCCGAATGGTCAGGAACAGGAAGAATGCGACGAAGGCGATGTAGTACATCACGTGTTTGGTGTCGATCACGCCGCTGTTAAAATCATCGAAATGGGTCTTGATGCCCACCTCGCCGATGATGGACGAGGCGGTGCTTCCTAGCGTGGTCGAAGCGGCGTCGGCGAAATATAGCACCAACAGAATGCCCATGGCCACCACGGCCGAAACTATCTGGTTGCTGGTCAATGTCGAAGTCAGCAATCCTATCGCCAGGACGGCGGCGCCGTACAAGACCAGGCCCAAATAGCCGGAGAATATCGGGCCCGGGTCCGGGTCGGCGAACGATACCAGGAGAATGACGTAGTACAGAGTCAGGGCCAACGTGGCCAGGAAAAACACCAAGCTGGCTAGGTACTTGCCAATCACCACCTCCCAGTCACGCACCGGTGATGTGAGCAATAGCTCTATGGTGCCCATTTTTTGTTCTTCGGCCATCAGCCGCATGGTCAGTATGGGCCCCATCAAGACCAGGATGATGGTCGCCCCCTGGAAAAATGGTCTGAGGGATGCCTCGGGGAAAGGGTCACCCAAGTCCCTAACGAAGAAGAAACCGGCCAGGGCAAGGAATATCATTCCGACGATATAGGCGGTGGGACTGCTGAAGTAGATCTGGATCTCTTTCCAAGCCACCGCTTGGACTGTGCGCATCCTTGCGACGAAATAGTCGGTGGGTTTGCTGAAGTAGATCCGGATCTTTTCCCAAGCCACCGCTTGGACCGTGCGCATCCTTACAACTCCTCGTTGGTGGTCAGTTTGAGGAAAATATCCTCGAGGCTCATTCCCACCGACTGCATGCTGAGCAGGCTCCATCCACTGCTGACCACCGCCCTTGAGATCTCATCCCGCAGATCCTGGCCGCCTCGGACCTGGACCGTATAGAATTCTTTGCCCTGTGCGGACCGGTGGCTGACATCAGTTACCCCCTCAACCCTTCGCAGCGCGGCCATCACCTCGTTGGCAGGACCGCCTATCTCGATCTCCATCCGGTTCACACCCTCAAGGCGTTGGGCCAAGTTGGCGGGCGTGTCCTCGGCCACGATCTTGCCTTCATTGATGATCATGACCCGCTCGCAGATCATGCTGACTTCGGGCAAGATGTGGCTGCTTAATACCACAGTCTGACTTTTTCCCAGGTCTTGGATCAGCCGGCGTGTCTCAACCACCTGGATCGGGTCGATGCCGATGGTTGGCTCGTCCAAGACCAGGACCTCGGGTTCGTGAAGAATGGCTTGGGCCACCCCCACCCGCTGGCGGAAGCCTTTGGAAAGTTTGCCGATGATCGTTTTGTGGTAATCCCCCAGCCGGCAAACATCCACCACCTCGCCAATGCGCCGTTTGATTTCCTTGGAGGGCATGGCTCGGAGGGTTCCCATATACTTCAAGTAGCTTGAAACCGTCATGTCGGTGTACAGCGGCACCGTTTCAGGGAGGTAGCCGATCTTTCTGCGAACCTCCAGCGATTGCTCTACTACGTCGTAGCCGTCTACGGTCACCTTTCCTCGGGTGGGCGGCATGAACCCTGTGAGTATCCGCATGGTGGTGGTCTTGCCGGCGCCATTCGGGCCCAAGAAGCCTAGGATCTCACCCTTTTCCACCGTGAAATTCACGTCATCTATAGCCGGCCGAGGGCCGTAGAAATGGGTTAAGCCGGTGGCCTGGATCATCATATTTCTAGGTTCCTGTTTTTCTGGGCAATTGCCCAGAAGTATTCCGGCGGCCCGATTCGGAAACCCGTCGTGCCTCGTTTGCCGGAGAGCAGTTGGCCCTGCCGGGTTTTAGCGGGATGAACTTTCATGCGCAAATTGTGCATAGCAATGAGTGATGATATTCTATACGCCTAGATTTGCCAAGGCATGACGCAAGCGGCGAATAAGCTTTATTGGCAATACCTATATTAGGATTCATTTTTGGAGGCGACAACTGGGATGCACCTGGTCATTGACGGATACGGTGGCGATAGCGGAATGATGTGGGATGCCGAGTCGATACGGCAATTTTTGTATGACCTCCCCGACGCCATCGGGATGACCCGCATCACGGAGCCGTCGGTACTGGAATATCATGCCCCCAAACCCGAAGACTCGGGGGTTTCGGGGTTCGTCATCATTGCCGAAAGCCATATCAGTGTTCATACATTTCCCCGCCGTGACCACGTCAACGTTGACATCTTTTCCTGCCGACCCTTCGATAGTGATGGGGCGCTCTCCCGGGTAAAAAAGCTGTTCGCCCTGGAAGAGGTGGAAACCTGGCAGCTGGAGCGGGGCTTGGAGTGGCTGGATTCCAGGCAAGGAAAATTGGAAACCCAGCAACAAAGAGCCCAACTGGAGGCCAGGGGATCGCCGGCTGGAACAACGGCTGGAACAACGGCTGGAAGCAGGACTGGAAGAACGATGGGCACGGACACGGGAACGGGTCAGCCTGGTGTCTGAACCTGGTGGCATCCCTGAGGTTCCGTACAATTTTCTAGCGCTCCCCTATGAGCAATGCCGGCTCGACTTGGCCAAAGCGGTTTTGATCCCCGTCCCCTACGACAGCAGCACATCCTTTCGCAGCGGCGCCCGTGATGGTCCCAACGCGATGATTCAGGCATCTAATGGTCTAGAAGATTACGATGCCGAATTAGACTTGGATGTCTCACTGGTGGGAATCGCCACCACCGCGGCGCTGGAACCCCATATGGGTGGGCCCGAGCAAATGGCCCAAAGGGTGAGGACGGCGGTGGCCCACTACCTGAATATGGGGAAACTGGTGGGGGTGATGGGAGGGGAACATTCCCTGGCCGCCGGAGCGGTACTGGCCCACGCCGAAGTCTATCCAGACCTTTCCGTGCTTTATCTGGACGCCCATGCCGACTTGAGGGACGAATATATGGGTACCTCCTGGGGCCACGCCTCGGGCGCCCGGCGGATCCATGATGTCTGCCCTATGGTACTGGCCGGGATCCGGAGTATGAGCCAAGAGGAAAGCGATTACATCAAGGCCAGTTCCTTGCCTGCTTTTACCTGGCCATCGGATTTGGACAGCGCCGCCTTCAACAAAGGAATCATCGATCTTCTGAGCCCCCGGGTTTACATAAGTGTCGATCTAGACGTTTTAGATCCAGCGTTGATGCCGGCGGTGGGTACTCCCGAGCCGGGAGGCATGGATTGGGGCCGATTGACGGGGCTGCTGAAAGAGGTTGCCCAGTCCCGCCAGATCGTCGGCTTCGACGTATGCGAACTGTCACCCAGCGATGGTCCCCCGGCGTGCGCCTATACCGCCGCAAAGTTGGTGTACAAACTGGTGGCCTACGCTACGGCATTTCGTGAGTGAATGTTACCGTTTCTCATTCAAGACCTGTTGGGGCGAGACGTGCCCGGGGAAAAGATGACGGCGATTTTGGCGAGACCCACCGGACATTCAGATTTACTCACGATGGTGAGGAAATAGCGTGGGCGCGTCCCTACGTCTAGGCAAAATATTCGGCATCCCCATCGAGATCCACTTCACCTGGATCTTGATCTTTGGGTTGATAACCTACCTCATGGCCGAATATTTCGGCCGGACCCAGCCATTCTGGCCCGAAACCCAACGGTGGATAGCCGCCGCGGCCACGTCCGTGCTTTTTTTCATGTCGGTGCTGGCCCACGAGTTGACCCATAGCGTGGTTGCCGAGCGTTGGGGGATACCCGTGCGAAAGATAACGCTGTTTATCTTCGGCGGCGTTTCCCAACTGGCCCACGAAGCGGGGCGCCCATTGGTCGAGTTCACCATCGCCCTGGTTGGGCCGTTGAGCAGTTTGATCCTGAGCGGGGTCTTCGCCGGTTTATGGCTCCTGCTGCGGGATGGCCACTCGGCCCTTGGCGCGGTCCTTTTCATCCTGGCTTTGGTAAACCTTGGCTTGGCGGCATTCAATATGTTGCCCGGATTTCCGCTGGACGGAGGCAGGGTCCTCCGGTCGGCGGTTTGGGGCCTTACGGGAAACTATTGGCGCGCAACCCAACTAGCTGCTTCATTGGGACAACTCTTGGGTGCGGTGATGATTGCCGCGGGAATCCTGTTGGTGATTTTCTTTCATCAGGTGCAGAGCGCCTGGATGGCTTTGATCGGAGCTTTTCTCCTCTCCGCTGCCAGTTCGGCTTATCGGCAGGAGCGGGAAAAGGAAAGGCTGAAGGAATTTACCGTCGGCCAGGTAATGGTAGCAAGACCGCCCGGCTTCTCCGCGCTGAATGTATCTGAGGAATACCAACTATCAGACGCTCCTCACATCGTTCCAGAAGATACAGTGTCCCATGCCCTGGAACAGATGGAGACTTTGGGCGTGGTTCGCCTGCCGGTAATTCAAAACGGTATGGTGGTGGGGGTGGTCGGCCGTGACCAAATAGGGCAGTTGATGGCAGGCAAAAGGTCCAGGCGATTCTTCTGGACCAGGAAATAGTCCAGGAAATAGAACAGGAAATAACCCGGGTCTAGACTCGAGCCTGTCCAAGGGAAAAGCGGCGCGAAATACTGGTGGCCAAACCCCCGCTGTACCTAAGCTGTGCTAAAATACGCCCTGGTTCTCAAGCGGGAGCGCAGGCGCGGGAACCAAACACGAGGTAGTCAATGGCGTCACAGGAAATCGTTTATTTAGACCACGCCGGCACTACTCCCATGGACTCTCTGGTCCTGGAAGCCATGCTGCCGTATTTCAGTAACTCCTACGGTAATCCATCAAGTCTCCACGCTATGGGGCAAGAGGCCCGTTGCGCCCTAGACGACGCGCGGGACCGGGTTGCCACCGTCCTAAAATGCCGGTCCCGGGAGGTGGTCTTCACGGGCAGCGGTACCGAAGCCGACAACGCGGCGATCTTTGGCGTTGCCACCGCCATGCAAGAAACCGGAAATCACATCATCACTTCCAGTGTGGAGCACCACGCTGTCCTTCATGCATGCCAACACCTGGAGACCATGGGATTCGAAGTCACATACCTGACTGTCGATTCCGATGGGATGATCCAACCAGACGCCGTGTACCAGGCCATGACCGGCCGGACCACACTGGTCACCATCATGTATGCCAACAACGAGATCGGGACCATCAATCCTATCAGCCAGATCTCACAGGTGGTTCGGCAGCGAGCGTCAGAGTTGAAGCGGACCATCGCTTTCCACACCGATGCCGTGCAGGCGGCCGGTTACTTGGATTTGGACGTAACGCGGCTGGGGGTGGACCTGCTGAGTCTCTCGGGCCACAAGTTTTACGGGCCCAAGGGTACCGGAGTGCTCTTCGTTAAGCGGGGAACGCCCATCTTACCGCTGATATTGGGTGGTGGCCAGGAACGGGAGCGGCGTTCTGGAACCGAAAACATACCGGGTATAGTGGGATTGTCGGTGGCGTTGCAAGCGGCCGATGGACAGCGCGAGGAAGCCAGCAGGCATTGCATAGCCTTGAGGGACCGGATCATCGGGCATATAACCGACAACATCCCCGGAAGCCGTTTGAATGGCCACCCCACCGAAAGGCTGCCAAACAACGTGAACTTTTCGTTTCAAGGGGTGGAGGGCGAGCCCATCCTGCTGGGCCTGGACATGGCGGGGATAGCCGCTTCTAGCGGCAGCGCCTGTAGCTCGGGTTCCCTGGAGCCTTCCCATGTGCTTTTGGCCCTGGGTCAATCAGCAGAGTTGGCCCGGGGAAGTTTGAGGCTCACCCTGGGAAAGAATAACACCGACGATGAAATAGAGTACCTGCTTCAGAGGTTGACCGCGTTGCTAGAGCAGCTTCGGCAGCTTCCGTCGCTGACGACATCCTAAGATGATTATCTCTTAACATCCGCGATCCCCCTTGGTACGTATCACCAATATCACGTAATCACTGATATTATCGGCGGCTCATGGAGGCCGGCCTTCGGTCAGGTGTAGTTTATGAGCAAAAGATTCACCATAGTGTTGGCCACGTTGGTGGTTGCCGTATTGCTGGCTGCGTGTTCCAACACTCCTTCAAGCTTTGGCAGAGCGCACCGGGGCCGGTCCTTGGATGTCACGGTGTTCGCCATGGACCGCATGCCCGAACTTCGTTATACCAACGCCTGCACCGACGGGGCTATCGACCACCACAGACTGCTGCCTTCCGAAGATGGTCAGGAATTGGTGTTGGTCAGGCTATCGGTCGCCAACCACACCGCCACCAGTCACATCGTGGACGTGAACGCCCAGGCGGCCGAGTTAAATGATTTCTTCCAGGGCAGGTATTCCCCGGTGGACGTGGCCAGCCAAGGTCAAAGTTGGGCCAAGGTGGACGGCTCTTGGGGTTGGGTTGATAACGATGCGCTGACCGACCTGGCGGAACAGACTCAGGCTGCCGAAATTCCCAACCCTCCCGGCTGGGACCCCCGGTCAGTTCGGACGATTGAGGTAGGCATTGGTGGAACTCCCCCGGGCCAAGGCTTCCTGGTAGGTTCCTTTAAGTTGGATAAGGGATTCGCCATCGACGGTTGGATGGTATTCGAGACCCCCATTGGCACCGAGATTCGCTCATTACGATGGAGGGCAGGGGATTCACTGACCATCCCGTTTTAGCCCGAAACGCCGGCTCCGGGACCATCCCTTCCCCCGGCTTTCCGGTCGAATTTCTCGCCCTCGATTCGATTTCGTGGATATCCAATAACACATAACCCCATGATGGCCGTTTCAGGATTTGACATTGGTGTTGACATCCATGGGGCGCCCCCTCCGGTGTGGCGGCGGCTTTTCCACCTGACCGCCGGGTCAAGCATTCCCGTGGCGGGTATCTTTGTTCCTGATTTGCTTATGGTTCTGGCGTTGGCCGCCCTAGCCGCTGGCGGGTTGGGGTTGGACCTCGCCCGCTTCCGGGTGGAAGGGTTGAACCGAATCTTTCTTCGCTGGCTGGCTCCCCTATTGAAATCTGACGAGGGTAGGCGCATCACCGGCGCTACCTATATGGCCATCGCCGCACTGGTTGTTTTTTTGGTTTTCGACCGGCCCGTGGCGGTGGCTGCGTTATTATTTATGTCCTTGGGAGACCCGGCGGCGGCGTTGGTGGGCAGGCGCATGCCCGGCCTCCGTATCTTCGGCAAATCTCCGGTAGGAACCGCGGCTTTCATCGCCGTATCGTGGGCGGTTGTGGGCCTGCTGGTGGGCAGCGGTGTGGTTGACTACCACTGGGGCTTGATGGCGGGGGCAGTGGCCGCGGGATTGGCGGAGCTGGCGCCCCTGCCCGTGGACGACAATATCACCGTGCCCATCGCCGCTGCCACTGCCATGTACTTCTTTGGGGTTTAAGGGGATCGACCAACCCCTTGGGCCTAACCCAAAAAATGTCATTCTGAGGAGCGCAGCGACCGAAGAATCTAAATTCATTGGTGTATCGCCCCAGTTGGCGAGCCTGACCTCACGATTTTAGACCCCTCGTCGGGCTCGGGGTGACATGTTGGGCGGGGCTTGGCTTCCTTGCGGTTCCTTCCTTGGAAGGAACAGTGTGGAAATTTCCGCCGGTCTTGTACCATCCAATGCCGGCGAATGCCTATTGTGAAACGAGTTGCGGACTAGATGCTCCCCTCAGGACGCGCCGTCGAACTCAAAGACCTGGGCACGTTCCCGCTGGAATTTTAGGTAGGCTTCTTTGCGCATGGCGGGCCGGTGGGTCTCGACGACCTCTTTACCCTTGACGGCGCCCTCAGCCAGCATATCGATGGCGACCATGGCCATGATTTTGGCCGGGTTGATGACCGCCGTTTGGTAGTTGGTGATGATGTAATCCTTGCTGTGGCCGGGGCCTTCGGCTCCGCTGGTGTAGGGATGGCAGGATGGGATAAGCTGGCTCAGGTCGCCCATGTCGGTGGAACCGCCCCGGTTGCGCCGGTTGGGGATCACCAAAACCGATTCTTCTCCCAGCAGATTGGCGGAGTTTAGCCGGAACATGTCTTGGATTTTGATGTCGTGGCGCATGGGCAGGTAGCCGGGTATGTTGGTGATCTTTACCGATGCCCCCACGGCCAGGGCGCCGGCCTTGAAACAGCGGTCCACGACGTCCGAGTTTTTGACCACGGCTTCCCGGTTGCCCGAGCGAACTCTCCATTCCAAGCGAACGTCCGAAGGAACGGCGCTGACTGCCTCGCCGCCCCGGGTCATGATCCCATGGACCCTGACGGTATCGTCGTCCAAGTGGGTTTCCCGGTTGGCGTGGATCGCTTGAATGGCAAAACTTGCCGCGTTAAGGGCGTTTATACCCATATGGGGCGCGCTGCCCGCATGGGAGCCCCTGCCCGTGAACTGCACATATTTGACCACGTGGCCGTTGCTGGTGCCGCCCACGGCGAATTTTCGTTCGCCCATGTCGCTGGCGGTATGGCACATCATGGCTAGGTCCACATCGTCGAATTCGCCCAACCGGATCAACTCCTGCTTGCCGCCAAGGAACTCTATCTTGCCTTCTTCCCGCAGCAGTAGCCGGCGCTCCACCTCTATGAACTCTTCGGCGGGCACCGCGAAGGGGATGATCTCTCCCGATAGCTGGGCCAAGACCTCGGGCGTGAGCAGCCCCATTGACGCGCCCAGCATCATGCCGATCTGGCAATGGTGTCCGCAGGAGTGGGCGGCGCCGGTTTCGGGGTCCGCCGAGGGGTGCTCTTGAACCAGCAGGGAGTCCAGCTCGCCGATGATGGCCACTCTGGGACCGGAACCGGCGCCGCCGGCGATCCTGCCCTTGACCCCCGTCAATGCCAGGCCCGTTTGGTTCCCTATGCCCATCTCATCGAACTTGCTGGCTACCAAACGCGCCGTTTTCTGCTCGCTGAATCCGGATTCAGGATTGGCCAAGATCTCTTTGGCGATGCCGATCAACTCATCCTTGTGGGCATCAATGGTCTCGCAGGCCTTTTGTTTCAGTTCGGTTACGTTCAACATGATGCGGTTTTTCGCTCCCGCCTATTTGCTCTCGCCTATGGGCATTCGTAGGTTTTTTCCGTGGCCAATCCCCGCATGAACTTCAGGTATTCGTCCCTGGTCATGTTGGGCCGGTGCCCGGCGATGATCGACCCGGCCTTTTGGGCGCTGTCGGCCATCAGGTCTACCGCGGTGGCCGCCAGGGCCTTTGCGGCGGTGATCACCGCCAGATGGTAGTCTTGGATCACATAGGTAGCGCCGTGGCCCAGTCCGGTGGCGCCGCCCACGTAGGGGTGGATCGCCGGCATCAATTGGCTTACATCTCCCATGTCGGTGGAGCCTGTCCGGTGGGTGATATGGCCCACGTTTTCCTTACCCACCAGGGTTTCGGCGTTTTGTTCAAAGACCGATGCCATGTCCCGGTCTTGGTCCAGGGGCATATAACCGGGCATGGTTTGGATGGTGACGTTTGCCCCCACAGCCATGGCCCCGGCCCTGAGCGCCCGGTCCACCTTTTGGTTGGCGCCGGTAAGAGCTTCCAAGGTTCGGGCCCGCACGAAGGTTTCCATCCTCACGTCGGCGGGAACGGCACTGACTGCCTCTCCTCCCTTGGTGATGATTGGGTGAACCCTCACGGTGTCTTCGTCTCGGAAGGTTTCGCGGTTGAAATGGATGGCGCTGATGGCCAGGGTGGCGGCGTTGAGGGCGTTGATCCCTAGGTGGGGTGCGCCGCCGGCATGGGAGCCCTTGCCGGCAAAATGAATCTTCTTGACCACGGTGCCGTTGTTGGTGCCGCTGATGGCGATCTGCTTCTCGTCGGGATTACTGGTGGTGTGGAGCATCATGGCCAGGTGAACGTCGTCAAACTCGCCCAGCCGGATCATCTCCGGCTTGCCGCCGAGGAACTCTATCTTCCCCGCCCGGCGCAATGAGTCACGGTATTCGATCTCTATGTACTCTTCCGCGGGGACGGCCATCAGCACCAGCCGGCCACTCAATTCGGGCAACACCTTGGACGACATCAATCCCATGGTGGCGCCCATGAGCATGGCTATCTGACAGTGGTGGCCGCAGGCATGGGCGGCGCCGGTTTCGGAATCGGCGTGGGGGTGCTCCTGCACGATCAATGAGTCAAGCTCGCCCAGGATGGCCAGGGTAGGGCCCTCTGTCCCGCCCAAGAGTTCCCCCCGGACGCCGGTCATGGCCAAACCCGACCGCGCGGCGATGCCGAGTTCAGCGAATTTGCTGGACACCAGGCGAGAGGTTTTGGTCTCTCGAAAGCCCGGTTCGGGGTGTTTCAAGATCGTTTTGGCGATCTCGACTATCTCTTCGGCTCTGGCGTCGATCTCTTGGAACACCAGCCCTTTTAATTCCTCTCTGGATGGCATGCTCAACCCCCTGGATGCGGCTGCCCCGATTCTAGCAGAGGGATGGCGGAATGGGTAGAATCGGCTATCTTGTATAATCACCTATTAAATACTTACCGAGCCTTGCGTTGATTGCTGAACGTCACTAGGAACCAGGTGAGGATAGAAATCCCCCCAACCCCCCTTTGCAAAGGGGGGTTGGGGGGATTTAGCCCGCGGAGGGTGGCTATCGTCACGTTTAGCAACGAACGCAGGTGTCAGTAACAACTGGGCTATGAATATGAAGGTGATAATCGCTCCCCAGGGTTTCAAAGGAGGCATCTCCGGGTTGGAGGCTGCCTTGGCCATCCAACGAGGGGTGAATACTGCGCTGCCGGAAGCCCAGACGGTCCTGGTGCCGGTAGCCGACGGCGGCGATGGCACCCTTCACGCCTTGGTGGATGCCACCGGCGGGGAGATATTCAACAGCCAGGTCCAAGGTCCCCTGGGACTGCCATTGGAAGCCGCCTGGGGTGTCATGGGCGACGGCGAGACAGCGGTGATAGAGATGGCTCGCCCATCTGGTTTGGCCCTGATTCCCGTCGAGCGAAGGGATCCGAGAACCACCACCACTTGGGGCACCGGGGAAATCATCAAGGAAGCCCTGGAGAAAGGATTCAAGCGCATCATAGTGGGCCTGGGTGGCAGCGCCACCAACGACGGCGGAGCGGGGATGGCCGGCGCTTTGGGCGTCAAGTTTCTCGACTCTCAGGGGAAGGATCTGGCCCTGGGAGGAGCCGCCTTGGCCCGGTTGGACCGAATCGATCTGTCGGGTTTGCATCCCGGTCTGCGAGACGCCGATTTGGTCGGCGCCACCGACGTGACCAATCCCCTGTGCGGTCCCACCGGGGCTTCGGCGGTCTATGGTCCTCAAAAAGGGGCTACCGCCCAGGTGGTTGATGAATTAGACGCCGCACTGCTGAACCTTGCCGCCGTAATCAATCGGGACCTGGGGCAAGACGTATTGGAGCGCCCTGGTGCGGGAGCTGCCGGTGGATTGGGCGCAGGGTTGATCGCCTTTGCCGGGGGCGAGTTGCGTTCGGGGATCGACATGGTGTGCGAGGTATTGGGCTTCGACGATCTACTAGAGGGGGCTGATCTGGTCATCACCGGAGAAGGCCGGGCAGACCGCTCCACGATATACGACAAAGCACCGGTCGGAGTGGCCCGCCGCGCGCTGGCCAAAGGGGTACCTACGATTTTGTTGGCCGGCGGCCTGGGCACCGGTTATGAAGAACTGTACCAACACGGCATCGCCAGCATCATGACTATCGCCGACCGGCCCATGAACTTCGCGCAAAGCTTGAGCAGATCCCAAGAATTGCTAGAAGGAGCGGCGGAGCGGGCCATCAGGCTGATGATGGTGGGAGTCGGGATGAATGGGTGACGGCATGACCCAATTCTTTGGTTACGGTGTGAATACTTAAGTCAATTCAGCAAGATCGTATACTGGAACGTGGGCGGTGCGTTGCGGGGCTTTCCTCTCCCACACAATTTTTTGCACTTGCTCCAGTACCTCTGGGCGCAAGAGCACCTCGCCGCACTGCCGGCACACTTCCGCTGGAACGTTTTCTAGAATGACGATTTCCCCTTTATACTCTTGAGGATGGGTAACCATTTTATTTACTAATTTCCCCCCGCAGAGCGGACATTTTGTCATGCTGGGTCCTCCAACCGTATTCTCCATTGGCGCCATTCTTGAGGATCAGGTTCATATGCCGTGATAATGGCAATTTGCGGAGGATAGGTACACTGGATATGCAATGGTTGCCCCCTGGCGGTAAAACCAAGAATGAGACAGCTAGGACCTCTGGGGTCGTCAGGATAATCTTCAATCATCTCTGCCCAGTCGCCAGTCAAAGCTATTGCGACGTCCAGAACTGGTATGTGCCTGCCGGTCATTCGCGCTGCTGCGTGTATGGTAAAACGATAATCACCAACTGCCACCCTTGATTTGATCTCAGAAAGCACCGGCGGTTTGAGACAACCTCTGTTTGCTGTGAATGCGCTGTTGGTTTTAACATTCTATCACCAGGAAGCTTACGTTAAGATTGACCCCGGGCTTATCGGGGAATAAAGACCTTAATTTTGTGGCGGAGTTATTATCCCGTGCCAGCACTTTTCGGCCGCATGATCCACATACTATCCCCGCGTTGATTGACTTCGCCCTCTGCATCGCCTATTCTCATTGACGGAAACAGAATAGCGTGCGGTGCCCCGATTCATCGGGGAGAATAGGGAAGCCGGTGAGACTCCGGCACGGGCCCGCCACTGTAATTGGAGAGCCTTTCAGCAAGCGTCAAAGCAGTCACTGCCCTTAAAGGGGCGGGAAGGCGCGGGAAGGCGATGATCCATCAGTCAGGAGACCTGCCGCACTGGATCAACCGCTTCGTGGATCAAGCGGGGGTTGGCTGACGCGATTCCCTCCGCCCCGCGAAAGGGCGGGGGTTTTTTATTTCAAGCGGCGAAGGGCCGATTTATTTCCCAAACCCATTCCCGTAGATCATCTCTGGGAGAATAACTCCAGGAGTTTTAAGATATGACATTGAATGAACCTGATCTGTCCAGCATGCCGGATGTGTTCCCTCCTGAGGAGCGCCGAGGCTTATACCGGGCTATCTACACCCGGCGCGACATCAGGCACTTTCGTAACGACCCTATCCCAGACCCAGTGCTAGCACGGATAATCCAGGCGGCCCATCAAGGGCCTTCGGTGGGGTTCATGCAGCCCTGGGACCTGATATTGATCCGCGATTTGGACGTACGCGGGCAGATCAAGGAATTGTTTGAACGGGAGCGGCAGGCGGCGTCTTGCTATTTCGACGAGCCGCGCCGCACCCAATACCTATCCCTCAAGCTGGAAGGCATCCTGGAATCTCCGGTCAACGTGTGTATCACCTGCGACCCAACCAGAGCCGGAGAGGTGCTGGGGCGCAATTCGATCCAGGAGACCGATGTTTACTCCACCTGCTGCGCCGTGCAAAACCTGTGGCTGGCAGCCCGTTCCGAGGGTGTCGGCGTGGGTTGGGTCAGCGTGCTAAAAATGCCCCAGTTAAGAAAGATCCTCGGTGTGCCTCACCATGTGATACCAGTGGCTTATCTTTGCCTTGGGTACCCCGTGGAATTCCCCGGCCAGCCAACGCTGCAGACGGCGGGCTGGCGCGACCGCCTGCCGGTCAGCGATCTGCTGCATTTTGACGGTTGGGAAACCAATGTCGCGCAGGCGGATTGGGAGGATTTTCAACGCGCTATCGGAGCAGAGCAGGAATCATGGTGGGATGATGAATTTGGTGTCACACCTGGCGCTGAACACCCACGGGTGTGACAGAGGCCAAACCTAAGTAGTAGGCCGTTGATACCGCGATACCGGAAATCGGCAACGGAGACGCCAGGCGGCAACAACAACCCTATCTGGGCCGATCCATCCGTGACTCGACCCACTCGTCGTGGGAAGGGACTTCCTCGCTGACTACCCGCAGAAAATAAAAAGTTCCAGTATCGCCCATGAACTTAAATTGCTTACGAATGTCCTCAACTGTGGAACGGAAGTCAGGGTGGAAACGGAGGTATTTCTGAAATCCGCCGTGCTGCTCATTAAGCTCGATCATTCGTTGGGCGTTAAACACGATCGCTTCCAATTTGCGGCGGTTCCTGATCACCCGGTTGTCTTGGGTCAACGTGTCCAGCTCAGGCTCCGAGAATCCGGCGACGGTCTCCGCGTCAAAATCCTTGAAAGCTTCCTTTATTCCCGGCCACTTGGACCCGACCACCTTCCAGGAGATTCCGCTCTGGAAAACAGCCTTGGTCATTATCTCTAAATAGCCACCTAGTTTTTGGGGCTGGATCCTCTCTGGTTCTTGCATGTCAGTCTCCCTCGGTAGAATGAGCGGCTGTGTCCCGACCATTTTCGGTTTTTGATCAATTTGAAGGATTAAACCATCAATCCAGCCGCTCTCCCACGAAATCGACGACCAACTGGGAAAGCTCCATGGCCCGGTCGGCGTCGATCTTGTCGAAGGCTTCCGATGGGATGCCGCCGGGCAGGTGGTAGGGGTAGCGGGTGATCTCGTAGTATTTGTCCAGTTGGCGGGCCTCGCTTTTGATGGTGTCGAAAAACATCTCAAAGAGCTTGGCGTCTTCGCACAGGTCGATGAGGGAGTGGCTCCAAACGTCTTCAGCGCCCCGGTGATAGAGGAACCCTTTCAATGCCTTCTCGGCCGCCTGCTGGCCCAGGAAACATGCCAGATTGAACCGGCTTCCGTCCCGGGCGAAATCGGCGTCCAAAAGGTCTTGGCGGGCCTGGCGCAACCAACGGGCGCCCTCGGCAATGAAATCAGGCATGGGATCTAGTCCTCGCCTCAAGCATCATAGATGACCCTTCCGTTCTGGCAAGCATGATGCAAGGCGGGAAGGGTATCCTGTAATCTTTCGAACTCTTCGGGAGTGTAAACTTGGGTATCCACGGCTACTTCGGTGTCCAGGTGATAGGAGAAGAAGTCGGCGCGCCGGCCAAAGGGGCGGTCGGTCTCATGCACCACCACAAGGTCGATGCTGCTTTCCGGAGTGAAGTCCCCGGTGAGCATGTCGCCCACCAAGATCACCTTTTCCACGCCCAGAATAGGCAAAAGCTCCTCGATGCGCTGCAACGACCGGTCCAGCATTTCCTTGCGGAACACCGAGAACCCTATTCTCACCGGCATGTTTTCACCTTAAGGCTCGACCCTTAACCCAAAAGGATCATGTGGGCTTCCCGGGGGCCGTGTACGCCAACCACCAGGGTTTGTTCTATATCCGCGGTGCGGCTGGGGCCGGTGATGAAGTTCAGATAGCTGCCCATCTCGCCGCCGTTCATGTGGTATTCCAGCCGCCGCAAAAGAAAGACGTCGTCCAAAGTTTCAACGACGTCTTGGGGCCGGACCACGGCCACATGCACCGGCGGTACCAGGGAGACCAGGCGGCCCAGACCCTGACGCGGCACCACCACCACCGAGCCGGTTTCCGCCACGGCGTAGTCGGCCCCGGTGACACCTATATCGGCCTCTATGATGCTATCCCGTACCGCTCGGCGGTCAAACCCTTCACTGTGGGTGGCGACGGAAACTGCCAATCCCCAATTCATGGCGCCTATGTCCAGCGGTATCTCATCGAACACGTCTTGCCCGGTTCTTACGGCTGCCTGGGCCTCTACAGAGTCTGCCACGGCCAGCACGGCAGCCATGACGTCTTCCGGATCGTCAGCTCGGTGGACCTTCCAGCCCTGCATTTCAGCGACCCTGGCCAGCTGATCCAACAATTGGGTACCCTGGCTTTCCAGCCGCCGGCGCAACTCCCGCACCTGGTCTTCCAAATCTTGAATGGTTTCTTTCAGCCGCGAGTAGGCATTGGCCGGAGGACCACCTGAACGGCCCAGCGCCCGTCGGACCGAGGCCAAGAATTCCTCTTTGCCTATCCCGGCAGATCGAGACACGCTAGGAATCTCCTCCAGCGGTCTGGCTTAACTCTTGTCGCCATATCTCGTGGAAGGTGCGAGGTGGCAGCAGGGGGAGGTCCTTGGACCGGGTCCACCGGGACAAGAATGGCAACCGGGCGCGGCCAATGCCCCCGCCGCTTCTTGTCAGCGGCGAAAACGGCAGCATCAGGATTGGCCGCTGAAGAGAACGCGCCAATCGATGGGCCAGGGATAGCAACGGCGGGCTGCTCATCAGCCGGGCATAACCCCATGCCATGAGCCGGGCGGCCGGCGTGGCTGCATTCTTTGTAACATCGGGGCTTTCGGCCAGATCGTTTCGCAGGTGGAGCAACATGCGGGGTATATTGATCTTGACGGGGCAGACCTCACGGCAGGCGCCGCAGAGGCTGGATGCCTGGGGTAGGTCCTTTGCTTGTTTCAAGCCAACCAGAGACGGTGAGACCACGGCGCCTATGGGCCCGGGGTACACCCACCCGTAGGCGTGGCCGCCCACCTTTTTATATACTGGGCAAATATTCAAACAGGCTCCGCAGCGGATGCAATACAAAGCCTCTCTGAGTTCCGGGTCGGCCAGCATTTTGGAACGCCCGTTGTCCACTATCACCAAGTGGAACTCTTCCGGGCCGTCTTCATCGGTTTCCCGCCGGGGTCCGGTTACCATGGTCACATAGCTGGTGATGCGCTGGCCGGTGGCCGACCGGGGAAGCAGGCGCAGGAATACCGCCAGGTCTTGCAATGAAGGTATGACCTTTTCCATACCGGTTATGCCGACGTGGATGCGCGGGGCGGAGGTGCACATGCGGCCGTTGCCCTCGTTGGTGATGATCACCAGTGTGCCGGTTTCCGCCACCAAAAAGTTGGCTCCGCTGATGCCCATCTCCGCCTGCAGGAATTTCCCACGCAATACCTCCCGGGCGGCCTTGGCCATGTCTTCTATTGTCTCCGGCGGGGGCAGACCCAACTTTTCGCTGAACAGTTGCGCTACCTGTTCCTTGGTCTTGTGCAAGGCTGGCGCCACCAAATGGGAAGGAGTTTCCCCGGCCAGCTGGATGATGTATTCGCCCAGGTCGGTTTCGAAAACCTCGACACCCATAGATTCCAAGACCGGATTTAAGGAAAGCTCCTCGGACACCATGGACTTTCCCTTGGTGACGATCTTCACGCCGCCGTCTCGTGCAATAGACGCGACTATGTCGTTGGCCTGGGTTGCGTCGGCGGCGAAGTGGACCTGACCGCCTGCTTTGGCCACGTTTCGCTCCAATAGATCCAGGTAATAATCCAGGTGCTCTAGGGTGTGGATTTTTATCCGGCGCGCTTCCTCCCGCCACTCGTCCCAACGGTTGGGAGTCACGTCTTCGATGGCCGCCAACCGGGCGCCATCAAATCCTGTACCCACCTTGATAAGGGCCTGTCTCAAGATGGGGTCCTGGATCGAAACCGCTGAGGCGGCGAAGAAATCTTGGGTTTTGATGTCGGCCACTGGTTATGATCCTGGTCCGGGTTTTGTGGGATCTAAAATCTGCGCCAAATGCCGGGTTTGCACATCTATCCCCCGGCGGCGAAGGGCGCCTTCGATATGCATCAGGCACCCCATGTCACACGACACCAGGGTCTCCGCTCCGCTGGCCGCGATATTATCTACCTTGTCGACCAGCATGCCCTCCGAAATGTGGGGGTATTTTATTGAAAATGTGCCGCCGAAACCGCAGCAGGTTTCGGCCTGCGGAAGGTCGTCGATTTGCAGGCCAGCGACGTGGTTCATAAGCTCGCGGGGCTCGCGTCTGACGTTCATCTCCCGCATCAGATGGCAACTGGGATGGTAGACGGCCGTGCTAGAATAACGGCCGCCAATATCGGCAGCGCCCAGGACTTGGACCAAAAACTGGGAGAACTCATAAACCTTGGGCGCCATTTGTTCCGCCCGCCGTAGCTGATCCGGCTGGTCTTGAAACAGGTCCAGGTAAAAAACCTTCATCATGGCGGCGCACGAACCCGAAGGGACAACCACGAACCGGCTGTCTTCGAAGCTGTCTAGGACTCTGGTGGCCAATCTCCTCGCCTGCTGGTTGAAGCCGGAATTGAACAAAGGCTGGCCGCAACAGGTCTGGTCCGGGGGGAAATCGACCTCCACGCCCAGATGCCTTAGAACCCGCACCGTGCTGACCCCCACTTGGGGAAACATCTGGTCTACGATGCAGGTGGCGAAAAGAGAAGCCCTGGTTACCGGGCCTTGGGTCATAATGCGTCTTCAACCCCGCTCTGTCGGCAGGCCTAAGGGTAGCAGACCGGCATGGCGGCAGCAACCGGAAAGGCATCCGCCAAGGGTTTTTCGATTATTTGAGTTGGGCAGCTAACTCCCGTTTGTGATGAGTTCTCCGAACTACCTCTCCGCCCTTCGACTAGCTCACGGCATACGGAAAAAATTCAACTTGCCGTAAGAATCTAATGACCCGGCATCCGCTGGCAGGGATTTTTCATCCGCCGCCACCGGAGCTGAACTGGATGAGAATGCCGTCGGGGTCTTTCACGTAGATGTTGCGAACGTTCCCCTGGGTATCGAAAAAGGCCTCCCGGGGTCCGGCCAGCTCAACGCCCTTGGCGAGGATGGCTTCGGTGAACATTTTCAGGTCTGGCATGATGAAAGCAAGGTGCGTTATGCCCACCTGGTCCAGTTTGATAGGCTCGCCATCGGGCGCTTCCCCAGGATGGCTGGTCAATGTGAGGGCGGGGACGTTGTCTCCAGGGTAGCCGATGCTCACCCGCCTGCGGGTCTTGCGCTGGTGCTTATAGTTATGGGCACGTCCGCCCTCGGTGGGGTCGGTGTCGTGGTCTATGGTGACCGTCATACCCAATTGGTCCCGGTAAAAAGCCAGGGATGTATCCATATCCCGGACGCAAATGGCGATGTGGGAAACTCCAGTGGCCTGCATGGCATGTTCACCTCCTGGCATTTTTGATTCAGGCCGTCACCGTTTAGGGTGGAGCAGCCGGCCCATTATTAGTACGGGAATGAGAACGGTCTACAACCACTTGATTTCTTTCGCCTCGGCGCAACCTGGGCCCCTGGCTTAACGCCCGATATACACCACGGCCACGTTGGGACCTCCAAACCCGGCGACAGCGTACCTGGCGGTTTTTCCGTGGGCTCTAGCATACCGGCCAGCATTTCCCTGATTACCGACACCTCGGTAAGCCGAGACAACAGCCTCCTGGCCCGATTCAGTAATAGACGCTGTTGCCCACTCCTCCGTTGGCGGCGATGAGCTCACCAGTGATGGCCCATGCCTTGTCCGAAGCCAGGAAGGTGGTCAAATAAGCTATTTCCGAGGCATCTACCATTCGGCAAATGGCGTTGCCCCGCCCGGAGCCGGGGGCGAAGTCTTGCTGCTCGGCTTCCTCGGGCGATACGCCCAGCTGGGCGGCCCGGGCGGCCAACAAACTGGGCGTGCGTTCGGTTCGCGTGGTGCCCGGATGGATACAGTTGACGGTTATGCCGAACCGGCCCACCTGGTTGGACAGGGTCTTGGTCAGGTGCACCATTGAGACGTTGCGCGCCCCGCCGCTGAGGTTACCGGCGTTTCGGGCGTTGCCGCCGCTGATATTGATGATGCGGCCCCAACCCTGTTCTTTCATGAAGGGAATGGCGGCCCTGGCGCATCGCAAAGCTCCCACATACTTAACGTCGAAGTCGCTCATCAGGTCATCTTCGTTTACGGTTTCGATGGGACCCACCGCCGAGGCGGAGCCACCCGGGAGCGAAGCGCTGTTGACCAGTATGTGCAGGCCGCCCAACTTCTCAGACGCCTCGGCCACGACCCGGTTCACCTGGTCGGTAGATGTCACGTCCAGGGCCAATGGGATGACCTTTGATCCGGTTTCGTCCTCCAGTTCCTTAGCCGTCTGTTCGAGATCGGCGAAGGTGCGGGAGACGATGACCACGTCAACCCCTTCTTGAGCCAGATCACGGGCAATGGCTTTGCCGATGCCCCGGCTGGCGCCGGCCACCAGCGCATGTTTTCCCTTCAATCCCAGATCCATTTGGGCGCCTCCTAAAGAACGGTTAAAGTATTCTCAAAAAAGTGATTTTACTAGTGGGGAATTCTACACGACGGCTGGTGCACCGGCAATCGTCCGTACCGGACACGCGGGCGGGCTAGCATATGGTAAGCCGCTCTTGGCGCCATGGCGTATACTGGCCCTCATCCGGCGTTCCCAAATCAAATCGGTCAAAGCATGGAGGATCTTATGGCCCGGGTACCTGCGTTGAACCGAGATAACATCCCTGAGAACCAGAGGGCAGCCTTCGACGAATTGATCCAAGACCGGGGAGAGGTGCCAACCGGCGGTCCCGGTTCCGTCATGCTAAACGCTCCCGAGGTGGCGAAACGCGCCCTGGGCCTGGCTCTGTTTTTGCGGACCGAGACTTCTCTGGAACCCCGCATCAGGGAGTTGGGTATGTGTTTGGCGGCACGGGAGAACGACTGCCAGTTCATCTGGAACGCCCATGCTCCGGCGGCCCGCCGCGCCGGTCTAAAGGGTGAGATAGTCGATGCCCTGCGGGACAAACAAGACCTTCCCAGCCTGGCGCCGGATGAAGCGGCGGTGGTGAACTACGGAAGGGACTTCTTCCGTACCCACCGGGTGACTCAGGCCAATTTTGATGCCGCGCTGGCCCAGTTTGGCGTACTAGGTCTCACTGAACTGACCAACCTGTTGGGCTGCTACGCCATGCTGGCCTTCAACGTAAACGCCTTTGGCGTCGAGTTGCCGGACCAACCGGCCGAAACGCCACTGCCAGTTTAACGGCGGGCATTCACTATTAACGGCGGGCATGACTGGGAACCGGGAGTATTATTGCCCCGCCAGCGGGATTACACAGGTGACCACCGGCTCGGTTCCCACGGCGCGGGTGGTGTGGCCGCGGCCGGTGGTGTCTTCCACCAGGCGGGCGTCACCCGGCCCATAATGAACGATGGTCCCGTCGCCCAGGCCGATCTCAGAACGGCCGGAGACGGTGATGATGTACTGGCGGCGGGGCGCCGTATGCCAATCGCTAAACCTGCCGGGAGGCGATTCCCGAAAGGTTATATCGGTCGTCGCCTGGGCGGAGGTCAGCTCCGGATGTGAAGCCAGGTCCAGTTCCTCGATGTGGGACTCGCCGTCGCCGCCGGAATACAACCGGTAAATAGCCATAAGTTGGCCTCCCAATGATCGCGTGTGGCCGGTAAATGTTCGTGAAAGGGTTGGCCTATACCGCCGTAATGGTGATGTGGGACATGTAAGATTCTTTTTTGGCCCCGTGCCAATGGTTTTCCCCTTCCAGGATATGCACCACGTCGCCCACCACCACTTCAACCTCTTCATGCTCGTTGGCCACTATCCCGGCCCCGGCGGTTATGACCAAGATCTGGTCGCTGGTGTGCCTGTGCCAGCCGGTGGTGGCTCCCAGTTCAAAATTCACCACGCTGCTGCTGAAATTCTTGCTGGCGCCCTCGGGAAGCAGGTTCTGCCGGGTGCGGCGCACCGCGCCTCCGGTCCAACCGGGAATCGGCGTTGCCGTGTCGATGGGGACGACTTCCACCTCGGATATTCTAATCCTTCGCATGACTTTCTCCCTTGTTTATGATTTTAGGTGTAGGTTATATAACACCCTCTCAGAGGCTACCACGGTATATAATCCGTGCTTGTTTGTCCACAGATTACCAAATCAGGAGAGAGATGCAATGTTGTACATGATGTCGTTGAGCCACACCCCGCAGCAGTGCCCCGGAGTCGCCACCGAGATCCGAGACCGGGTGGTCACCATGTCCGCCACCATGACCGATGTCCTGAACAGCCACGGTTGTACCTTTCATGGGGGATGGGTAAGCAAGTCGGCCCATATGACATTCATAGTGATCGACGCACCCAACGCCCATGCCGTGGACGACGCCAACGTCGATTTGGGCCTGGCGGTTTGGAACACGGCGACATTCTATCCGGTGATCACATTGGATGAGGCGGTAGGCGGGTTGCCAAGCGACTAGGTGGGGCCCGGCGTTGGGGGACATCCCCCCAATCCCCTTTGCAAAGGGAGGCGGCTTAGTCGATCCGGGATCCTTACGATATGTGGATAAGCCCGCCTAGTAAGGCCGGGTGATCTTGGCCACTTCTTTCAATTTTTCCATTGAGAAGGAAGGCGATTGACACACGTCGATGGTTTTCTTCTCGTAGTCGGCGATGGTTTGCACCATGTCGGGAATCTTATCGGCTAGCTCAAACGGAATGTGGGTCACGCCGTGTTTGTCGCCGTGGATCAGGTCGCCGGTGGCAACGGTGAGGCCGCCCACGGTGACGGGTATGTCAATCTCAACCAAGTGCACATAGGCATGGGAAACGGATACGTGCTTGGCGAAGAATTGGAACCCCAATTCGTGAACCTCGTCCAAGTCCCTGACGGTGCCGTCGGTGGCGACGGCCACTGCTCCCAGGGCTTTGTGGATATTGCCCTGCACTTCACCCCAGTAGGCGCCGATGGGCGGATTGTCGATGTCATGGAGAACGATGAACCTGGGTTCGGGAACCGAGGCGATCAAGTCCCACCATTCCTCCCTGGCCACGTTGCGGCCCTCGGGAGCGTTGGCGCTGATCACACCGGTGACGGCGTATCCTACCACCGGAGGGAAATCGCGGAACGCCGTCTGTATCTCCGGCATCATGAACCCCTCATTTTTGGGCCGGAAGTTGAATCCTTCGATGGCATTGCAGATGCTAGGGCCGTCTATCCCTTGCAAGGCCTTAAGGGTGGCCGGGCTGATCGTCTTGTACAAGAATCACCTCCGTGGGTTAGCGCGAGATATGAACCAGAATATTAGCTTGGCACGGCCTGGTTGTCCATCGAACAGGCCGCGGCGGCATTAGCGCAGGAACGCCGCATTTATCCGTGTCTCAAGATCATTCAGGGTCCTTCAGGTGAGGATACATGGCTAGCGGAGTGGCGGCCAATAATCCGGCATCCACCGGCAGGGTGACGCCGGAGATCCATCGGGATTCCTCCGAGGCCAGGAAGGCCACCGCCCAGGCCACGTCCCAAGGGGTGCCATCGGTGCCCAAAGGCCCCGCCCGGCGCCGCAGTTCCAGCATCTCATCGCTGGAATGGCGCGCCACCATGGGGCTGCGGATGTGTCCCGGCGCGATGCAATTGACCCTGATGTTGTCCCGCCCGTAATGCACCGCCATGGAATTGCTAAGGCCGATGATCCCCCCTTTGGAGGCGGCGTAGGGATGGCTGGGCCGGCCGCTCCCAGCCCGCAACCCGACAATGGACGACAGGTTGATGATTGATCCTCCGCCGTCTTCTATCATGCGGGGGATGGCGTATTTTCTGGTGAGCATGACGCTTTTAAGGTTTACGTCGATGACGGTATCCCAGAATTCCTCTTCCACGTCGGTGACCGAACCGGGCCCGCTGATACCAACGTTATTGACCAATACGTTTAGCCTGCCATAACGGGACACGGCGGCCAGAGCCATTTTCTGGCAGTCGGCGGCGCTGGTGACATCTCCCACCAGGACCGATGCCTCGCCCCCCTCTTCATTGATGTTGGCCAGAGTGGTCTCGGCGTTCTTTTCGTCCCGGTCCACCAGTAGGACTTTGGCGCCCTGCCTGGCGAAAAGGATGGAGATGGCCTGTCCAATCCCAACGAAATCACCGCTGCTGGTGGCTCCGGCCCCGGTGACCACGGCTACTTTACCCTCTAACCTGTTTCCCAGATCTGGCATGTCATCCCTCTAAAATCTATAGTTCCCGGCAATGTGGCGCTGGCAGTATAGTATAGCCTGGCCAAATGGCGCGAGCATCGGAAACCCACCTGCCGGGGCGATGGGTTGCTTCGATTGGAATCCGATAAATAACGGTTTGGCAAAATGAAAAGCCGATTGGATTATAGACTAGCCGTGGAATCTGATCTGCCAACCATCGTTGGGATGTTGGCGGATGACCAGTTGGGCGCTTCCAGAGAGGACTTCCGGATGCCTCTGCCCCAAAGCTACCTGGCTGCCTTCCGGAAGATCATCGAAGACGAGAACCAGGAACTGACGGTGGTGGAACTAGACCGGGAAATAGCTGCCACCTTCCATCTGAGCTTCATCCAGTACCTAACGTACCGAGGGGGCATTCGCGCCCAGATCGAGGCAGTCCGGGTAAAGAGCGGTCTGAGGGGGAAAGGCCTTGGAAAGGAAATCTTCCAGTACGCCATTCAACGGGCTAAAGATAAAGGTGCCCATTTGATACAACTGACCACCGACCAACAGAGACCCGACGCGCTGAGGTTCTACCAACAGCTAGGATTCGTCAATTCCCATAATGGTATGAAGCTGCATCTCTAACGGCTGGGCGGTTCCGTCGTCCAAAACCGGAAGCCGTCAGTACCCAGCGGTTCCTGGCCTGGAATCAAATTCAGAGGTTAAACTCCGGAGAAGATGCTGAAAACCGCACCCTGTGGGTTTTGGATCGTGGCGAACCGGCCGATACCAGGGATGTCCATGCCCGGCGCCAGCAATGTACCCCCCAATGACACCGCCTTATTGGCCGCGTCATCGACGTTGGCGACGGCGAAATAAACCATCCAGGTGGGCGGTACCGGGCCCATCTCCTCTGTGATCTGCATCACGCCGGCAACGTCGGCGCCCGACGCCTTGATATTCCATGGGCCCTTCCATGGGAGCGCTTTCGACGCCCAACACCCTCCCGTAAAAATCGGCCGCATCTTTAGGGTCGGTGGTGAGAAGCTCGTTCCACGCGATGGCTCCCGGCTCGCCCTTAACCCGGCAACCGATGTGGTCTTGGGGCTGCCATACCGCGAAAGCCGCGCCCTGGCGGTCTTGTAGCATCGCCATTCGCCCTGCGGTGAACACGTCCATGGGTCCAAATAGTACGGTCCCCTGGGCCTGCTCGATCTTGGATATAGCCTCGTCGGTGTCGGTGACGGTAAAGTAAGTGGTCCAGTGGCTTGGAACCCCCTGATCCCGCTCCTCTGCCTGTTGCTGATAGATGGCCGCCGCTTCCAGACCGTTGAGCTTTTGCATGTGGTAAAAAATGTCCTCGCCCATTGGCTGGGGATCGTCCACCCAGTCGAATAACTCTCCGTAGAAGGCGAGAGCGCCCTTCTCGTCAGTGGTCGAAAGCTCGAACCACGAAGGGGTGCCCGGAGCGTGGCTGGTCACTTCTGGCATTATGTGCCTCCTTTTGGTGCGGCTTTGTTTCTTCGCCAGACCCCGGCCCTTGGATCTCCGGCATCAGGTCCAACTGACGAACCGTTCATAACCGCGCGGTGGGCCATTTTTTAACACTTACCGCTAGGGAATCCAAGGCCCCACTGTCATCGACGGCCAGGCGTGTGAACTGACCTTACGCCGGTTTGGAGCGGCGGCGGGGTGTCTCCCTGGCCTGTTTTCGGGAAGCTTCGTATCTTTCGATATGCTGGGACACGGGTGTCAGGGCGGCCGCCTGGCCGATGAGGTCCACCGGCAAGTCGTCGAGCTTTTTGAACCGGACGCACGACTTGCCCATGTCCAGCTTCTTGCCGCTGGCTTGGTAAGCTTCAGTGAACCACCGTTCGGTTGCTGCGTCGCCATATATATTCATAAGGTAAACGGACATGTAGCGTTTCTGAGATGCCAGACCCACGTACATCAAAGGATGCCCGTTATAGGTCTTCGGGTAGGTCTCCAGCGGAATCACATATGCCAACATCCCAAAATCAAACGTCTCCTGGTACCCAGCCGGAAGGTTTTCCAGGATAACCTTCCGCACCGTTTCAATAGCCAGCCGCCTGTCTGGAGCAAGGCCGTCCAGGTACTCTTCCACCAACTGGGCATCGGTTGGTCGCATAGTGTCATCACTCGCGTTGCTTTGTGGCCTACGAATCACGCTTTCATCGAGTATTTCCGGCTTAAACTGAACGTCATCTCGGACAATACGACGATAAGATTATATTCTGGCGGGGGGATGCCAGGCAACGGCCATCGTCCGAGCCCAGCCACGTTAGAGATGGTCAACCCAACGATTCGCAAAGATTTGTTTGTATAATGCCCGTGGTAAGTGAAATCAAATGACCGGGAGAAAGCGCCATGTTAACGATGATGCAGGTCCAAGCGGCGATCAACGCCATAATGAAAAAAGCCATGCAGACGCCGGATCAACCGGTGGCCGCGGCTATAGTGGACGCCGCCGGCAATCTGGAAGCTTATGCCAAGATGGATAATCTGAGGATATTTAGCCGCCGTCACGCTCTTCGCAAGGCCTACACCGCCGCGGTTCTTGGCATCGATACCGGCGCAAACGCCCAAAGTCTACACGGCCAAGGCCGCAGCATCAGCGAAATGGGAGACCCCCAACTGACCCATGGCCAAGGTGGCCTAGTGATAATGAAGGACGGCGTTATCTTGGGCGGGATCGGGGTTGGGGGATATCCCAGTGGCCAATCCGACGAAGACCTTTCCAGAGTGGGCCTGGAGGCCATGGGGTTATAAAGATAAACCAAGATCAACCGGCACACTTCCACGATTTGAAGTACCTGTACCGGCATGGGCTTCTCTCCGAAGATGCCCTCGGAAATTCCCCCGACCCCCCTTTCGCAAAAGGGGGGCCAGCTTTCCCCCTTTTAGATGGGGTTAAGGAGATTTCCAGGCTTTCTGATTCCATCGAAGGAAGGTGGAAGCCCGTTCAAAATGATCTGTGGGGTTTAGGCTGTGGCCATGTCGATATGCTACTATTCTGCCGGGGTGGCCGCCTTGGCTGTGGCTTGCTCCGGCTCCGATTCATCCGCAACCGGCAATCCTTCTTCTGAGGTCAACATGGAAACAACCACCACCGCTTCGGGACTGCAATATAGAGACATCGTAGTTGGAACTGGCACATTGGCCAGCCAAGGCGACACCGCCGTTGTTCATTACACCGGCTGGCTGATGGATGGCACCAAGTTTGACAGTTCGCTGGACCGGGGCCAGCCGCTGGATTTTGTGATAGGGCAGGGCCGGGTCATAAAAGGCTGGGAGGAAGGCGTGGGCACTATGAACGTCGGCGGTAAGCGGGAGTTGATCATTCCGCCGGATCTGGCCTACGGCACAAGGGGCGCAGGCGGGGTCATCCCTCCAGACGCCACCTTGAAATTCGAAGTGGAGTTGTTGGAACTCAGATAAGCAGGGTCATTCACCGGATTTTTCTCGAGGAAGATGCAATATGGGTATATTCCGTATGTACACAGGGTCCGAAGGCCAGAGCGTCATGGAAGAGCTTAAGGAAGACGATCCAATCCTGGAGACCATGAGTACCTGCACCGGCTGTTCTTTACAGATCAACGCACCCTCGGAGTTCTCGGAATTTCATCCTGCGCCGCGCCGCCGTTGGATGACCATGCTTAGCGGCCAGATAGATATCCAATTAGCCGACGGCACCATCCACAGTTTTGGGCCCAACGACCTGCGGCTATGGGAAGACGTTACCGGCAAGGGACATAAGACCCGTTTTCCGGTACCCTCGGTCAGCATATCCATGCCACTGCCCTGACGGCCGGTTGCGTGGTTAGCCAGGCGATCGACCGAACAGAGCTGGAGATTGGCGGCAGCGCCACGGCAGAAGGTTTGCAGCTATCGATCGCCAGTCTTAATGAATCACGTAGAGGAGAGTTTTAAACTATCCTCTACCGCAACGATCAATCACCAACAAATCTTTGAAGGAAATTTTGGGGCGACGATGTTCCGTGGCCGGTATTTATTCAATGTTCCTAGACAAACCAGCCGCGGCAGTGTTGGATCTAATCGTCAGGCAGCGGGAGAGGGACCGTGAGATTTAGCAATTTTCTGTTTCCGGAGAGCAAGACCCCGGACGGGGATTTCGACGTGATTGAAGAGTCGCTCAGGGAAGCGGAACTCACAGAAGAACTGGGCTACGAGGTCCTCTGGTTGGCGGAGCACCACTTCGACGGCGGTTGCGCCTACGTGGACCCCATCACCTTCGCCTCGGCCATCGCCGCCCGAACCAGCAAGATCAAGATCGGCTTCGCCGTGGCCCAGATGGCGTTGCACCACCCTATCAGGTTTGCCGAGCAGATAGCCCTCATCGACAACATCAGCCGGGGCCGTATGATAGTCGGCGTCGGCAGGGGCACGGCCTATAACTTCTACGAATTCCGGGGGTTTGGCATCGACCCCAGCGACGCCCACGAAATGCTGCTGGAGGTGGAAGAAGTCCTGGTCAAGGCCTGGACCACGGAGAATTACAAGCACGAGGGCAAATACTGGCAGTTGGAATTGCCGGTGCTGCGGCCCCAGGTGTACCAAAAACCCCATCCGCCCATGATCCGGGCCTGCTCCGGTCTGGAATCGACCCTGGAAATGGCCCGCCAAGGCCGGCCCTTCCTGATGAATCTCCAGAGCGACGAGACCACCCGCCAGCGCATGGACCTCTACCGGTCAACCATGGCCGAGGCGGGCTTCGACGACGAAGCCATCGCCCGTTGCGTCGCCGATTCGTGGGTGTGGCGGAACATCTTCGTTGCCGACACCGACGCTGAGGCCGAAGCGGGAAGCGTATCCCATTTCCGGGCCATGCGCGCCTATCTGTCGGAAAACCGGACGCGCATGAACACCGCCCAAGAGCTTGCCGCCCAAGCGCCGGCGGTTAGCGGTCCGGCCAGGGACTCGTTGGAGCACGGGTTGATTTACGGCTCGCCCGACACGGTTTGCCAGCGCTTGGAAGAACTCAATGATATCGGCGTGGGCGGCGTGATCATCCATTTTCGACTGGGCGCCATGCCCTACGAAGCCGCGGCCCACAGCCTGCGTCTCTTCGCCCAAAAGGTGGCTCCCCAATTCCGCTCGCCCTTGGGCGGTTGAGGGCGGACCAAACCCGTCCAGCTTAATGGCCTCTTGCGTATCGCCCGGCTCCCTAGAATTGCTGTACCACTACGCGGTTCCCAGGTCCAGAACAGGGTTAGGCTGTCACTTTAAAACTTCGGTGGTTTCCAGTGCGATGGGAGTGGTCCTGGCTATGAACAGTACCGCACCGACGGGCGGCAACACTTGTATGACGAAGTCGGTGTTGGTACCCAGGCTGGTCGTCAACACCGAGTCCAGGTTCAACAATTTTATCTCAAAGAGCTCGCCGGGCTCCAACAGCGTATCGCTGTCGCCGAAGGAAGCTACGTTGGCCGCGCTGAAATCGGTTGAAGTTGTGAAATTTCGCACCTGATTTTTGTCGGTGTAGCGGATTATGGTGTTGCCCGGAGTCAGGTCCGCTAAATCCCCGGCTGCCACCATCCCAACCTGGAATTGGATTTGAGATACCACGCCAGAAGCGCCGGTGGTGCTCGCCGTGAGGATCAGCGACCCCTTCATCTCCAACGTGCTTCGTTTGCCCTCCAATCCCGCAGATATGGTTTCCCGTGCCTTGTCACTGGAGAACAACCCCGTGGACAGAACGGAAAAGGCAAAAACGGAGGAGACCACCACAAAGGCGATCAACACTATGGCCGTTTCCAATCCGGTGATCCCACGCTGGTCCGGCCACAATCCCCGGCGATCGAGGGAGGTGCTGGCCACGGGGCCGCTCCAGGGTGGCGGCCAGTAAGGGTAGGCATTTTGGGGATGATTCTTCACAGCGGCAACTCAGCGGTCGGATCCCCGGAGCACGGCTCACCAGAATCATAATGACCGGCGCCGAGGGTTTTGGGATGACTTGATGTAGTCTAATCAGCCAGGCCAAACCGTTCCACGGGATTGCCACCTAATTGCGGGTAGGGGAGGACCAATGTTTTCGAGAGGTGCAGCCACCCCGAATTTTCCAGCAAGGAGCGGGCTAGCCGCACCGGGTACGGAGATGTTTCAGAGGAGATTGGCGTAATCATGAGGGTAGACAGCGGATAGCGCCTTGCAGAACAGACAACCGCCCGGCAGCTTGCGTGGAAGTGTGGACACCTGGAAATTTGGCGTTGTGGACAGGGTATTGCGAGTGTTCGGCCCGGCTAAAGGTTGGTGTCTCTGGACGGGGCGAACAGGTAGAGGATGATCAATACCAGAACCGTGCCGGCGACCGACGCGATATAAAGCCCGGATCCCACCGCCATGCCGATGGCTGCGGTGGCCCAGATCGTCGCGGCGGTGGTCAGCCCGGAAACATTGATGCCGGTGCGCAGAATCGTGCCTGCGCCAAGGAAACCCACGCCGGTGACGATCTGGGCGGCAACCCTGGACTGGTCTGCGGTATCAAATCCGAAAGAGGAGATCACGGTGAACAGCGCGGCGCCGACGGCCACCAGCAACAGGGTACGCAGGCCCGCCGGTTTGTCGGCGCTGCGGCGTTCGTAACCCACAGCGGCGCCGAACACGGCCGCCAAGAGCAGCCTGGCCGCAATCTCAATCTCCTCACTGACGGTGAGCGTGAAGATGTCGTCAAGTGACTGTTACCCCAGGCTCAAATGGTCCAAATCATTTTGAATTCACTGAATTCTTGACCCCTGGGAAGTCTCGAACTGTCGATTGGCGTCCCAGGTCCGTCACCGTCGTTCCGATGTGGCCGAGTGCCCCAGGCACATGAGCGAGTCCCACCCTCTCGATTTTCAGTGATGTGATGGGGCATTCAATAGTTGGCAGCTACAAATCTTGACTTAGACAGGCCTGTGCCAAGCTGGGGAGGTTTGGGCTAAATATAGTCCTCGATGAACCGGCACCACTGGTCCACTGCCTCGGGCGTTGAGGTTCCGTGGGGGCCGGGATAGGCGATCAACCGCTTGTCTTCCGAGGCTATCAAGTCGAACAGCGCGCATTGGGACTCCCTGGCGAACAACTCATCGTCCCATTGCATGTGAAACAGCACTGGAATCCGGATTTTGGGGGCGTCACGTTTGAACCGGGGCCCGGCGCTGGCGCTGACCCGGGATGGGTCTTTAGTCTCCAGGGCGTTTTTGCCTAGGGCGGCGCAACGAAGGCTGTCTCCGGCCGCGGCCACAAAGGGGATGCCAAAACGGGTGCCCATGGAAAAACCGGCGTAAGCCACCCGGCTGGCGTCAATTAGATCCAAGCCCGTTAGATGTTCCAGCGTGGCGCACCAATCCTCCACCATCCCATCGATCACCTGATCGACGCTTCCTTCGCTCATGGACGATGTCAGATCAAAATCTCCGGGATTTTTCCGGTCGCCGTGGGCGGGTCCGTCGATGGCGGCCATGGCAAACTGGGAAACGCCGGCCAGGCGGCGTCCCAACATCAACGACCGCGCCACCCTCTTATGGCCACTGCCGCCATGGCCGAATAACACGAGAGGCAGGGGACCTTTGGCGGCCTCCGGGGTCCATATTATTCCGGGGACCGGCTTTTTGCCGCCAGATATCACGAATTGACGCTCGGTGATCTGGCCTTCGTCAGAACCTTCATTATCCCATTCAAATGTGGTCATGGCTTTTCACCTCAAGAGTTTTTCTGGCCGTGCGTGGCATCACGCTGGTGGCCCGTTGCTAGTCCGGCAGGACCGCGATGGCCTCTATCTCGATCTTGATATCCGGAGTGCCCAGAGCGGCCACCTGGACCTGGGTGCTGGCGGGAAAGGCCCCTTCGAAATATTTGCGGCGGACATCGCCCGAAGCCGGCGCTTCCCTCAGGTCGGTAACAAAACTGGTCACTTTGACCACGTTGGCCAGCGTGGCCCCGTTGGCCTGTAAGATCGTTTGAAACTTTTGCAGGATCACCTCGGTCTGGGCGGCGATGTCGCCGGTCTCAGCCGGCGTTCCCCGGGCGGTGCTGCCCGCGATGAAAAGCAGGTTTCCCCAACGCACCGAATGGTGGAACGCGCCGGTCGGTTGGGGCAATCCGGGATAATCCTTGCGTTCGATCTCCACTGTAAACCTCCCGCTGGGTTGAGTCGATCAGGGTTTATTTCTGGGTAGTTTAACCCCTCTTGCGGGGAAATCCCAGGATTTTTTGGTTAGAGCCTTATCCCAAAAGGGCCGAATCATGTTGACCTTGGCGGCAACTTGTATAAGACTTACATCGTGCTCGGCTCAAACGGGCCTTGATTCAAAATAAAAAGAGGTAACCATCATGTCCCTTGCCCGCGCACGGTTCCGCACCGTATTATCCCGGTCGGATTGCACCCTGGCGGCCAACATTTTCGACCCGTTGTCGGCACGCATCGCCCATATGCTGGATTACGAGGTCTGCTTTTTGTCCGGGTCGGTGCACAAGGTTGCCAACCTGGCCGTTCCCGACATCGTGCTGACCAACATGTCAGACCTGGTGGACGTTTGCCGGCGCATCACCCGTATCGCCGACGTGAGCTTAATGCACGACGGGGAGGACGGGTTCGGCAACGCGGTCAACGTGGTCCGCTCGGTCAAGGAGTTGGAAGCCGCAGGGGTCTCGGCCATCGAAATAGAGGACGCAATTCCCCCGTTGCGGTTCAACCAGGATGCGCCCGGCTTATACTCTGAAGCGGAGCAGGTGGGCAAGCTAGAAGCGGCGGTGGCGGCGCGTAATGACCCGGCGACCGTCATCGTCGCCCGTACCACCGCCCTGACCCAATTCCCCCTGGATGAGGCTTTAAACCGGATAAATGCCTATTCCCAGACCGGAGTGGAGGCCATCAGACTGGCCGGCCTGCGGACCAGGGACCAATTGGAGGCGGTGCACCGGGCGACGCCGCTGCCCCTTACGGTTTTGAGCCCGCCCGATGACATGAAGAACGACCTGGCCTTCATGGCCGCCAACGGCGTGAGGATAGTGATGGCCGGCAACCCGTCTTTCGGGATGGCGATACAGGCGATCTACGATTGCTTCAAACACCTGAAGGAAGGCGGCGCCGTCGAGGATCTGGCCCCCAGGGAAGCCAGCCCGGAACTGCTGAGGCAGGTCAACCGCACCGACGAGTTCATCCAGCTTCAGGAACGGTTTTTGCGGGGGTAAGGGAGTAGCCAGTTTCCCTGGAGTGGCATACCTGGTTGATCTGGAGAATGCCGGCTAAAATAGGCTGAATATCATGATAGTTTTCAAGCGTTATCTTGTACTGATTTCGTTGATTGGCACATTCCTTTTGCCGTTTGCGGTTTATGCTGCTTTTGATTTTCTGATCGAGTTTGATAGGACGGCGAGTGGCCAGAGCCTCAACCACGGCGACGCGATTTTAGGGACAGAGTGGCTAGAATGGGGAATTCGATTCGATGGGGTGGATATGCGTATGATCGACGACGCAACCTGCAGCACCTGTCTCGCTGTTGATGATAATCCAAACGCCAATGTGCTTGTAACCTTTGAATTGGATGGGCTTCCCGCGGTTACGGACCTGATACATATCAACTACGTCGGATCTGGAGCGGCGTTCACGGTTATTCGTGACATCGACGAAAATGTGTTATTTGAAGGGCCTGGGGATGTATCTCAATTCTTGGCTCCCAACATAGCGTCCGTCAAAATGGTCAGCCTAGGAAACGGCGTAGATGCCGTGGGTTTTAATCAAGTCACTAGAGATCTATTGCTAAACGGTCCGGTGCCAGGGTTGGCAGGTGAGGTCAATACGCTACATGTTACTGGAGGTGGCCCGGGGGAAACCGTCCACTTTGTCGCGGGGACGGTAGCCGGCTCAACCGATGTTCCGGAATGTCCTGGCCTGACGGTGGAAATCGGTGATCCCAGGATGCTGGGCACCGGCGTAGTGGACGGTAGCGGCGGCGCCAGCATTAGTGAGACGGTGTCCGGTGGCGCATCGGGAGTAACGGCGCGGCTGCAGGCAGTAGAGCAATCGAGTTGTCGAGTAAGTAACTTGGTGATCTATAACTTCCCATAGAGTGTATGTCGCCACTTTACCAAATCAAAGAGGAGGAATTTAAGCAGCGTGGAAAGCTGCGGCTTTCCGCGCTTTCGGCGTATACCAGGCCCATAATGCATCTCGGAATTGGAAGTCCTCTTGAAGATGACGCAATCTGGGCGGTGGGCTGATATTCGAAGTATGCTCTCTAAAACCAGTTGGCCTTATCCACCACGTTCGTCAACGGCAACCCGGCGTCAAATCGCTTGCAGTTGTCGATGAAAAGCTCGGTGCGCCTTTCCTGGAGGTAAGGCCCGTTCCCGGCCACATGGGGCGTTAGCAGCACGCCGGGGATCGTCCACAGGGGGTGGCCGCTGGGCAGCGGTTCCACCTGGTAAACGTCCAGCCCGGCGCCGGCTATCTGGTGTTCCTGTAAGGCGGTAACCAGATCGTCCAATACGATGGTGGCTCCCCTGCCGATGTTGATTAAGAAGGCTTGTTCCTTCATCAGCCGGAATTTCTGGGCATTGAACATTCCTTGGGTCTCCGGCGTCTCCGGCACAGTGACGATGACGAAATCACCCCGGGGCAGGACGCTATCAAGGGCATCGGGCCGGTGCAGTTCGGCGACTCCGGCTGGCGGGGTGGTCAGGCGCGGGTCCACGCCCAGCACCGTCATGCCGAAGGCGGAGCACAACCTGGCGGTCTCGGCGCCGATTCCCCCAACGCCTACGATGACGGCGGTTGCTTCCGGCAGGTGCAATGCGGCATCGGTTTGGCGCCAGACGCCGGCGGTCTGCTGCGGTATATAGACTTGGAGACCCCTGGCGAAGGCCAGCACGAAGGCCATTATGTGGGCGCTGATGTGGTCGTTGTAGATCTCCCGGGTATTGGTCACCACCACTTCGCTTTCTATCAAAGCCTGGTGGTAATAGCCGGCCCGGGGCCCGGCCTGGGGACAAGCGATCCATTTTAGGTTTTGAGCGCGCTCAAATAGCTCGGGCACGATGTCGCCAAACGCGGCGTCGGCGTCGCCGATCACCTCCATGGCCTCGCCCACCGAGGGGCAGAGATGGACGTCAATATCTGGAACCGCTTCCTTTAGCTTCGCCGGCCAGTCCTCCTGGTAGTTGGGAGGACAGATCACCAATTTGAAGCCCATTCCCGGAACCTCCAAAGTCTGTGGGGTTTATTTTGGGCCCGCACTGCCAGGAATTGATAGCCACCCTTCGGCTGCCTTGGGGCAGTAAGTTGACATCATCAGAACCATGCCACGGATAGAATAAAGCTGTACGCTGATTCTTGGTCCGGCAAGAATTTATCGCTAGTCACGATTCCAGCATCTGTTTCATTTTAGGCCAGTAGTAGGTATGCCAGCCCTGGCTGATTTGCTCAAAGCTCTGTTCTGGAACCCCGGTTTGGACGAAGGTTAGCCGGGTTCCACTGTTCACCGCCTCCAGTGAAAAGGTTGCCGTGGAATAATGGCCCGGGACCCACCCATCATCGGAACCGCGCCAAGTTTGGACGATCTTTACATCGGGCACCAACTCGAGGATGGTGCCGCTCAGCGCGCCGTCATAAGCGGTGAACGAGCCGCCCACCTCCCGGCTGATGCTGGCCTTGGCGCCGGAGAAGCGGGAGTGCTTTTCCGAGTCCATCAAGGCCTCGTATACATCGTGGGGACTGGCATTGAAAGTCACGCTTTGTTCAATCGTCTTGGTCGCCACCATGATCACACCCCATGCTGACTCATGTTGTTTTTTGGCCCCGTGTCCAAGGTGATCTAGGTTCCCCTGAATTCATGAACTGCTTTTGTTGCCCACAACGCCGGCACACTCCTTCGCTGGTTGGACCGTCCGCGGCGGCGATTTGCCAATGGTGGGCACAATTGGAAAAGATGTAGTCGGTAAGCCTGGTTTGGTTCTCTGCAGAGGGGGTTACTCCGCGATATACCCAATCTTGGGCCGTCTTAAGCGGCACATCCAGTTCCATGGCAAGGTCCCGTACAGCTAGCCCCTGGTCCTGCAGCCAGATTTTCAAGTCCACCATAGGTTGCACTTTACTATCGTCTCGCGATAGTCGCAACCTTTCCTTTGTTTAGTCCACCTTTGGGCTATTACCGCTGATTCAAGCGGGGCGGCTGGTGACCAACATCTGGGGCCGCGACGCCGCCGTAACGGGCGGCAGGACAATCACGCTCCCAGGAACTCCCGCCGGGCCAGCACCCGCTCCATCAATGGCCGCATCCCCAGCTCGCTGGAGATGGCTAGGGATTCGTCCAGACGGGACACAGCCTTGGCCCGGTCACCTTCGCCGTTACGTTCACGAAGGGCATCGGCGTAGTCGCAGCATGTCCAAGCCAACTCTGGCCGGTAGCCTGCCTTGCGGCAGAAGGTCAGGGCGTCCTCGAAATGAGTCGAGGCTTGATCCAGGTTACCCATGGTCTGGGCCAGGAGGCCCAGCATTCGGTCCATGGCTAACCCGGACTCAAAATCGATTCGGATGGTCGGTTCGAGTCCTAGCAACGCATAGTGTTCCTTAGCTGATTCGGTGTCGCTCCGCAGCACGGCAATCAAGCCCAACCCAATCGTTGTCATCCGGACGTATCGAGGAATTGGGGAGGATACTGAAGTGACCTCATTGGCGATCTGTTCCGCGTAATTACACCACTCAATGGACCCCGTGATCCTCGCGACCTGCGCTATGAGCTCCACCACATACGAATTGGCCCATTCCTGAATATGCGGACCCGCCTCGCCTAATGAATCTAACAACTGATCCAAATAATTCTGTCCCTGGGCGAAATCACCCTGCTGATTCTCCAATAGCGCACGGATTGAAAGGTGACGTGGGTCCCCTGGGGTCATTTCGAGGCCCCTGTCACTGGAATTTCGAGTCTCTCGCCAGTCACCCTGCACGTAGGTTACGATGGTGTTCCAGCCGGTGGCATTGTCAAGTTGGCTGCGATGGCGTAACCGTGTTGTAAGCTCAAGGAAAGATTTGGCGTGTAACTCAGCTTCCCTAGGTTGACCTGTTTCTAGAAGAGCACGAGATGCCCATTCGTGGCCCATCGCCTCAGCCGCGAGATCGCCCAGACGATTGGCTAGCTGGATTACATGAAGCCCGTTCTTCAACGCCACTTCGGAGTAAAGGTGGAGCCCTGCCACGCCTCCGGCCCACGCTAGCGTCCACATCTCTAAGGACGGATCGTTGGTACGCTGGGCAATCTCAAGAGCCTGATTCCAAGCTTGTTGAGCAGCCTCATAGTCTCCTTCCTCGACACCCAGAGCTCTGCCGTAGAGGGGTAAAAGGCGGCCCGCCGCAGGTGAACCCGGAGCAACAAGCTCCAAAGCCCGCGATTGTAATCGAGCCAATCCCTTTAGCCCTGGGGTTGTTCCGATGGGAGCCTCAGCCGCCGCCACCGCCCGGTCCACATCTCCAACATCAGCGTAGTAATCAAAAGCCCTGGTCAACGTAGCGATGGCCTCGCTCCCCTGAAATCTTGGTAGCGTTGCAGCCTGAGCCCGTCCCAACCCAAACAGGAGGGCGGCGGTCTCGGCGTCATGCGCCGATTTTGCTCCGGTGGCGGGAACGTTCCTAGCGGCCAACGCCCGCTCTCCGGCCAGCAGGGAATAGCGCACCAGCTTGTCAGCCCCGGTCATGGCCTCGGCCTGGGCAAAATGGTGAGCCAGCTCTGCTGCGTGGGACTCAGCGTCGTCTCCGTACAAATCTTCCAGGGCCTGGGCGATACGGGCGTGGAGGCGCACACGCCGGGTCAGGGACAGCTCGGCGGTGAGGGTCTCCTGGATCAGCGCGTGGGTGAACTGGTACCGGCCCACAGATTGAGGCAATTCTTCAATGACCCGAGCTGCAAGCGCCTCCTCCAGAACCTCAAATAACTGGTCTTCGGTCACCTCCTCGACCAGCGGCCTCAACTGGGCTATCGTGAACTCCCGTCCGAGAATCGAGGCCACGGTCAGGGCTTCGTTGCAACGTTGGGAGAGACGATTCAGACGCCTCCCGATCACCTCCCGCACTCCCTCGGGAATACGTATGGTCCAGGAGTCCGTTTCCTGGACCTTTTCGGCACTTAACTCCCCCTCCTGCACCAACAGCCGCACCACCTCTGTGACGAAAAGTGGATTGCCCTCGGTCTGGGTATAGACGGAATTGACCAAAGCCGAGGGCGGAGTCACGCCAGCCGCGATCTCGATGAAGCGTCCAACATCTTCCTGGGTCAGCCCCCGCAACAGCACTCGCTGGAACAAACGCTCGCGGGTCAATTCGCCAAGTGTTTCGGCCAGTGGATGTTGCCGGGACAACTCCATGTCCCGGTAGGTACCGATGATCAAAAGGCGCGCTCCGCCCAACTCCCGAGCCACGAACTGGAGCAACATTAACGACGGCTGGTCGGCCCAATGCAGGTCGTCCAATACCAGCACCAGGGGTTGGCGTTGCGACGCCGTTTTTAGGAAAGCAGCTATGGAGTCGAACAAGCGGAACCGGGCTTGCTCCGGCTCCATCTGGGCTGCTGGTTGAAGGTCCGGCAGGCGTTCTCGAACGTCGGACACCATCTCGGCGATGTCGGCGGCGCCCGCGCCCATCTCCGACCGTAGTTGCTCAGGGTCTCGATCTCTTACGTAAGAACGGATAGCTTGCACCCAGGGCCAATAGGGCGGCACGCCCTGCTCTTCGTAGCTTCGTCCCCATAACACCTGGGCACCCCTCAACCCGGCATAGGTGGCCAATTCCTGTGCCGTCCGAGTCTTGCCGATACCGGGCTCGCCAACCAGCGTGACCAGCCGTCCACGCCCAGACAGAGCGTCTTCCAAACACGCCTTAAGCTCGCCCATCTCACGCTGCCGCCCTACGAACACTCCACCGGCCAGGCTGTCCAGTGCGTGGGCATCGTCAACCGATGCCGCAGGTTGTTCCACGCTGTTGGCAAGGTCGATTCCGTCCAGTGCCGACAATACGTCTGAGGCCGACTGGGGCCGTTCCAACGGGTCCTTCGCCGGAGACGCATGATCAGCGCCTCTAGGGGTCGTGGGCAGTCTCCATTGTGCCAGGTGGGGCTAACCGGCGGTGTGTTGATATGCTGGCCTATGATGGCCACCGAGTCGTCGCCTAAGAAAGGCGGTCTGCCGGTGACCATCTCGTAGAGCATGGCCCCCAGGGAGTAAAGGTCCGACCGGGGCGTTACCTCGCCGCCCACGGCCTGCTCCGGCGGCATGTAGGAAACCGTTCCTACCATCATGCCCTCTGTAGTCAGACGAGAGCGGTCCAAAGCAACCGCCAGGCCGAAGTCGCCAATCTTGGCAACGCCGTCGGAAGTGATCCAAACGTTCCCCGGCTTCAAGTCACGGTGGACGATGCCTCGGCTGTGGGCGAACTCCAGGCCCCGGCAGGTTTCAACGGCGATACCGATCGCCTGCTCCAGCGGCAGCCGGTGGCCGTCGGCGTCCTTGATCAGACCTTCCACGTCGCCGCCGCCCATGAGTTCGGTGACCATGTAGGGCTGGCCTCGTTCCTCGCCTAG
>DAOUHE010000021.1:0-9250 GCA_034428715.1 Dehalococcoidia bacterium | reverse complement strand
CGATGAAGTGGTCCAACTCCAGTCCGGAGGCCTGGGAAAAATCGTCGAGTCCGTGGAGCCTCAAGAAGGCCTGATTTACGAACACCCGTTTGGTGCCAACGTTGACGACGATAGCTTCGTTGACATTATCGACCGCAGCCCGGTAGTGTTCCTCGCTTAACTGGAGCCGCTCCCATGCCAACTTGCGGCCGGCTTCCGACGATTCCAGCTCAGCCACCCGATGCCGCAACGTCTCTAGCTCGGGTAGGAGATCCCGTGGTGATTTGAGATCATCCCGCACTTGCTAAATACTCTCCAATTCGGTGGTACCAGCCGACTCGGCTACGCCGGGCTCTTTTAGCCGGTATTTCCCAGATCAAACTGATTCCCTTGAGAATAGGACACTCAGGGATATCTCGAAACTATAGAAGGGTTTTCTGAGGGAGTCAACGGCCCGAGGCCGCTTACCAGGCCCTTTTCATTGCCGGCTGAGCCCTCACCCAGACTCCGATATCATCGGATTCATCCCTCTCCCGATGAGGCGAGGGAACGAGGGTGAGGGCTCAGCCAGAAGTCCAAACTACCTCATTGTGCCAGCATCCCTTGGAATAATCGAAAGACCCTGCTACTTGTGCAGGGACATGATGTACTGGGCAATTGCGACTTGTTCTTCGTGGGTCAAGAGCTTGGAGAAGTTGGGCATTACCTCAACGCCGCTGTTCATAAAGCTCATAATTACGGCTTCGTCTGTCACCGTTGTCAAGTCCGGGTCCACGACCGGTTTATAGCCGTAGTCGCTTATCAACTTTTGCAGCACCGGGCCGTCGCCCTTGGCCTCGGCCCCATGGCACATGGAGCAGTTCACTTCGAATAGGTGCTGACCATCGTTGCCAAAAGAGGTGTTTATCGGGCCAGGGAACCATGCCACCGCCGTATCTACCCCGGTGAGGCGGGGCGGTTCTTGTGATTTGAAGGTCTGCTGGTAGTGCATCTCGTAGAAGATGTCCAGCGGGTAGGTGCCCTGGGAGCACCCAATGGCCAAGATGCCAACGGCCAGACCCAGAATCCAGGCCTTGGGAAGCCTGGTCTTGAATCCCAGGACGGCCCATGCGCCGGCCTGCCGTGCGCTTTTAAATAAAGTGTTTCTCACGCTGGCGCTGGCCCCTAACTTTCCCGGATGATGTCGACGGCGCCGGCCCCCGAAAGGATTTCGGAGATGCTGGAAAGGCGGTCTTCCTCAACGTTGACCAGAACGCCTATCAAACCTTCCGTGATACGCGTGTCGTACAGCCCCACCTTCATCCTGGGCAGGCGGGACTCGAAGATGATGCCGATTATGGTGAATATGATGGCGGTCAGCATGGTGCTTTCGTAGGTGACCACCGCCATAGGCGGCATCGAAAGTATGGGCTTGCCGCCCTGGACCAACGGATAGGCCATCTGGGTCATGGTGGTCAGCAAAATGCCGACGGTCAGCCCGATCAATGCTCCACACAGTGGGAACACATACAGGCGGTGGCGTTCCTCGCGCTCTCCGAACGCCCCTTCTGGATAAGGGGCGTCAGTCATGAAATCAAAATCGTTGGGGGAGATGTCGGCCTGCTTCAACGCGTCGCCGGCATCGGCTGCTGTGTCGGCAGTTTCAAACAATCCCAAGATTGGGCGAATCGCCATCTTTACATCCTTCTCTTCTCACCCGCTCTCCTCGTATTTAAGGAGTTGAGGGTGAGGGGTCAGTCCTCTCTAACTACCGCTGGCACAATGCGTCGGCCAATCCGTATCTCGGTCCTTAAGATCTCGCCTTCTTTGATGTCATACAACGGTATCAGCGGGACGACCCGGCTGAACAGCAGCATCAACATGGAAACCATGGCGAAGGTGCCGAACACGATGGTGATCTCCACCGGGCTGGGCCGGTAGGCACCCCAACTGAAATTGAACACAGCCTTTTGGGCCAGACCTGGCACGATGATAAGGAACCTCTCCAGCCACATGCCGATGTTGACCGAGATGCAGGCGATTGACATTATCCACAGGTTTCTGCGGGCCGTCCGGCTCAACCAGATGGTCACGGGAATGAAGTATGTCGTGGCCACGAAGATCAGCATCCAGACCTTGTAGGTTCCAGTGAACTGAAGGCTCCGTACTGCCAGCTCATCGGCCTCGCGGCCGTAGAAGCCGAAGATCACTTCCATCACGAAGAAGTAGAACCATGCGGTGGCCACCACCACCAGTAGCCTGGCCAAAGCATCGATATGCTCATGCCGGATGTAGTCCTGCCACCCGTAAATGTAGCGCAGGATTATCATTACG
The DNA here is from genome assembly GCA_034428715.1 of Dehalococcoidia bacterium. Lineage (GTDB taxonomy): Bacteria > Chloroflexota > Dehalococcoidia > Lucifugimonadales > UBA3495 > Io17-Chloro-G2. The sequence goes on along the minus strand of DAOUHE010000021.1, from coordinate 6,958 downwards.
AAGGCCACGGCCGAAACGCCCGAGTGGACGGCACCAACGACGAAATAAGGAGCGAAGATGGTGGAGTGCCACGACTTTACCGCCACCGCCATTCCGAAATCCCAGGACACTATGCTGTGGACCGAAACGAAAACCGGAAGGATCAGGGCGGACAGCAGTATTCCGGCAATGATCTGCAACTTCCATTGACGCGGGTTGCCCCGCCATCCCATGGCCAACATTGAATAGATGGTGTGCTGCATGCCCGTGGTGCGGTCTCGTAGCACGGCGAAATCGGGTATCAGCGCGACCAGGACGAACAGGATGCTGGACGTAAGGTAGGTGTATACCGCGCTGGGGTCCCAAACCAAAGGTGACCGGATGTTGGGCCAGATGCCCCTCGCGTAGTCATAAGGGACGAAGGGCAGAGTGTATATCCAGTACACCACCCGCCAAGGCCGGCCCGTGTGGATCACGGGCATCATCATGGCGGTCATCAGCGAGAAAACCGTTAGGACCTCGGCCGCCCGGGTGGCCGGCCTGCGCCATTCGGCTTTGGACAAACGCAAAATGGCTGAGAGCATCACACCAGCGTGGCTGATGCCGATCCAAAAAACGAAGTTGGTGATGAAGAAACCCCACATCACCGGCCGGTTCATGCCGGTCAAGCCCATGCCTTGGTTGACCATGAGCCCGGCGGCCGTGAAAGCCATCAAGACAATGAATCCCAGAATGCCGACGGCAGTCCAGAACCATTTGGGCGTGTCCAGGATCGACCGGAGTAAATCCCGGTTGACCTGGGTCGCCGATAGGACTCTACCTTCCTGCATGGAAGCTCCTAAGCTAGCTTTCGGCCTTCAGCTATCAGCCGTTGCAAAACCCATTACAACGTGGTAACGGGCCTAGCTGACGGCTGATAGCTATTCATTCCGGTTTGGCCAGAACCAGGTATTCGCCCCTGATAAAGGTCTGCATACTCTGGTATTTGGCGCCTTCCTTGGTTTCCCACACTGAAACCAAGGGTACCAACTTGGAAGCCACCATGTACGCCGAAGCGACCGCGCCCAGAATCCCCAAGATCATTAAGATATCCCAAAGGTCGGGGTACGCCGGCGCGGGAACATGGTCCAAGCCCAGGGAGTAAATATCTCCCGCGTTAAATGACCCAACAAATATGCGGAGGATAAAAAGAAACCCTCCCACCAGGGCCGATGCCCCAGCCAAGGCTGGCCCCCATGCGGTTTTGCGTACCGGGTTCCACAAGAGGATCAAAAACGGCACCGCGAATGTAAAGACGAAATTGGCGACGAACACGCCGCCATATGACTTGATGTAGAAGTAATGGACGATGTTCTGCTCCACTTCCATGCGGCCAAACCAATAGGTGATGATAAAAGCGAAAGTATGGTATATCCACAGCAATGTGAAGGCCAGAAGCAGCTTACTGGCGGACCAGAACATCGAAATGCCTATATATTCCTGATAGCCTCCCCAGCGCCGCATGATATAGAGGATCACCAAGATGATGCCGAGGCCGGTTTGGAAACTGGTCAAGCTGAAAAGCACCGGGAAGATAGAGTCTTTCCAGCCCGGAACCAGGCTCTGGGCGTAGTCGGAGGTGATGATGAAGTGCACATAGATCAGGAACATGAAGTAGAACGCGCCAAGCAACGCGATTCCGGCTTTTTGGATTGCCCATTGCCGTTTGGTCCCGTACCAGTGCCCAGCTAAAGTGTCGTAGAGGGCCTTGCGGAATCCAGTGCTGGTTTGGCGGCATTCGGCCATATCAGGCATAGCGGTCAACCAGAGGATGGTCAGGCTGGTGACTCCCAGGAAACCTATGCCCAGCATATCCCACCAGTGGGGTGCGCCTAAAGGAACCTCAAACCAGATGGTGCGGCGGAGTTGCAGCATATGCTCGCCAGCCTCTGGATTTTCGAAGGCCGGGTACACCATCATGAGGGGGATGAACAATAGGACGTTCACGACCCCCACCGCGGCGAATAGCTCGGACACACGGGTCAATGGACGCCGCCAATGGCTCTTGGTGAACCGGAATGTCACCGCCGCCAGGGGTGCGCCTGAGGTGATCATAAAGACGAAGAAGAACCCTGCGGCATAGTAACCCCATGGCCCGTGAGCTCCAAAGCCATCGCTTGCCGCCCGAACCAAAAATCCGACTAACCCCAGGACGAGAAATGCCCCCGCGACAGCCATCCCCAGTTTAAAAGCGCTGGGCATAAACACCGTTTTGGCGGCCATATCCCTGGTGGTCTCTTCCGGATGGGGGAACACCCACATCCCGGCGTGATGGTGTCCGTTCTCAGCCATGTGTCTCGTTCTTCAGAGGATACTTGTCTACCTTTTTGAGGTATATCACGTTGGGCTTGGTGCCTATCTCTTCCAGCAGCCGGTAACCCCGGGTGCTCCTCTCTGACTCGTGCTCATGTTCGTTAAGATCGGCGAAGAATCTCTGCACGGGTCCCGAGGTGTCTCCTTGATCGCCAAACTGCAGCGCATTGGTAGGGCAGGCTTGCACGCAGGCGGGAAGGAAGTTTCGTTCCTTCATGACGGCGTGGTTCAATTCCTTTCCTTCTTGGCGCTCGACCTTGAGCTCACCCCTGCGGATGCGTTGGATGCAGAAGGAGCAACGCTCCATGATGCCTCGGCTTCTCACCGAGACGTCGGAGTTAAGCTGGTTGCGCAGTCTTTCGGGCCATTTCGGCTCCCACCAGTTGAAAAACCTGACCTGGTAAGGGCAGTTGTTGGCGCAATACCGGGTGCCAATGCACCGGTTGTACACCTGAACGTTTAGTCCCTGGTCGTTGTGATAGGTGGCGAATACCGGGCAAACCGGTTCGCACGGAGCGTTTTCGCAGTGCTGGCACATGATAGGGATGAACCGCGCCTTGACGTTGGGGAATTCTCCTTCCCAGTAACGCTCAACCCGAATCCATTCGTAGGCCCGCCCTTGCAGGAAATAATCTTTGATGTTGATGGGCAGGTTGTTCTCCGCCTGGCAGGCCACAACGCAGGCCTGACAGCCAGTGCAACGGTCCAGGTCAACCACCATGCCCCATTTGTGGGCTATCCGGTTAGTTACCATTTTTACTCAGCTTTTCCCAATTCGGCTTTGGTTAATATCATAAGGCTTACGACTGCTCGTCGGGGACGGTATGGATGATTCGTTCGCCCTCGTGGATGCCTATCTCCACGGCGCGGACGTTTCCTTCGAACTTTGATATCTTCATGCTGTTGCCCGTGCCGGAAACCGTTACCTTGGTGCCGGCCCAGGCAAGTGAACCGCTGCCTTCCACCCGGTCTGGGGCCAATATGTCCACCACGTTTGCGCTTTCGGTGCCAACTCGGCCCGAAGCGTATTCCGACCCATGGCGGCGGCCCTGGCCCAGGGGAACCGCGATCACCTGGGGAGGGACGGCGGGGGTGGGGTATAGCAACGCCCTTATTGCGCCGCTGGAAGACTCTATGCGAACCACGTCGCCTTCCCGCAATCCCAACTCGGCCGCCGAATGGTCGTTCATCTCAACCCAGGTCTGCCAGGTGATGGAGGTCAATGGGTCGGGAGCGGCTTGTAGCCAGGGCAGATGTCCGTTGCGCCCGTCCAACAATGTGTTGTGAGAGAACGGGACCAGGTAAAAAACCTTTCCCGCTGACGCTGGGTCGTTGAATATAGGATCGGATGCTTTATCGGCTATGGCCTTTAACAAGCCGTCGGGAGGCCGTGAAGGGCCATCGGCAGTTGCCGACTCGTCCCACCAACCGCCGTTTTTAAGGAGGCCGGTCCAGAACTCGCCAGCCGAAGCCGCCTGTATTGAGCCGCGGTTGAGGGCGAATAGCGCATCGGAGCCCTCTCTAAGGGCCGTTTTATAGTTGGCCCATGGCAGGTCCGAATCACGGCCAAGCTCTTGAGCCATGGTAAGCAGGATGTCGGGGAAGCTCAGCGGGTCCAGATCGTACAGTGGATTTACCACCGGCTGCTGGAACCCCAACATCTGGTATCCGGGGCCCGGCTCCGGGATATCGTCGCCCCAATCTTCTAGGGACAGGCGGTCGGGAAGGATAAGGTCCGCCATGACGCTGGTTTCATCGATGAACGGCGAAAAGCTTACGATGAATAGATCGTCGGCTTGATCCAAGGTCCGGCCCAGGTTCAATGAACCGGGTAATCCGAGAACGGGGTCGGCATTGTGAAGCATCAACAGGCGGGTCTTGCCGCTGCGGATGGACTCGTCTGCCTCCTCCCAATCGGCCAAAGTTCCGACGTTGGACGACTCGGGCACATCTTTCAACGGGCTGGCGGGGTTGAACCTGATGCCGGCGTTGCCCACCAAGTGATTTAGGGCGTAGATGGCCTCTAGGTTGAACAGGCCGTTGTTGTAAGCGCCGGCCGATCCGCCTCCAATCGCCAGGCTGGACCCGCTGCCGGCGAATTGTCTGGCGAGACTCTGTATGAACTCCACAGGATCAGACCCCAACATCGCTTCGGTAAGGCCCATTTTTTGGGCCACGATTTCGGGCCGGAAGTCATCCAATGCCGCTAGGCCCTGTCCGTTGGTCATCGCGCCCACATCGGCGTCAGCCGACTGGAGTTCCTCGGAAATTATCACGTAGGCCAGGGCGAGGGCCAGATGTCCTTCCCAACCGGGGTTGATGGGCACCCATTTGTCCGCGTTGGCGGCCGTCATAGAGAATCGGGTATCTACCTGGTAGAAGGTCCCTCGTTTTTTGCCTTCGCCCTGGCGGAACTCGCCGTAACCCTGGTTCCAACGGGTAGGAGACAGCCAGGTTGAAAGGAAGTCCGCTCCAAAAGACAACAGGAAATCGATATTGGCCAGGTCAAAATCTGGCAGCGTGTCTTGCCCGAAAACGTTTTTCACCGCGGTCCGGTAGGTGTTGTTATCCAGGGTTTCAAATCCCAGGTGGCGCCCTCCCACTGCGGTGGCGAACCGTTGAGCCACCATCGCCAAGTGGCCCCGAAGCGGCTCGGTGACCAGGAGCATGTCTTTGCCCCTGGCTTCTAACTCTTGCCGCAGAGTGTCCAAGGCCGTGGGGCCGGTAGCGTCTTTCCAGGGTATGGGAGTGAAGTGGCCGGAGCCCCGTGGACCGGACCGGCGCATGGGACCGGCGATCCGGTCGGGATGATATACGGCTTGGAGACCAGCTTCGCACCTCGCGCTCTGCTTGCCGTGATTCACTGGATATAGGGGATTGCCTTGGATCTTTTTGGCCCGGCCGTCCATGATACGGACGACTATGCCTTCGGCGCAAGGACAACTCCGGCAGAGGGTGGCGTACCAGTTATCCTGCCCTTTGACCAGGTCTTCCGGCAGCATGGTGGAACTCTGGATGCTGAGTTCACCCTCGCGGATGCCGAAGCCTTCGCAGGCCACCGCGCCCACGGCCGAGATACCGGCCCAGGCCAGGAAATTTCGCCGCGTTAGTTTCATTTAGCTATTCTCGAAGATCTACCTGACAGTTTGCTGGCAATCATATTACTTGTGACACACCGTGCAGTCGGTGGGGGCATTATTCTCCCTGTGACAGTCAAGGCAGGTGCCCATTTTAAGGGATTGGAACCGTTTGGGTTGCACTTCCGTCATTCGGGCCACGTCGCCGTGGCAGATCGAGCAGGTTTCGGGTACTGACAGCGCTGCGTTGAGTTTTTCACCATTTATCGACGTGCGTGTCATAACGACCTCTGGGTCAGTGAAGAAACGAATGTGTGCCTCGTGAACGAAGCGCACGTGGTCTGGAAGCCGGTGGACCCGTTCCCAGTCGATGGGCACGCCATCCTCGAAGGCCTGCCTCACCTTTTGTATCTCCGCGGTGGCTGTTTCATCTCTTCCCGTGACCTCCTTGTGACAGAAGAGACATTGCTCCACGGCGGGTACGGTTGCCGCTTCTCCTTTGGTCACGTTGCGGTGGCAAAATTCGCACTGAATGCCCATGCCGCCATCCGCGGGGACGCCGGCGTGAACAGTGTGGGGGAAGGCCACCGGTTGCGGAGGAGCGTTGCCCAAACCGAAGGGAGGATTGGAAAACCATGAGATCAGCAGCACGACCAAAACGAATCCCAGTATGCCGGTGACGCCAAGGCCCACGGCGGCAAGGGCGAGTATCTTTCCCGATGGACGGAATGACATCAGAATTGGCCTGACCGGTGATCCATCACCGGGTATACAACTTTTTCATCTTGGTTATCAAGGTCATGGTTCTTCGAAAACAATCAGAAGCCGAAGCTTTCACCCCGTACGTCTTGCCGTGAAACTCTTGCGACGGGAAGGCCGGTGCCCTTCAAATCTTAAAACAGATTACGCTTAAAACAGGTTGCGATCCCAGAAATTCTCCACGGCCGCTGCTTGGTTCAAAGCCAGCCCTATGATCACCGCAGCCACCGCAAGAACCAAAATGGCGAATACGGTCAGGGGAATTCGCGCTTTGAGCGCCGGTTGTGGCAGGTGCCCGGTAATGACCAGAGAGGGAATCAACGCGTGGGCGGTTACCAGGGTCACCGAGCCGGTCGCAATCAATGGTAGATAGATCCAAAGCCACTGCAGAAGAAAATGGATGTTCTTCCAATCTACCGATGTCAGGGCTTTGGGGTCTTCAAACATTCCGGGTCCGGTTCCTTGGCGTCATGACTCCCGGTGTATTTCCGGGGAGCGATTCCGAACGAAGTTGGCATCCTGAAGGCGCGTAAAGCCAGCCTCGCCGGAGGCCACGTGAAAAGTATCACAATGCCCCAACAGTGTCAAGGCAATTCCAAACGCGTCAGCTATGGCGTAGGTCGGCGTTTCGGCGGCGTTTCAGACGATAGGATTCGGGCGATCAGACTAGTAGTCAGTCATGTTTGGAATCGAAGGGATAGAGGCGGTGAAGTTTGCCCCTGGCGTCCTGGGTGTTGAACCGCCAGTTAATGGTGGCTCGGGCGGCATTTCGCTCCGTGACCAGGGCCTGG
>DAOUHE010000020.1:0-10594 GCA_034428715.1 Dehalococcoidia bacterium | reverse complement strand
CCATTCAGCCTCAATTTATCTCCCACATGCTTCTAATGCTTTCTGCTACGTTATTCGCTGAGAGCCCAACTATACCCTTAATTGGGACTCAGAATGGGACCCATTAGGGTGCCGGGGTCTGAAATATTCGCTGTCATCCTACCCAGCCTCTTATATACGGGTCCCCCACATTCCTGAGGGTGAGGGTCGTTCCTGCTGGCTTCCATGGTAAAATCTGGCATCAAAAGAGCAAAGAGGAAGCCTTCCATGGTGCAGTTAGCTAAACTACCCTGTAGAATCACTCGGCAAACAGCCATCGGAGTCGTTCTGGTGGTATTTTTCTTTGTTGCATGTGGTTCAACACCAACCTCAGTTCCTTCACCAGAGCTGACTCCTGACGTAAATGCAACTGTGGAAGCGACAGTCCAGGAGCGGTTAGCAGAGTTAACTACGGATGCACCGCCTGAATTGGCCACCTCAGCTCCGCCGGAACCTTCAACCGGCACCCCGTATCCAACCTACACTCCGTACCCGACATTCACTCTGTTTCCCGTTACACTCCTTACCTAACATTCTCTCCCGACCCACCGCCCACATTATCAGGCAAATTCAGTGAAGCGGAAGCTATAGCTAGATTTCGTCAGTTTCTTTCAGACTCTATCAACCAACGAAGAACTCGAACAGGTTAATAGATGGTTCCGCTTTTTCCCACCTAATTGCGAAGCACCTTGGGACTTAGATGACCCTAACTGTGACTCGTTGGCAGTGCGCCGGTTTCATGAGATCGATGCAAGCACAAGGTATAAGATGGGGATACACCGTGGCCGGACTAGCGCCGAGTACCAAGGTCAAGGAACGTGGTTGCTTACGATTTACTCAGAAGAAAACAGCAAGCCATTGACTCGATATTGGCTGTTTGAATCGGGTGACCTACCACCTGTAAAAGCTGATTAATGCTTGTCATATGTGATTAGAAGTACCACCATAGAGCATGACGTGATGGTGCACTTGGACTACAGAAAGCCTCAAGACTCACCAGGCCCGGACCCCAGTAACAAGAGGGCCCCGGTGTAGCGGCCGGGGGCTTTGCTTTGTGCCTGATAAACGTTGCTTCCAAAACCAATGTCGGCAAAATGTCGGCAATTGAGCGATTAGGGGCGAATTGGAAGAGGGACTCAGGCACAAAAAGTAGGAGAAGTGGGGTGATGGTGCCGAGGGACAGAATCGAACTGTCGACACCGGCATTTTCAGTGCCGTGCTCTACCAACTGAGCTACCTCGGCCAACAGGTTCAATATTAAGTTGGCTCAAGGAAAGCTGTCAAGGCGTTGATTTCTGTTCTTCTGCCCGTGGCGGTGCGTTCCGCTAGAGGCTATCATGCCCCGGAATCATAAATAGTGGATGCGTAGGGCGTCTGCGCCGCGTTTATTAGATCTCCGCCAGCCGTGTAATTGATAACTGTCTAGGCTTAGTCGTATAATAGGCTTGAAAACAACGCCAGTTCAGGCCGCCAAATCACTCGGAGGAAACAGCCATGGTTGACGTGCTAACGGGTACTTCTACGCTGAAAGAGGGACACGCCCAAATGCTTAAGGGCGGCGTGATCATGGACGTGGTCACTCCCGAGCAAGCGATCATAGCTGAAGAGGCCGGCGCCGTGGCCGTCATGGCCTTGGAGAGGGTTCCAGCCGACATTCGCGCCGATGGCGGCGTAGCCCGGATGACGGATCCGGCTATCATCTGCGCCATCATGGAAGCGGTGAGTATTCCCGTGATGGCCAAAGTTCGTATCGGCCATTTTGTGGAGGCCCAGATACTGGAATCCCTGGGTGTCGATTACATCGACGAATCCGAGGTGTTGACCCCCGCAGATGAGCTGCACCACATCTGGAAACACGATTTTAACGTGCCGTTCGTCTGCGGATGCCGGGATTTGGGGGAAGCCCTTAGACGGATCTCCGAAGGGGCGGCCATGATTCGCACAAAGGGAGAAGCAGGCACTGGCGACGTGGTTGAGGCGGTGCGCCACATGAGGGCGGTACAGGACCACATCAGAAAATTGCAAAACATGCCCGACGATGAATTGGTGGTGGAAGCCCGTGACCTGGCCGTAAGCCTGGACCTACTGATCAAAACCAAGGAAATGGGCCGCATGCCCGTGGTGAACTTTGCCGCGGGGGGAGTGGCCACACCGGCCGATGCCGCTTTAATGATGCAGTTGGGCGCCGATGGTTGTTTCGTAGGTTCGGGTATATTCAAATCTGGAGACCCCGCTCCGCGAGCTTATTCCATCGTCCAGGCGGTGACCCACTTCAACGACCCCAAGATCATCGCCGAGGTTTCTAAAAACCTTGGTGAACCGATGGTCGGTATCAGCGCCAAGTCCATTCCTGAAGATGAGCTGTTGGCCTCGCGGAGCCGGTAGAGCAGAATCCTTAAGCCGGTTCTCCAAGTGAGGCGTATTGGGGCTGGTGGACCGGCCGGGTATCCATGCGGCAGCTCATTAAACTAGAAAGACTCCGCGCGTTCACCTCACCTTGGCTCAGCGTGCAAAATAACCGTAGCGGAGCGACCAGAGCAGGGCGATTTGAAAATTGGCGTTTTGGCGGTCCAAGGTGATTTCGCCGAACATATTGCCTTACTCAGAATATTGGGAATCGAAGCTCAAGAGGTAAGGCTGCCCCATCAATTTGAGGAAATTGACGGTCTGATCATTCCTGGAGGCGAAAGCACCACCCTAAGCCGGCTGATGTCCATATACGACCTCAGGCAACCGGTTGGGCAGCTATGCCGCGACGGGAAGTGTTTGTGGGGCACCTGCGCCGGCATGATCATGATGGCTCGGGAAATCACTGAAGAGGACCCTGAGCCGCTGGGCTTGATGGACATTGGAGTGCAGCGTAACTCCTTTGGCCGGCAGATTGACAGCTTCGAGCAAGACCTGGAAGTCGGCGCCTTGGACGGCGGTCCCTTCCACGGCGTTTTCATCCGTGCACCAGGGGTAATCAGGGTGGGCGACGGCGTAGAGGTGTTAGCCTCGCTGCCCGACGGCCAGCCGGTGGCGGTGCGCCAGGGCAATCTACTAGCTTCCTCTTTCCACCCGGAATTGACCACCGACACGCGGTTCCATCAGTTGTTCCTCGATATGGCGTCGGGTACCATCTCCCGGTTGACATCTGGGGGGAGCGCGGTGCCCTTATGATTCTGGGATTCCGAATCAGCGACGCACTTCGCGGCATCGTGTTTCACGAGCTGAAAGGCCCAAACTTGGCCTGCTCCAGGAGAAATTGCTCCCATTCCCGGGGATTTGGGTCGGTCTCGTTTTGGAAAGATGCCTTGATCCATCATCAGGATAGGGTGACCAAGGTGTGGAGGGATGGTCCCCGCCTGGGAGCGGTGGGTTCAGCCCGGATATGTGGCGGTCCTAGAGCATGGGAGCTTGATCATCTGTATCTGTGCGGCGGTGATACCAGTCTCCATCTGGAAGAAGAGTTTTATCCTGCGTTACTTGACGGGCTGGTTCAATCCGCCAGAGAAAGGGGTGCGGAAAGGGTGTTTCTCAGGTGCACGTCGGGAAGTGGAGTTGCCCGCATTGCCCAGCGGGCCGGATTTTTCCACTACTTCAACGAGATTGTATTAGAAGAGGACGGCCCAGGGATGATTCTCGGCGGAGGCGTTGACCCAAGCCCAGCATTGATACGGGAAAGGCTCCCTCAAGACACCCACGGATTGTTTCAGTTATTCTCTTCCGCCACTCCCCAACAGGTGCGGATAGGGTTGGGTTTCACCCTGGACCAGTGGATAGACGCCCGGGAGCCCCGCCAAGGCCGGGAATGGGTGGCGTCCCATGATGATAGGCTGACGGGCTGGGTGGCTGAATGGGACCGGGGCGCGGAATCCCTGTGCGAGGTAATGGTCCATCCAGACCAACCCGAATTGCTGCCGGTGATGCTCGACCTGATATTAGCCCAACCGGGCACACGACGGTGGCTGGTTCCAGATTACCAAGAAAAAACTCTGGAATTATTGCTCCACAGAGGATTCCAAGAGACGGTTGAATACACCATATTGGCCAAAACCGTGGCTGCCCAGAGATTCAGCCACAGCATGGCCGCCGTGGAGGTCTAAGGTTGATCACCGGCCAGGACCTATTGAATCAAGAGATGCGGCAACTTTTGGAGATTTTGCCTGTGGCCGTGGCGGAAACCCTCCGGAGCCGTGAAGATCTGGACACCTTGTTGGAGGTGGTCCTGGACCTGGGGCGCCGCCCCGAGGCCCGGTTCGTAAGCGGGGACGTGGCGTTGGATGAGGGCGACGTGGTTCGGAGTGATCTTGAAGAGTTGATTCATCGGGTTGGGGAATTTGGCGACGACAACCGGGCCGGGATCGAGAGGACTCTGCATCGCATTTCCGCCATCCGCAACCGCAGGGGCCAGGTGGTTGGGGTTACCTGTAGGGTGGGCCGGGCGGTGTTCGGCACCATCAAGATCATTGAAGACCTGGCCTTTTCTGGAAAGAACATCCTTTTGCTAGGCCGTCCCGGGGTGGGCAAAACCACCATGCTACGGGAAATGGCCCGGGTTTTGTCTGAGGAAGCCGGCAAACGGGTGGTGATCGTAGATACTTCGAACGAGATCGCCGGCGATGGAGATGTGCCCCACTCAGCCATCGGCCGCTCCCGGCGGATGCAGGTGACCACCCCTGTCCGTCAGCATGCGGTGATGATCGAGGCGGTGGAAAACCATATGCCGGAAGTCATTATTATCGACGAGATGGGCACTGAGGAAGAGGCCGGCGCGGCCCGCAGCATAGCGGAGCGGGGAGTTCAACTGATAGCCACTGCCCACGGCAATACCCTGGATAACCTGATCATGAATCCCACCCTGTCAGACCTGGTGGGTGGCATACAGACCGTTACCTTGGGAGACCAGGAAGCTAGGTACAGGGGCACCCAGAAAACGGTGTTGGAACGCAAATCTCCGCCGACCTTCGACGTGGTGGTGGAGATACAAAGCTGGGAGCGCTTGGCGGTGCATGAGGACGTGACCCACGCTGTCGACCAATGGCTCCGAGGTTTCCCTATAGTGGCTGAGATTCGCTGGCTGGATGAAAGTGGTCAGGTGCACCGCGAGCAGGAAGCACCCCGGCGCAGCGAGACTACCACGGCGCCGTGGACGGCCGATGGAAACCGGAGGGGAAAATCGGCCCCTTCAAGGCGGCCTGGGAACGGCGTGGCCACCCGCGAAACTGTGGGCGAGACCCGGAGCGAGACCAGTGATGAGATCAGCGATGCCACCGGCCCGGAAAAGGACGTCCGAGTGTTCCTCTTCGGCGTGGGCCGGGACAAACTGGAGGCTGCCGTTGCCGAGTCTGGAACCCCGGTGGAGGTGGTGAACGAGCTTCGCCGGGCCGACGCGGTCCTTACCACCAAAACCCACTACCGCAGGGGCAGCCATTTGGTCAAGTCGGCCGAATCGACAGGCACGCCGGTTTACGTCCTTCGGAAGAATACCATGCCCCAGGTGCAAGACTTCCTTCGCTCACTGACCAGAGAACGGAAAGGCGAGGGCAACGGGGCGCATCTGTCGGATGAAGCGTTCAAGGATACGCTGGAAAATGCATTGCAAGAGGCTGAGGAAGCGGCCCAGCGAGTGCTCGGCGGGGAGAGCTCCATCAAATTGACTCCCCAGCGTTCCTATGTGCGCCGGCTGCAACATATCTTGGGGCAGAGGTATAACCTGTCGTCGATCAGCCACGGCCGAGACCCGGAGCGCTGCGTCATGTTCTACAAGCCCTAGGTTTTGGCGCCAGGCCCCAACCTCAAGGTCACAAGTGGCAGCATTCATCGTTTTTGAAGGCATTGACGGCTCGGGAAAAAGCACCCAGGCCCGCGCCTTGTACCGCCGAATATTCCGGTCAAAATACCCAGCTCTATTGACCCACGAGCCGGGCGGCACCCCCTTGGGAGAGGCATTGCGGCGTTGGGTCAAACGGCGCCAAGGACTTTACCCCCTTACAGAACTCTACCTCTTCAATGCAGCGCGGGCGCAGTTGGTGGAGCAGGTGATACGTCCGGCGCTCCAGGAGGGCGTCATGGTGGTTGCAGACCGGTACGTTGCTTCTACCGTGGCCTACCAGAGCTACGGGCGCGGATTGGACTTGGAATTGGTCGAGCAATCCAACGATGGGGCCACCGGAGGGTTATCGGCGGATCTGACGGTATTTCTGGACGTTCCACCCGAGGTTGGCAGGGGTAGAAAGGCCGAGCGGCCGGGGGATAATTTCGACGCCGCTCCGGTGGAATTCTATCGAAAGGTGAGACAGGGTTACCTTGACCAGGCGGACCAAGCGCTTGCCGAATCCCGTGCCCGATCAAATGAAAGCGGACCGCATTGGCTGATACTTGATGGCACCCGGTCTAGGGCCCAACTGACCGAAGAAATCTGGGCAAAAGTACAGCCCCTCTTTTAAAAGAGGGGCTGTTTTTTACCGCATTTGGGTACCCCGAAGGGAATTAGTCTGCGGGAGCAGGAACGAGGGAGTCGATCTTCGCTGAGATGACCTTTTTCATCTCCCGGACCCGAGCTAGGTCAGGATAGATGTTGCCTTCGCCCTTCTTATCGAAAATCCTCTCGCCATCTAGGAATACTTCCATGATTCCCTGTCCACGAGGGGAAATGGTGATTGCCGCATCTGGGCCATAAGCCCGGAAAAATTCATTCGCCATCCACGTGGCGGTAGCGTGGTGCTGTCAAGGTACGCAGTAAGTAATTTCCAGTTGGACTTTTCCTTCCATATGAATGCCTCCTACACCCCTGATATTTGATATTCAGGTTGTACACAGTGTAGCTTAAAAACACTAGAAGTCAACCCGATAGGGTCCGCTCAAGCCGTTAAACTAACGATATATCTTGCGGGGGCCGGTGGTCTTAAGGTACCCCTCATAGTTACGGTGCATCTCTTCCACAGAGTCACCGCCGAACTTCTCGGCGAAGGCGTTGGCCAGCACCAGGGCCATCATGGACTCGCCGATCACACCCGCCGGAGGGACTTGGCAAACATCGGAGCGCTCAAAGTGGGCTTGTACCCCCTCGCCGGTATCAAGGTCGACCGATGGAAGGGGATTGACCATGGTGGCGATGGGTTTTATACCAAACTGGGCTACCAGGGGCATGCCGTTGGTCATGCCCCCTTCGGTGCCGCCCAACCGGTTGGTTTTTCGTTGCCATGGATTGTCGGGATCGGTCACCGGCTCGATAACGTCTTGCACCTGGGAGCCCCGCCGCCGGACAATGTCCCACCCGGGGCCCACGGAGACGGACTTGACTGCGTTGATGGACATGAGGGCCTGGGCCACCAGACCGTCGATCTTACGGTCCCAGTGGACGTGGGAGCCCAACCCGATGGGCACGTTTTCGGCGATGACCTCCACCGTGCCCCCCACGGTGTCGCCAGCTTCTTTGGCGGCGTCTATCTCGGCCATCATCCGGGCGGCGGCCTTGGGGTCGGAGCAGCGCACGGGTGAGTCTTCCACGGCCTGCCAGTCTATGGGTTCTGGGGGATCCGGAATCTGCGCCGCAATCCCTCCAATGGAGATGACGTGGCTGTGCATCACTATGCCAAACTCTTCAAGAAGGCGGATGGCCACGGCGCCGGCTGCCACCCTGGCGGCCGTTTCCCTAGCGCTGGCCCTCTCCAAGACGTTGCGCACGTCATCAAACCCGTACTTGATGGTCCCCGGAAGATCGGCGTGGCCGGGACGGATTCGGGTGACCCGCTGGGAGCGGGCGTCTTCGGGATCGTACTCCGGAGTGTTCTCCACCTCAGCGATGGACATGGACTGCTGCCAGTTGACCCAGTCCTTGTTCTCCATGGTCATGCCTATGGGGCTGCCCAGAGTGCGGCCGTGTCTGACCCCAGAGGTGATGACCGCGTGGTCCTGCTCTATTAGCATGCGGCCGCCGCGGCCATAACCCTTCTGGCGGCGGCCAAGCTGCACCCCTATGTAGCCTTCGTCCAAAGTCAGGCCGGCCGGGATGCCTTCGACGATGATAACCAAACCGGGGCCGTGGGATTCGCCCGCGGTGAAAAACCGGATCATCTAGAAAACCTCATTTATTTTTATTGATAGCGCTGGCGGGTTTGATCGGACGGGCCCGTGGGTCATATTCTGGTTTCCATGGCCTTCAATGCGGCTTCCAGCATCACCGGAACCGGGGCCGGTTGGCCAGTCCACATCTCGAAGGAAGAGGCTCCTTGGTAGACCAACATATGAATCCCGCCCAGGGTACGGGCGCCGGCTTGGCTGGCCTCCCGCAACAGGGGGGTTTCCCTGGGATTATACACCAGGTCGTTTATCAGAGCCGTAGATGGGATCTGATCTTTACGAAGGAGGGAGCCGGATTCGCCGGGGCCGTGGGTCATGCCCATGGTGGTGCAATTCACGATCAGGTCCGCCGATTCGGCAGCGTCATCCAACTCGGGGCCGGTCAGGGGAATTGCCGAGGATTCGATCCCGTTGTCCGCGGCCAGTTGGGCCAGTGCCTGGGCTCGAGACACAGTCCGGTTGGCGACGGTCAGGCCGGCGGCGGACTCCCGGCTAAGGGCCAGGACCACTCCTCTGGCCGCCCCGCCAGCGCCCAAAACCAGTATTCGGCGTCCCTGGGCCGTAAAGCCGCGTTCCTCTCGCAATGCCCGCAAAAATCCCGTGCCGTCGGTATTGTGGCCGGTAAGCTTGCTGCCACGGTTGACGATGGTGTTGACGGCGCCGGCGGCCGTGGCCCAATCGTCTACGTCATCCAAAAAGGGGATCACCGCCTCTTTGTGAGGCAAGGTAACGTTGATGCCAAGGGTTCCGGACTCTCGGATGCAGCCGACAAATTCTCCGACATCTGCTGGCGCCACTTCCCAGGCTTGGTAGGTGGCGTCAATGCCCAGATAATCCAGCGCCGCCTGCTGGAACACAGGCGAAATGGAATGCCCAATGGGATAACCGATGATGCCTAAACGTTGTATCATATATCGAAATGTTTCAGGCTGAGGGTGAGGAAATTGGGATTAAATAGTCCAACCTTGTTGTCTGATCAACCGCAAGATGTCTACGCACGGAATGCTAAATGCGGCACACACATCTGGAATATGAGGGCGGCTCGGATTATTCGTGGGTACTTCCTGAGTCACCACTGCGGATCCACGCTGTATGGCTAGCGCTATTACAAAAGGGTCCGCGCCAGATCTGTTGCGTCTTACGTCTATCAAATTTGGATGTTGCAAGAGAACGCCGCTCACGATTGGCTGAATCTCGTGGTCGATTGGAATAAACATTTCTGTTTGTTGACGTGCCCATCGATAAATCTCATCGTCTTGTCTCTCCAATTCATGGAGGACCTCTTCGGTTGCGACTAAGATTTGCTCCTGAATAAGTCCTTCAATTTTATCCCACAAAGATGGAAAGATGTCTGGCGGGTTAAGGTGGACCCCATCAGTTGGACAGTATTGGAGCAATGTTTAGTGAGGGTCCCGCTGTCTTTCCAAGGTCTACCAATGCTCTGGTTGGCGGCCACCTCCTCTCTTTTGACTGTTCATCTGATTGCACCGAGTCTCCGCTGAACACCTCCGCCGGTGTCCGGTACCCCAGGGTCTGGTGGGGCCTTTGGGTGTTGTAGAAGTGGAAGTAGGCCTCCAGCCCATCCTTGGCTTCCCGCCCGTTGGAGTAGGCCTTCAGGTAGACCTCCTCGTACTTCACCGTCCTCCACAGCCGCTCCACGAATATATTGTTGCTGTACCGCCCTTTCCCGTCCATGCTGATTCTGACCCCGTGCTGCTCCAAGAGTTCAGTGAAGCCCTCGCTGGTGAATTGGCTGCCTTGGCCAGTGTTGAAGACCTGCGGATTCCCTTGGTTCAATGCCTTCTCCAACGCCTGGACCCAGAAATCGGCGTCCAGGGTGTTGGAGAGGTTCCAGGCCACCACGTAGCGGCTGTACCAGTCCATCCTTCCGCGGAAGGACCAGGTAGAGGAAACCCCGGGACATTGGGATATAAGTGATGTCGGCTGCCCACGCCTGGTTGGGCCGGGTGACCTCCATGCCGCCCAGCAGATAAGGGTAGACCTTGTGCCCTGGTCCCCGCTGGCTGGTCCGGGGCCGCCGGTAGATGGCCTGTAGTCCCATGGTCCGCATCAGACGCCGGACCCGCTTGCGGTTTGCCGAGTGGCCTTGTCTGCCCAGCCAAACCTTCATGCGCCGCGACCCGTAGAAGGGCGTGGCCAGGTATTGTTGGTCTATCAGCTTCATCGCTTCCAGGTCCTTTTGGGAAGGTACCCTGGGCCGGTAGTAGACACCCGACCTGCTGATGCCCAACAAGGCGCACTGCCGGACGGTGGACAGGGCTGGATGCTGGCGGTCCACCATCTCCCGCCGCTGCTCCCGGCTCATGGACCGGACCTCTCCGCCAAGAAGTCCCGCTCAACCTTCAGCTGGCCGATCTGCTGGTAGAGCCGCGCGATGATAGCCTCCTCACCCTTGCGGCCTTTGTCTTGGTTTCCGTCGAAGACGCCGGCTGCTCCTCCCAGCAACGCCTTCTTCCACGCTTGGATCTGGCCGGGATGGACCTCGTAC
>DAOUHE010000019.1:0-10333 GCA_034428715.1 Dehalococcoidia bacterium | reverse complement strand
AAAACTCGCCAAGCTATGGGGTAATTATAGCCATACCGACGGCCAACGTCTCACAAATGGACAATGGTTTAAAGAATGCCGACGATTTACTCAGAGGGATATTCACCCATATGGGAAATGTGGGGTTATTACCTCCCGCTAAACTGCCCGTCGCGCTAAGTCTGCTTGCCAAAAACTCCTCCCCCAGACGGTCGGCAGGCAAGATCTCCCCCAGCTCCTTTGCAGCGTCTTCCACCGACACTATTCGGCGATGGTGTCAAATATCCAATTCGACTGGACGGATTTTCTTCCCCGGATTACTATTCGTCTATCGTGGTCAGCGAGCGACTCCAGCAGCAACTCGGCGTTCTACTCGACGAGGCAGGCCCGGCTACAAAAGACCTCGATTTGAGAGTTGCCCACGACGGCTCAACGAGTCCTGGCCATTGACCCCGAAAGGCTGAAGGACTCGCATCCCTGTCTACTGCAGACCGGACACTAGGTCGTGATGCGCCGTTTTCTCAAACACTCGAGCCTCAAACGACTGAACTGGAACCGCCATACCTGTCACGCCTTCACGCGAATCGTGATTCCACTTTCCAAATAGCAGGGCTTGAACCGGTAAATTCACCACATCGGCTGTCGGCATCGGTACCCGAAGGCATAGATATACTAATTGAACGAATCTTCACTTTTTTACGACAGGCGAAGGAGAACAGTAATGCATTGCGGAGTTATGGTGACTGGATACAATCAAGGAGATTGGGACCGTCTGATGAAGGGGGACTATGACCGTCCGCCGACGGTCTCGGACGCGGAAAATATGGACAACACCCTCTACATGGGTGAATTAGTCGAACCCTTAGGATTCGATTCGATTTGGGCAACCGAACACTACGGTTCTGCATACTCGATGCAGCCGAACCCATTGCAATATTTGGCGTATTGGGCGGGCCGCACCAGCCGCGTCGATATGGGCACTGCGGTAATCGTCGCGCCATGGTGGAATCCAGTCCGGTTAGCCCATGAGATTTCTATGCTCGACATCTTGTTGAAGGGCCGGCGTCTCCACCTGGGTATCGGCCGTGGCATTGCACCGCACGAGTACGCTTCGCTCGGCTACCCAATAGATCAATCCCACAAGTACTTCTATGATGTGATCAATGCCATCAAGGCCGCTGACGGCGCGGAGCGCTTCGAGTTCCAAGGCGAAGTCTACAATATTCCACCCACCACCATCCGGCCTCAGGCTCGCCATAAGGGAGAACTAACCAAGGATATCAAGGTGGCGTTCACCACGGAGGCGTCAGCGAGACTGGCCGCCGAGAACGGCCTCGGGCAGATGTTTGTCGCTGGCGACGACGTCGAGGAGATGACCAACAAGGTGCGTAGGTTCAACAAAATTCGCAACGAACTTGGCCTCCCGCCTGACCAACCAACTACCCTGTTGTGGATGTACTGCGCCGAGACGACGGAAGAAGCCGAAGAGGGGTGGACTTATTTCTACAACCAACTTACTTCGGCCCAGCACCACTACTTCGAATGGAACAACCCAGGCTACGAAGGTATACATGGCTACGAAGAATACCTCTTGCGCCAGAACGCCGATATAGGTACGGCGGATGCCGGCTTCGCCGCACGCCGCGCGACCCAGCCCATTGGCACCCCGGACGAGATAATCGATAGGATCAAGACTATGCAGCAAACCATCAGCTTAGAAAAGGTTGTAATTCACATGTTTTACGGTGGGATGCCGAGGGAGAAGGCCGAAAAAAGCCTCCGGCTCTTCGCCGATAAGGTCCTCCCCGAGGTGCAGGCCATGCCCACCCCAATCAATCCCAGATCCTTGGGTGAGCCCGTTCTCTGAGGCGCTGAGGTTAACACCCACGCGGCCAAGGATGATCCCAAGCACTACCCGGTGGGGATCGACTATGTCATAGTCAATGGCCGGATGGTTGCCGACCAAGGGGAGGACACCGGTGCCCGCCGGGAGGTGGGGCGGACTTCGAACTAAACGCCAAGGGTGCGATCTCCAATGACCGGCCCAGGACTGCCCATATGTTCAGAGGACGCGATCGCGTGCCACGAGAATCTCTCAATCCCGCGAGAAGTGCTCGCCGGGCTGGCCACGCTGGTTTCCCTGGACTAAGGGCTTGTTGTAGCATTAGTCGTAAATCAATGTGAATGAGAAAAAAAGGTCAGCCCAGGATATTTCATTAATCCAGGCCTCAAGGAGAAAATCATGCCGGTTCCAGGAACAACTCTCAGGAGCTATCGGCCCCAGGTCCAGGGAGTCAATGGCCTCGTTGTGTCAAGCCATCCCAGCGCCTCCATGGCCGGCCTTGACGTATTGAGGCGGGGCGGCAACGCCATCGACGCGGGTGTGGCGGTGGGCCTGGCCTTGAACATAGTCCACGCCGACGATTGCGGGTTCCTGGGCGTCGCCCCCACCATCATGTACCTAGCAGACCGGAAAGAGGTGACGACCATTGATGGTCTTGGTGTCTGGCCCAAGGCAGCTTCCGTGGAGTATTTCCAGCGCAATCATAACGGCCAGATGCCAAGTGGAATTCCCCGGGCCCTGACGCCTGGCGGGGCCGATGCATGGTTCACGGCATTGGCACGTTACGGAACCATGAGTTTCGGAGAAGTCGCCGGTCCCGCTATAGCTTTGGCTGAGCAGGGATTTCCCATGTACCGCTACCTGGCGGACCGGATTCGGGATGCCTTTGACCTTTACGCCGCGTGGCCCAGTAATGCGGAGATATTTCTACCGGAAGGCCGGCCACCGGCCGTGGGAGAGATATTCTACCAGAAAGACGCGGCGGAGACCTTGGCCCGGTTGGCCGCAGTGGAAGAATCCAGCCGGTCCCAGGGTAGAGAAGGCGCCTTGATGGCGGCTAGGGATTTCGTCTACAAGGGGGAATTGGCCCAAACCATCGTCTCGTTCTATCAATCCCAGGGAGGCCTCCTGACCATGGACGACCTGGCCGAATACAAGGTCCGCATCGAGCCGCCGGTGACCGTCAATTATCATAGCTACGACCTGTATAGCTGTGGACCATGGTGCCAGGGGCCGGTGCTTCCCCAGGCGCTGAAAATCTTGGAGGGATTCGACCTGAAGGCTATGGGCCACAACTCTGCCGAGTACATCCATGCCGCAACCCAGGCACTGAACCTGGCCTTCGCGGATAGGGAGCAGTATATAGGCGATCCCGCCTTCGTGGACGTGCCCATTGATGAAATGATGTCTGAGCCCTACGCTATACAACGCCGGACATTGATCGACCCCAATCGCGCTTGGCCTGTGATGCCGCCGGCTGGTGACCCGTGCCGGTGCCTCGCGGCCATCGACGGCGCGCCCCGGTCACCGGCCGAGTCGGTACCGGCAATCGCGACAGCAGGAGAAGAGGGTGGAGGCACGTCCTACTTCGGAGTCATCGATAGGGACGGCAATATCTTCTCCTCAACACCCAGTGAGGGAATGAAAGGTGGTGGTCCGGTCATCCCTGGTACCGGTCTATACCTATCCCAGAGGGGTGGCCAGTCTAAACTTCAGGATGGCCATCCCGCCTCTGTTGCCCCTGGAAAGCGGCCGCGCCTTACGCCCGCCCCGGCGTTGGTGTTGCGCGACGGCCAGCCGGTGATGGCCTTGGGCGCTCATGGCGGAGACCACATCCCACAAGGCACGCTACAGATCTTTCTCAACGTGGTGGAGTTTGGGCTGGACCCGCAGGAAGCAGTGGAGGCCGCCCGTTTCTACAGCTACAATTTTCCCTCATCCGGGTTTCCCTCGGCGAACCGGCCCGGTGTAGTCAGGACCGAGGGGAGGATTTCCCAAGAGGCGGTAGATGGCCTCCAGAGGCGAGGGCACACTGTAGAGCGGTATCCGGATTGGTGGGAGGGCTCTGCCCTTTACGGAGTCATCACGCGCAATCCAGATACCGGAGTGCTCCAGGGCGGCGCCGACCCCAGGTGTGAAGCATACGCTGTGGGATACTAGGGTGCTCCATCCCCAACTCCCCTAACAGCAGGGAAGGATTTAACGGCTGATGGGAATCTATGAGCAGTTCTATCTCTCATGAGGGAATGCCAGGAGAGGTTAGCCGACATCCCCTAAACTAGTACTCAGCAACAGGCACATCACAGGGGTTCCTGATTGGATTGGTCTTCGGGTACGATGTTCCTGGATGGTCAACCATTGCAGCGATCACTCTCCACTCCGGCACTTAGACCGAACCTGTAGAATCGGCGCGGATACATCGAACCTAGGGGGTAGTCAGATGGCACTTACATTAGCAGAAGCAAACCAGATGGTTCAGGCAGCTATAGCAAAGGCGGATGAGCTCAACGTGAAAGTGAGCATAGCAGTGTGCGACGCTGGTGGGAGTCTGCTGGCCTTTAACCGCATGGAAGGCGCCAGTGCGGTCAGCGCTACCGTTGCCCAGGGCAAAGCGGCTGCGTCCGCCGGGTTCGGACGTGCCAGCGGCACCTTGCAGGCCGACTCACCGGTGATACAGGCGGTCATAGCCGCCATGGGAGGCCGGATGCTTCCGGCACAAGGCGCGGTTCCCGTAACCAAGAATGGTGAACTGGTGGGGTCCGTCGGCGGCAGCGGCGCGACCGCTCAGCAAGATGAAGAGTGCGCTCTGGCCGGATTAGCTGCACTCTAAAGGTCCAACTTGCTCCGGAAGAAGTCCACTAGCTTGGCAGGCACTGGTGTAGCAATCTGCGACACCAGGACGGCGGGCCCATCTTCTGCCAGCCGTACCTGCCAGACCGTGGCAAAGAATATTAGGTTGAGTGGTTCACCATCGGGCGGTGACCTAATTTATCCACTGCGTCCTTCGCTAGACCCTGGAACTGTGTCACCACGTTCTACCAGTTTTAGCCAGCCGGAAATGCCAACACTATTCGCGGATAGTGTCAGTGGTCAGACTGGCGGTCCTCTTACGCCTTGGATAGACAAGGCCTCCACCCTGCGCTAACATCCCACCATGGCCAGCGAACGCCTACAAAGGCAGATTGATCGGCTCCTTGACGAATCGGAGCAGGCTTTTGTGAGCAGGGACTGGAACACTGTCCGGCGATGCGCCCAGGACGTGCTCGCATTTGATCCTGACAACCGAGACGCCATCGCCTTATTAGCCGGTGCAGAGCGGGCTCTCGAGGCTGAAACCGCCACCTCCGGAACATCGCCCAGCACCCCTATTTCACCTGGTTCTCAAGCCCAACCGACCTCTTTCGCCAACGACCGCTACCAGGTTAAACGTTTCCTAGGCGAGGGCGGCAAGAAGAAGGTCTACCTGGCCCAGGACACGTTGCTTGACCGTGAAGTGGCCTTTGCCCTCATCAAAACCGAAGGACTGGATGATACCTCCCGCACCCGCATCCAGCGGGAAGCCCAGGCAATGGGACGGCTGGGCTCGCACCCCCATATAGTCACTGTTTTCGACCTGGGTGAGGAACAAGGCCAGCCCTACATGGTGACCGAGCTGATGGGCGGCGGTGACATTGAAGGCCTGATTGAGGATGCCGAGGCCCACCGCTTATCCTTGGAGCAGGTAATCGGCATCGCCGTTGAAACCTGCCGCGGGCTGGAGTTCGCCCACAGCCGGGGCATCGTCCACCGGGACCTGAAGCCGGGCAACGTGTGGCTCACGGCAGACGGCATCGCTAAAATCGGCGACTTCGGATTGGCCGTGGCGCTGGACCGCTCCCGCCTCACCAGCGAAGGCATGATGGTTGGGACGGTGTCCTACATGCCCCCAGAGCAGGCCATGGGCGGCGAGGTGACAAATCCTTAATCCAGGTTTTGCCATCGGGTAATGAGCCCCAGCTTTGCGTGATGGTGACTCTTTTCGGCGGCTAGGTAGCCTCAGGGTGCCAGTAAGCTAGGGAGTGGAGCTGGACCAGAGTTGTCCGCCCTAAAGACTTGAACCAGAGCTTTCCGAAGTTCCTGTGAAAACTCGCGGCGCTGCCAATTGCGCACTTCCGGCGCTCGACCATCTGGAGACTCAGCGGTAGATCCATTCCAGCGAAGGGCCAAACGCTCTAAACTGGCGGCAGGCCAGACCAATGCCGGCTCCAAGCCCAGCGAAGCCGCACGCCGCGACCTCCATCGTTTGAGCAATTGCAACCTGGCTTGAGCCTCCGGTTCCCAGGGGTTGTTCTTGGGCTGCGGCGGCCGGGACACTCCAGGCCCGCACATGCCTCGCTGGATCGCTTCCCGCATGCGGTCCCCCGCCTGTCTCGCTATTCCACTTGTCAGGCCGCGGACCTTATGAAGATCCGTCCCCGGTGAGTCGGCCAGGATGAGCAACGCCTCGTTGGTCAACACCCGGAAGGGCGGACAGTTCATCCGCCGCGCCTCCTCCTCCCGAAAGAAGAAAAGCTCTTTTAGTACCGCCAGGCCCCGTGGTCCCAACTGGCTGCTGCCTTTGATTCGCAGCATCGCCGCCTCCGGCGGATCTGCCGGGGCATGGCGGACCTGTTCCATCCTTCGACATTCCTCCATAACCCAGTCCAGACGGCGAGCTTTGACCAAATGCCGCTGTAGGCCGCTTGCCAACTCCGGCAGGTACCGCACATCATTGGCCGCGTACTCCAGCGCCAGCGGGCTTAAAGGCCGCCGGGCCCAGTCCG
This sequence comes from Dehalococcoidia bacterium, assembly GCA_034428715.1. Taxonomy (GTDB): domain Bacteria; phylum Chloroflexota; class Dehalococcoidia; order Lucifugimonadales; family UBA3495; genus Io17-Chloro-G2. Next base: position 3,709 of record DAOUHE010000019.1, on the reverse strand, counting down.
AGGTTTGTAACGCACGGCTTTTGGGAATTCCCACGCCCAGGAAGCTTTCAAGCAATGAGGACAGGTTCGTTTTGGAACTTCCTAGAAACCTCGCCGCCCTCTCGGTGTCAAAAAGTGAACTCACGGTAAACCCGTAGTCCCGGTGCAAACACCGCACGTCGTAGTCGGAGCCGTGAAAAACTTTGGTTATCGACGGGTTGGCCAACAGGCTCCCCAGGGCGGACAGGTCGTTGACTGCCAGTGGGTCCAGCAGGAAAATGTCCCCAGCAGTTGCGATTTGGATCAGGCAAACACGCTCCCGGTAGGAATGGAGGCTGTTGGATTCAGTGTCCAGCGCCAGCGTGGGTTCCAACGCCAGTTCGGCGGCGATACGCTGCCAGTCTCGCTGGGCGTCAATCAACAGGGTTCGGCTCATACAGTTGATCCGCTCAATGGTGCCCGCATTTAAAATATTTCCGTTTACCCTTGGTGCACGAATTTATCAACCCCGACACCGTCTGGAACACCCACGTAGATATCTCCGTTGGCATCTATCCAACTACCATGGCCACCTCGAATGATCCATCTAGCCAACAGCGTACCTTCTTTATCCATCAGGCTGATTCGTGAGTCGGTGTCTGCGGTGAATCCCTGACGGGCATCGTTGCCGCCTTCGCTGATACAAAAGACACCATCTGGACTCTGGGAGATATCCATGGGTCTCAACAGATCAGTCCACATTCCAACAAATTCTCCATCCGCGTCGAATATCTGAATGCGATTATTCTCCCGGTCACAGACGTATAACAAATTGTCGGCGCCCACCATCATGCTATGGACCAAGTGGAACTGGTTCGGCCCGCCTTTACCAGGCTCTCCCCAGGAAGCCTTGAGTTGACCATCAGTTGAGAACCGGTGTACACGGGCATTGCGGTACCCGTCGGCCACATACATGTCTCCCCATGGAGAAGGTACTAACTCTGCCGGGTAGTTAAAGGGGCCTGCAGCCCGCGGCACCAATTGGCCAGGCACTTCGCAGCCGGTGTCAGAGTGAACACCCCGCTCTCCAATTACTTGCAATGGCTTGCCTTCAAGGGTAAATCGCAAGCAAACCGAATCCTCACGATCAGTTATATATACTATGTCGTCTTTGATGAAAATACCGTGGGGGTTGGTAATTGCCCCAAGGCCCCAAGAACCAACATAGCTACCGTCTCGGTTAAAAATTACAACCGGCGGATCTTTCCGCTGGAACGCATAGACCCGGTCTTGGGAATCGGTTGCAACAGCGCTCACCATGCCGAAGACTTCACCCACGGGCAACTTGGCCCAACTTTCAATGAGTTCGTAAGTGTATTTTCCACTCCCTACAGTCGTCATGGGCCGATCACCTCCAGAGATCATTTGATTAGGTGCCATGATTTTACTCGTTTCACCCAATTGGCGTCGCTTTTGGCAATCCTAGGATACTATCGAGTGATAGTGTTGACCGTTCAGACGTGATGATCCACCAACACCAACGCTTGACGAGTTTCGCCAAGCAGTTCCAGCGCGTCGGCTTTGGCCATGTCGACCAAGTAGGCAACCTGCTCCTTGGCCGCCCCCTGGACGTTCTCGATCAATCTCTCCAAGTCTATGGTGAGCGGAGATTCAACCTGCCGGTCTTCCAACCCGTTTAACAGCCGTCCAGCGCCTCTTTCAAGGAATTGTCCACCACGATTCCCGCCATCATCGCCGCCACGGAAGGGAACACAACCACGGGGCACGGATTGCAAACGCATCCCCTGCCCCATTTGTTGCCGACAGCCGCCCGAACCGCCTGGCCCCAGGATCTATCTTTATGGACCATAGAAGGTGGGGCGGTGAACTGTCCTATTTTGATTTGGACTTATCCTTGTCCTATTGCTCGTTATCGCCCTAGTTACCCGCGTCGCTGGCTGCCTGCTGGGCGGCGGGTAAACGTCCCCCTTCTATAGGGTCGTCAGGTACTTGCCGGGCAACTTTTGCGGTTCGGTGTCGGGGTTGAGGTAGTTACGCGTCGGTGTGCCTGGCTTGCCAACTTCCACTCCCCAGGGCAGAAAGCCGGTGCGGTCAGTGCGGAGTTGGAAAGTGGCTTCATCGGCCAGGATGCGGAAATCGCGGATCAGGCTCAGCCCGCCGCGGAACTTGCCCGCTCCCGCCGTGTCGGGATACAAGCCAAACCGTTCGATAAGCAGCGGCTGCTCCGACTCAATGCTTTCTACCGGCGTGGTGGCCATATTCAGCACCGGAGAAGACAACCCGTCCGCACCATCGATCCGGGGGCCGCCGCCCCGGGGTCCATTGTTGTTGAACTCCAGGTAGACCCAGGCCTTACGATTTTCGTCATATCCACCGAAGCTAATTCCGACCTCCCCGCCGCCCCATGCCGCGGGTACCTTGCCGGGCATCGCCTGAGCCATGGCCCCGAAAAGGGTGTGCCATATGCGGAACCCAGCCAGGCCGCGCGCCGCCACGGGTGCTGGATGCTGGGGATTCACGAAGCAGCCTTCGGAGGCGGAAATATTGAACGCTCGGAAGAAACCGCTGTTCGACCGGATGGCCGGGTCAATCAAGCATTTGAACACAGCGTAGACATTTGACTTGGTGTAAGCAAAGTTGGGGTTGGTGGAGCCTTTGGCTTGGGGTGAAGTGCCTTCAAAGTCCACGAATACTTCATCCCCATCGATTTTGATTTTGGCATGAATTGCTATTGGTTGGGGATTGATGCCGTCGTTATCGATGTAGTCGGTAAACTCCCATTCGCCTTGAGGAAAGGAGCAAATTTCCGCCCCGGTAAGTTGCTCGGTGGAGTCCAGAATGTCAGCCATGTAGTCCTTCATATCTTCCAGCCCGTAGTTGCCCACCAGTCTTAACAGGTCGCGTTCGCCCAATCGGACGGCGGCCAACAGGGCCTGAACGTCGCCTAGGACCTTTTCCGGCACCCGCACGTTCTTTTCCAGGATTCGCCAAACCGCTTGATTCAAGTCCCCCCGGTCATACAGTTTCAACGGAGGGAGAATAAGCCCTTCCTGGTAGATTTCCGTGTTGTCGCAAGCGTTGCCTCCGGCCACCCGTCCTCCGATGTCCGTCTGGTGCCCGATGCAACAACTCCAACCAAAAAGGGTGTCGTTAACGAATATCGGCTTGAACAAGATGGTTTCGCCTTCTCCTTTGGCAGCTTCCTGGGAGCCCGTGCCGTGGCTGCAGCGGGCGGGTCGAAAACCACTTGTCGATTAAACTTTCGTAGATTCCCAGGGCAATGTTTTTTGGCTTTACTTCATCCCAACAGCGATTGGGACCAGCTTGCGGAGATCACTGGAGACCCGTCGTGGAGCGCCGGCAACACGCGCAAATATTTCGAAAGGCTTGAGAACTGGCATTAACGGCCCGTCCAAAGACTCCTTCAGAAGATTTTGCGCTGGAATCCTACCCGCCACGGCTTCAGCGGATGGTTGCATTCGAGTACTCCCAACCCGTACTTGACTCTAGTAGACCCGAATTTATTGACGTTCACAGTGCAGGTCGTCACGATAGGTCAAGTGACACCGATGAATCCGGCGCCACACATATCTGAAATCTCCAGTTCACTAAACCCCAGCTCTTGGAGAATCTCTATGCTGTGCTGGCCAAGACTGGGTGCCGGCTGCCGGTCAGCAGAAGGAGTCTCTGAATACAGGACCTGTACGCCTGCTTGTCGCAAATTACTGTA
>DAOUHE010000018.1:0-5888 GCA_034428715.1 Dehalococcoidia bacterium | reverse complement strand
CTGTTTATGATACTCTTCCTCCGATCCGATTTTGATCAAATTCGGCGTTTCCCGTATCAAACTGGTTTACATAACAGGTGGGCACACACTATAGATTAGGCCGTTGAACACGTCAAATACCCTGCGGCTCAATTTGAGCTTCCCGGTCCCGCAAAAATCCCTGCCACCACATCGGGAATGTACTCGGGTCTGTGAGTACCCGTATTCGGTACCCATGCGCAAGGGGACCGGTTTGACTCACAGATGTGGCCCGGGAATCTAAACAAGACTACCGGATATCCTAGACGCGGGCCGCCGGTCATCGTGTATACTAGTTATGGCGGCAGCTAACCAGAAACGGCGTGGAGCCCGCCCCTTGGCCAAGCTCCATTTCCCCGACAGCCCGCCTGCTGGTATCGAACGAGCGGAAGTGGCTCAGTGGTAGAGCACCTCCTTGCCAAGGAGGGGGTCGCGAGTTCAAATCTCGTCTTCCGCTCCAAATGCACAGAAAGTAAAAATTCCCCGGCATTGCCGGGGAATTTTTAATAAACCCTTTGACTCTATACCCAAATCTCATCTCCGGCTATAATGCCAGCCAAGCCGCCGCCCACAGGATTCAGCATTCCAAAAATCTTCGCCGTGCGGCGGGCCAAATGATTTTGCTGATGGTGTGGGCGAAAAATCCAAATCCTTGATTCGGGAGTATCGATATGCCAGGTCAGAAGTTTACCTCATGGGTCCATGGCGCTAGCATGCAAATTGAGTACCCCGCTCGCATAACCTCAGTACGCCATTGCGGTCCCTTTGTCCGTATTGAAGGTGGCCGGGGCCAAAACACCTGGGTGCATTTCCCCATTCCAACCCCAGCAGTGGTCAACGGCGTCAATATGCAGGTCGACTCGGCCATGGTTAGCTTCAGGACCCGGTCCAACGCCGTGGTCAATGAGATCATCGTGTACGACGGCGAAAAGCGTATTGCCGAGCATATGGATCTGAACCTGCGCGACGACCATTTGGATGCCCGGTTCGACGTTCCCGGAAGCCCGCAGGTGAACCAGGGCATCAACATCACCGTGGGCGTGACCTTCGACGACACAGCCCCCGATTCCCGCTCGTTGCAGGTTGAGATCATCGGAGCGGGCATTGAATTCTCCGGCTAACTACCGGCTTAAAGCTGCGGGTTGAAAGCTACGGACTCAAAACACCTGGATCAAAGCTCCGGGCGAAACGTGCGTGCCCGCAAAATTGGCATTTTATTTACCCACAGGACACTTGCCACAGGAGTACTCCTATGACCACAAACGGCGTATCGACTTACCAAAATTTCATCGGTGGACAATGGGTAGACTCGGTCTCCGGCCGCACCTATCCAATCTATAACCCTGCCCACAAAAACACCATGCTAGGCGAGTTTCAAACCTCGGTGGCCGATGACGCCCTCAAGGCCGTGGAGTCTGCCCAGGAAGCGCTGCCTGGTTGGAGCGGCACCCCCGCACCGGCCAGAGCGGGCATCCTTTTCCGGGCGCTGGAGATCCTGCGCGAGCGGGCCGACGACATCGCCCGCACCATCACCATGGAGGAGGGCAAACCCATTGCCGACTCCATGGGCGAGGTCAAGCGGGCCATGAACATCATCGAATACGCCGCTGGCGAAGGCCGCCGCATGTTCGGCTACACCACCCCTTCGGAACTTCCCAACACCATGGCCTACACCGTTCGCCGTCCCCTGGGCGTGGTGGCCATCATAACGCCGTGGAACTTCCCCATCGCCATTCCCGCATGGAAGATCGCTCCCGCGTTGATTTGCGGCAATACGCTGGTCTTCAAACCCGCCTCAGGCACCCCCATGAGCGCCGTAAAGCTGGTGCAGGTATTCCATGACGCCGGATTGCCGCCCGGCGTTTTGAACCTGGTCACCGGTCCCGGCGGGTTGGTGGGCAACGCCCTTGTGGAAAGCCCCGGCGTCAAGGGCATCTCCTTCACCGGCTCCACTGAGATCGGCACCGGAATCTACACTGAAGGGGCCCGCCGCCTAAAAAAGATACAGTGCGAAATGGGCGGGAAAAACGCGGTGATCCTGCTGGCCGATGCAGATATGGAAAAGGCCATGGGGGGCATCATCCAGGGCGCTTTCGGCTCTACTGGCCAGCGTTGCACTGCCACCAGCCGGGTCATCGTGGAAGCGCCGGCATACGATCAATTCATGGACCAGGTGATCGACCGGACTGCCAAGCTAAAGATCGGCGACGGCCTGGACCCCACGGTGGACGTTTCGCCCCTTGCCAGCCAGAACCAGTTTGACACGGTTATGGAATACATTGGCATCGGGACAGAGGAGGGCGCAAACCTGGCCCATGGTGGCCACGCTCTCACCAGCGGCGAATATGGACAGGGATTTTACGTCGAGCCCACCATTTTCACCGATGTTGGCCTCGACATGCGCATTGCCCAGGAGGAGATCTTTGGGCCGGTACTGACGGTATTCCAAGCCGGTGGTATCGAAGAAGCCATCGAAGTTTCCAACAGCGTCAAATTCGGCCTGTCGTCGTCGGTTTACACCAAGGACATCTCCCGGGCTTTCCAGTACATTGACACGGTGGAGACCGGTATGGTTCACATCAACGCACCGACCCTGGGCGGCGAAGTCCACCTGCCCTTCGGCGGACTCAAATCGTCGGGCATCGGGCAGCGCGAGCAAGGCACCGAAGCCTTCGACTTCTTCACCGAGACCATCAGCGTCTACATCGACCACGGCGCCGCCGCCACCGAGCGAGCCCGGTTTATTTAGACAGGGTTAGCGGACAACGGTAGAGCCCCGCCTGAGAAATTGTTCTTGGATATCTCTAAGAACTTCCAGGCTGGGATCCCAACCAAATCGCCGGAAGAGTTCAATGGCGGGAGTCAGAGAGAGTTCTCTGGGTTCCGCCAACAATTGGAGCCGGGACAAATCGATTTGATATGGCAATTCATCTATGGAAGCAATGTATCCCTTACGCATGTGTCTGGAGCGCTCGACGTGGAGTGAGCGTCCATGGAGACCCGCAATTGTAATATCCAACCGCATCACATCGTCACCCGCATCTGTAAACGACAAACGGGCCGCGAACTCAAATATCTCCGCAAATTGGATAACTACCTCTTCCACCGAGAGGGTTTGCCCCGGCTTCCAACCTTCAATGGGGTTCCTCCACTGGGATTGGTCAAGCCAATCTTCATCGATCCCTCGAAAAACTACGAACTGGCCACTTTGGTAAAATCGCCATAGCTCCAAATATTCTTCCCATTCGGGCTCCTGGCCTATCCAATCAACATCTATCTGAAGGGGATTATGTGTGTCCAAATGAGGGAAATCCCAGCCCCGTAGCTGAACTGAATTCTTTTGGAGAATGGGATACAAGGACTTTATATTAGCAATCCGCGTCTCCATGAAGGTACCAGGACGGATGATCACGTGCCAATAGCCACGGGATTTGATCTTGTCTAAAAGCTCGCTCACCTCAACTCACCCGCTTGCTCATCAAATCTCTCTTGATCCGTTACCACCAATGGAACATCGGGGATTAAACCCATCCGCCGGTATTCCGTCAATCTCCGGACCACGGCCTTACTCGAAGCTAAATCAAGCAGTTCCCGCATGTCAGTCTGCGTTGGGATTTCAGACGTTTCTGGTTTCCGGCGAGAACGGACGTAACATCCTCCACTCCGGAGAACGCAATCGTAGTCTCTCTTGCACAATACCGGTATATCTGGGAATTCCTCTATGTCCAAGACCACGTATTGATTGCCGTTATACTCTTTCACTTCTAGTTCGAAGCTGACGCTCGGGTCCGCAAATTCAGATATCCGAGCCGCCACATCGTCGAATCTCCATGTCACTAAATCAACCACGCTCAGGCCCACTGGAGTAAGTATTCCAGCGTTGTCTTCAACACCAATAATAACCCTGCCACCGTTCCGGCGGTTGGCCATGCCTAAAACTGCTCTTACAACCACCGCCATAAACTGCCGAATGGATGCACGTCCCGGCCCCTTGAACTCCACACCCTGTATCTCGTGGCCGACAGCCAATATTTCAGCAAATTCCTGGTCAGTCATCGCTCTGGCGGGAACCCTTCACCAAATTAGCCTCCTTGGTGACAACCACAATCTTGTGGCTCGGTATTGTACTTAAATATCGAAGTGGAAAGGCCATCGATAATTTAACCCTCGAAAGAATGATAACGAATAGCACAAGGCCCCACAGTCAGTCTCGCCGATCACATACGCCCTGCTACCATGTTAAACTCACCTCAATATGATTCCCACTGCCACCACCAACAACACCTTCCAAGCCGAAGACCGGGTCTTGCTTATTGACCGTAAGGGGCGGCGCTATCTGAAAACCCTGGAAGTGGAGCAGGTGTTTCACTCCCACCTTGGCCGGCTTTACCACGACCAACTTATTGGCCAATCCGTCGGCGGCTGGTACCGCACCGACAAGGGCCATGTCCTACTGGCGGTCCGGCCGACCTTCGGCGATTCCGTCACCGCGATGCCCCGGGGCCCCCAGATCATCTATCCGAAGGACCTGGGGAACATCGTCACCTTCGCCGACATATTCCCCGGCGCAACGGTGGTAGAGGGCGGTTTGGGCTCTGGAGCGTTGACCTCAGCGCTATTACGGGCCGTTGGACCAACTGGCCGGGTCATCACCTATGAGATCGACGAAAAGGTGCTCCCCAAAGCCCAGCGCAATATCCAGAGTTTGGTCCAGGACCCCTACAACCTGACGATAACCGTGGGCGATATTTACCAGGGAATAGCCGAGAGGGACATAGACCGGATCGTTCTGGACGTGCCCGAACCGTGGCAGGCCGTCGCGGCCATAGGCGACGCGCTGGTGATGGGTGGAATGATGCTGAGCTTCTTGCCCACCATCCTACAGGTTCACCGGCTAGTCGAGTCGCTGGAAGAAGACGGCAGGTTCCAGCTTATCGATTCCTTCGAAACCCTGCTGAGGCCTTGGCATCTCAAGGAACGCAGCGTTCGCCCGGTGCACCGCATGATAGCCCACAGCGGGTTTCTCACCACGGCCGTCCGATGCCAGCCCCGCGGCGGGTCCCCACCCCCGGAGGCCGTGCCGCCCGGCGATCTGGCCCTAGAAGACACAGAATCAGCACCATCAGGCGAATAGACGGAGGCCGGCCATGAACGTAACGGACCGGGACCAAACCCTGGAATTCTTGCGGCGCCATGTCAAGACGGAGATGCTGATGAAGCACCTGCTGTCGGTGGAAGCTTCCATGCGCGGCTATGCCGCCAAGTTCGCCCAGGACCCGGACCGCTGGGGCATAGCCGGCCTGCTCCACGACTTTGACTGGGAGATCTGCCCGGCGCCCGAAGACCATCCCAACTATGGAGCGGGCCTCTTGCGCGAGTACGGCTATCCCGAAGACATCGTCCGGGCGGTGCTTACCCACGGCGACCACACCGGTCTCAAGCGGGAGTCGCTGATGGAGCACACCCTGTTTGCGGTGGACGAAATATCCGGGTTCATACGGGCAGTGGCTTTGGTGCGGCCCTCCAAAAGCCTGGACGACGTTTCTCCCCGCTCGGTACAGCGGAAGATGAAGGACAAGGGTTTTGCCCAAAACGTCAACCGCGACGATCTTATCCGAGGCGCCGAGGAACTGGGGGTGGATCTCGACGAACATATCAGCTTCGTGGTCGAGAGCATGAAGCCGGTGTCGGAACAGATCGGCCTGAATCCAGGAGAAGCCGCAGGCTAAATCGGGGGGCTACCTAAGGGATTGTCACGAAATAATTAGTTCAATTGAGCAGCGCAACGCGGGGTAGCAGCGAATAATTCCATTCACCATGGAAAGAGTCTCTACGCAAATAGATGGCTTCGAGTTCGTCGTCCGATACGG
>DAOUHE010000017.1:0-3830 GCA_034428715.1 Dehalococcoidia bacterium | reverse complement strand
AACTCCTGCACCACTGCCTTCAGTTCGGTCTGCTGCACTCCGTCGATCGCGGGGGGGAACCACCCGACTGCTCGAAGGCCATCGCCCCCGGACCGCCCTCGCCGAAGACGGCAACCCACCGGCCAATGGTATGGGCATCCCGTCCCAGCGCCTCGGCCACCGCCACCGCAGTCCAGCCTTGGACCAAAAGCCATAGGGCATGCCACCGTTCCCGCTCCCGGGGTGTCGGCGCCCAGTACATTCGCCGCCGCAGATCACCGGCATCCAATTGCCATTGTTCCAGGAACCCCTGCATCTCTCTCATACCCAACACCAACACCACTCTGCTTTCTATTCAGACTAACCCAACTTCTCCCCAGTTTTACCTAATCCCCATGTAGGTTTCACCTTGGCTTTAGTTTAGGGCCGGATTGGAATCTTGGAAGGCGATCCTATTGTTGGAGGTGCTACCATGAATGATGAAAGTGCGGTTCCTGTCTTGTCGGCGTTGAAACGTCCGGCTAGATCGGAATCGTTATGATTGCGGGGAGTGGCTTAACTGGTGGGTCGTTCCCCGTGTAGATTGGAGTGAGGTTGTTATGAAAAAGGTCGCGTTTTGCCTGGTCGAAAATGAGAAGGGTCGGGTGCTGATGGTTCGGCGGGCCTATGGCAGCAAGAAGGGAAAGTGGTCGCTTCCTGGTGGATTTGTTGATCGGGGCGAACGTCGGGATCAGGCCGCGCGTCGGGAAGTTAAGGAAGAGACGGGGATAATCGTTAAGCTGACTTACCGGCTGTTTACGAGCAGATCTAAGGAGTCGGCTATTTTTGCTGGTAAGCAGGTTGGGGGGGAATTGCGTTACCAGCGGAAAGAATGCTTGGATGTGCGATGGTGGGATCTGGGTAAGATCGAGTTGTCCGAGTTGGCTTTTGGCGGGGATCGGAAAGCGATCTTGATGTGGCGCGGGATGAAGGCCGGTCAGGTGGAGCCCGAGTATGATCTTAGGGGATAAGGTTGCGTGTCAACCATAGACAGGTACGCCGGATACGGCGATCAGGGTAAGGGCAGCACATAGAGTGGTGAGTATCCAGATGCGCCGCAGTTTTTTTGGGCGCGTTTGGCAGCGAGGCGCTCGGCTCTTATGCTGGCTGTGGCTTGTTGCATGGGTGTTAGGTCGTGCATGACAGCAAGGATGGTAGGGTTTGGGGTGCTGGGGTTTATTTCAAAAACCGGAGCGTGATCCAGAACAGGTTGGTAATGGGGAGCATGATAACTATGACTACCATGACGCTGCCGGCGATGGGGTTGATGGCGAGGCCGACTCCGAGTCCGAAGCCAAAGATCCCGATGGCGATCAGGAACTGGGCGACGTGCAGGATTGGGATGTAGATCCTGGTCATTGGTTGGGTTCTTAGTTTGGTCGTTGTGGACGTTCTGGCCGAGTTGAAGGTGGGGGTGGGAGGAATGTTTGGCGTGTTGAATGATGGCGGTATGGGAAGTTGTTTGGGCTTTCGGTTTTAGCTGCGGTGGTTTTATTTGGATGTTGGGTTGCATCCAAGGGCAAGTCGGGGCGCCTTTTGATGGCGTGGGTGGTTGCCGTACTTAGTGCTCTGTTTTTCGGAGCTTTGAATAAATGCGGCGGCTGAAAATAGCGATGAGGATTGCGGCTGCGGTGCCTAGTAGTCCAACAGCATTGAATTGATGGAATGAACGCCCTCACTCTAACCCTCTCCCTCTGAGAGAGGGAACTATTGAATGAAAGACCCGGGCAGTTACGCCAATCCCATCAACTCATCGTTTCAAAAATTTCGGACTACTAGATGACCAATGAGGATGCCTTGCATGAAGGTTAGTTCGTGCATGATGTGGTCTCCGTTGATGGCAGTTTTAGGTTCTTGGGGCGTTGTTAAGTGTTTCTAAGGCAAAACCGCGGTGGGTCATTTTGCTGTCCAGGTCGGCGGTCTAGCAGGCCGGTGGAGGCTCGATTCTTTGCTTGGACAGCTTTGGGATCATACGTCCCGGCTGTTGTCAAACCGTTTCGCAAGTTTCTCATTGTGCGAGGCGATTTCGCTACTCATGGGTGTTTAGCCCGACAGTCAGCTCGCCTATTCGCTTCGGGCACATCCTTTCCGCAATCTGAACTGCTCTGGCGATCCAAATTATTTTGGCGTTTTTTGGGATGGCGGCCCGTTCGGACGGTCGTGGGGCTTTACCCAGCGATTAGTCAATTTAGCCCAAGCTGGTGCTGTAAATGGGGCGAAACCTAAAACGGTCCACAATGAAGGTTGACCGCTCACGGCAACTGCTACGACCACTGCCGCAAATGGGGTAGCAATCTTTGTTAGCGCTTTGCCGAGTCCGCCTATTCCCGAAGCGTACTTGATCTCGCTTATGCTATGCATAACTTGGTTGGAAGCGATAGCGAGGGTTGCTAGGACCGCCAAGGTTCCTAGCCAACTTTGGAGTGCCTTTGTATAAGTTGGTGCGCCCAATACAACTAGGATCGTTAATATACTTCCGCCCGCAATCGCGGCCATGATCATGGATGAGATCGTTGTGGCAAGTTCTGCTCTGCCTTGTTTTTTCATCACTTCCTCAGCGTTTGTCTACAGAATTGGTTTGCAGCCATAAGAGTAGCGAAATCACCTGATTGTGCGTATGTAACGAACCCCCTTAGGGGTTTTTGCATAGGGCGAGCGGCCCATTCAGTTGACGTAAGCACGGTAGTGCGCCCCCAAACCGGCCGGGTGGCCAGTTCGACGATGCCCGGCGACGTGGTCATCAGCTCCGGCGGTCGCGTCGGCCGGCTTTCGCCGCGCGATAATTGGCCCTCCTGACCCTCGATAAAATGCCCCTGTCAAGAGCAATGCCGCTCTCTTGGGAGGTTCGGATCGAGTGGCCGGGTCCGGCCTCCTGCCATCCGAAACTGGTATCAACAACCGTCCTACGCTGCGGCAAATGACGGAGGAGGGCTGCTGGACGGCGGCGTCCGCCACCGTATGATTGGGATACAATCGCGCGGCGACGAAAATCGGTAATTCCGGCTGACGAATTTCGCAATCGGCTGCGGAAGTTCTAAAACGCGCCGCCGTACGTAACGGCTATTGGGCGAATCAATTCCTGTATCAACACGTCTTTGTCTACGTTCGGCCAGACCATCGTGTGCTTGGATCGGGCAAGTCAACCTGGTGAACTATCCGGTATCATCGGACCTGCGCCGGCAACGGTGGCAATTGTGGCGCAATCGTCTCGCAGGAGTTCCGAATGATAATGAAATTCCGAAGCGCGATCGGCATTTTGATCTCGGTAGGCGCGCTCACTCTCGCGCTGGCGTTGACCGGTTGTACCACACCAGAATCGGCACCAACTCCTGCGCGCACAAGTGAATCGATTAGCGCCCTTCCGGTGGCGGTGCCGACGGCGGGCCCATTACCTACTGGGACCGTCGCGCCTCCCACGCCTACGTTGACGCCGGTTGCGACGGCGACGCCTGTGCCGCCCACCAACACGCCGGTTCCTGTGTTCACTCCGGCCCCCCGCCCAACTGCCACTTCGGCTCCCGCGCCTCGACCCACACCAACCGCCGGCCCGACCCCGACACCGTCGCCCCCTAGCCTCATCGCCGGACTGGAACACGGTGCATGGCTGGACGCCAACCAACCTGCCTTGGCTGCGGAGCTCAAAAACCTGGCATGGGTGGCCGATGGCGTGGACGAAGCGGAGGGCGAGGCGGCTGAGCTGTTGATTGCAGCAGCCCGGCGGCATCCACAAGTTTTCACTGCCTTGTTGACTAAGCAGTGGGTTGGAGACGGCATCACCGACGCCGAAACCGACGCAATCTATGGGTTTAGCC
>DAOUHE010000016.1:0-1947 GCA_034428715.1 Dehalococcoidia bacterium | reverse complement strand
ACGCTGCGGCAACTGTTCGTTCTTTTCACCGCACCAATTGAATCAGCGTAAAGGCTACTGCCTGGCGGAGCCCAAACGCGTCGAGACTCAACGGGCGCGGCCAGCGTGTCGTCATTGGCAATTGGTAGGCTGGCACACGTTGGACATTCCCGAAAGTGAGGTGCTGACATGAGCAAGCAAGCCGAACAGAGAGCCTACGACAAGGGCCACGCCGACGGGGTGCTGGACACGGTACGACAGGACCGCGAGCGCATGAAACAGGCCATGCTAGCGCTGATGCTCAACATCAATAACATCATGGGCGGCAAACCCCACGACTGTGGGGAAGCTGGCGATCCAGCCGACGATGGACGGTGCTGGAGCTGCAACGTAATCGCCTTCACATCCGACGCGGCCATTGGGCGCTACCAGCGTGCGTTGGATGCAATCGCCAACGCCGGCGCCGGACCTAGTGAATAACTAAATCACAATTGGAGGATTGAACCACGGAAGCAATGAGACTAGACACTGGACTGACGTTGCGACGGACAGGACTGTTTAGGATCGACGCCACGGACAAACGTGGTGAGCTTGAATGCGAGGCCCAAATAAGGTTACTGAGCGACCGGGAATGGCACGTAGTTAGCAGTAACCCGCCGTCGCATCGCTCCATTACTGAAACCATTGACCGTGCGGTAGAACTGGTCAAGCAGGATCACCAAGCATGGCTCGACACCAATAAGAAGATGGTCGACCTTCTGGACGAGTTTGACGCGGAATGGATACGGATTTCAGATTGAGAGAGGGTCTAGCCTGAAGCTGCCAGAGAAACACCGTGTTCGATTACGAGAGGGCCGAGCTGTGCGGAACGTGGACATCTGGCTGACTGGCGTTGCCCTTGACCTGGTGGAGTTGCTGAAACTGAGAGACGCCAGGCGTAAGGGTGTTCGATCTAAAAACGACTGGAAGGATTGCATCGCGGCCGGCACCTACGACGGGCCGAAGGCATTGATACGAGACTTGGCCGCCGCCCTCGATGATGACGGGATGGTGGTATTCACCGGGCGCAGATGTATGAGGTTGGCAGCGACACACATTGTTGAGGAGGAGGACTAATGGCAACGGTGCATCTGGCAAGCCCAAGCTGGGCAAGCCTAATCCTGACTAGACTGTGGAGACCGAAAGCATCTATGACGCCGATGGCAGTCTCGTATCTCAAGTGCAGTGGGTCAATTGGCCGGCAACTAACGGAGGTTAGATCATGGTTGAAACACAAAACACCTACACCAGCGGACGCGGCGTCGAGTACACGCTGGCGGACCATGCAACCCAGGTATGGGCCAGAATCCCAAACAATGTAGGGCAGGCGGTTATCACGCTGCAGCCTGACAACGTGTGGAGGGCGGCGCTAGACCCCTACCACCTGGAAGTGGTGGACTTTGATGCTGCTGACTTCTCGACGCTATGGGAGGCGATGGGATACACCGACCGCGAACTATCCGATGCTGTTGGTAAGTTGAATGCCGAGCGTTTGCTTGCCGATCAATCCAAGACCGAGCGGGCCGAATGGCTGGCGCAACAGTGGCGCGATGCAGTGAGTTACCTGGCCGATGGCTGACATAACCGACACATTGAACTGGATAGAGGTGGACTAAATTGAGCAAGCAAGCAGACGTAAAGGCAGCCAACGCCATCGCGCAGCAGCAGACTGAGTAGAAATAATTACTACGACGACGACCGGCCCATTTATGGCACCGACTGAATCTTTCAATATCGTGGTGGGTCGGGTGGGAACTCTCCGTCACTGAGGTGATTCCACCAATGCCCTTGACCAAAACAGCGGGCGGGCACGGTCAAAACAGAAAACGATTGACCGGATGGGCACGCCACCGACTCCGCCGGCTGCAGGTGAATGGCCGGCCGACCCAGCCGATGCGCTGGCCTCGTGGTGCGCTGAAAATCTAATCG
>DAOUHE010000015.1:0-58509 GCA_034428715.1 Dehalococcoidia bacterium | reverse complement strand
GTTGCTGCGGTGGCTTGAGGATACGCAGGACAGTAACGAACGGGCCAAACGCTCCCATGCCAAGCGCCGCGCCGCCATGCGGGCATCACCCCACATCCCTCCCTGAACTGACGTTGTAATACTAGCGGGATACCTATTAAGCAGCTACGCCTCGGACATCTGGCAGCTTTTCATCTTCTACAGTTTTGTGACTGCACTCGGCGAGACGGCCATCTCCTCCTTCACCGCCACCGCCACGCTGGCACCGTGGTTTCCCCGCACCCGGGGCCGGGTATTGGGCCTGGCCGACGCGGGAAACCCGTTGGGACAGGGCATATTCGCTCCTTTGTCCCAGATCCTGATATCCATATTCGGTTGGCGGCACACCTTCAGGATATTGGGGCTGGTATTCTTCTTGATGATATCGCCTTGATGATATCGCCGGCCAACTTCCTGCTTCAACGCCGGCCGCCTCCCGAACAGCCGGCCCGCCATCTGGTTTTTGGTGTTGGCCCGCCTGTCCGCTTCCGTGGGGATCTCCCTGACCAACGTGCACCTCGTGGCATTCTTCATCGCCGCGGGATACAGCGGACTTCAGGCGGCGTCAACGATAGGCGCCGTGGGTGTGGTTGGCCTGGTGGGAAGGCCAATATCCGGTACCCTATCCGATTATCTAGGCCGGGAATTCGTGTACACGGCCGGCCT
Organism: Dehalococcoidia bacterium; assembly: GCA_034428715.1. Taxonomy (GTDB): domain Bacteria; phylum Chloroflexota; class Dehalococcoidia; order Lucifugimonadales; family UBA3495; genus Io17-Chloro-G2. The sequence goes on along the minus strand of DAOUHE010000015.1, from coordinate 57,825 downwards.
GGGCATGCACGTATCCGCCCTGGTGCTGGTCCTGGTATTTGGCAATGGACACAGCATATGGCCCATCATCGTCTTCATCGGTCTAAGCGGCCTCAGCGACGGCATCGCCGGCCTGGTGGTAGCGGCCAAGGCGGCAGACATCGTCCCATCCTCAAAGCTCGGCTCTGTGATGGGGTTGGTCCAATTGGGCCGCGGAGTGGGATTTGCAGCGGGGCCGGTTCTGGGAGGGTTGCTTTTCGACAGGCAAGGCGACTATATATTAGCCTTTTCTCTAGCTGTCGCTGTATCCTTGACCGCCATCCTCTTGATGTGGTTCGCCCGTTTTTCCTCAACAACAAAAGCTCTGGGGGCCTCCTGACCAAAGCCCTTCCCATATTTCCTATCTGGCTCCCAGACCCCCCGGCTTGAACGACAAGCCATCGCTAATCTTCGGACACCGACGTTAACACATGTCCAAAATCCATTGTTTAGAATATTAGTTCTGATATAGTTATCAACAGCTTCAATTGTCTTGGCCTACGTCTAGTTTGCACCTGCCATGGTAGAAACTTGGCAAACGGGTTGAAAAGGCTTACAACTTTCACGGACGAACCAGGAGTGTAAATTGCTCCGCTTCCATCTGAAGGCGTGTCCCAAGTGCCACGGCGACCTCGCGCTAGATGAAGGAGACTGGCTCTGCTTGCAATGCGGCACTTATTACTATACCCGGCTATACCGCAATACTCTTCCATTCCCCGTTCCTGATAGACGAATGGAGGACTGGATCGAGGACCGGGGCGAGAAGGCGATATCGCTGTCAACCTCCGCACCGGGATCGCTGTCTCGATTCCCAGATTTGGCGACGACCGCCGCCGGCCGCGGCGGATCACGGGAGACCCGAACCGGCCAGACGCCCGTCTGGCTGCCCGAGAGGACGCCGCCGTTGGGAACGGTGGCCCGGGAGCCGCTATGAACGGCAGTAACGCCAACGAAACGTTGCTAGCCCTGGACGCTGGTGTCAGGGAGACCGGCTGGGCGGTTTTCGGGCCGCCGGCCACTCAGGCCGTTCCGGCGACCGGCGTCATAAAAGCTCCCTCACCCCGCAAGTCGGATGTGCCAACCAGGTTGGCCCACTTGATTCAGCGCTTGGACCTAATGGTGGATGAGTGGGCGCCTGGGTTGGTTGTCCACAGCCTGCCGTCGGGCATACACTGGCCGGTGCCATCCCTGGAGTTGCTGGAAGAGGCCTTGGGTAGCTGGAGCCTCCGCCATGACCTGCCGCTCTACGCTTACACGGCCCAACAGGTCAGGTCCGCCATCGCGGGCCAGCCCAACGCTTCCCGCGACCAGTTGGCCTTCGCCGTGATGGAGCGCCTGGGCCTCATTGGCCTGAGCAAAACCTCCCACGATTGGGAAGCCTTGGCAGTGGGCAAGTATCACCTTGGCCGGGCAATTCGTTCACCGGACCCATTGCCGTTGGACCGTTCTTAAGCCTCTGGGGCATGGCTACTCTGGCGCTCCATCCTCCCACCTCCAAGCCGTGTATAATGAGCCCAATCACCGCTAACCTAATCCGGGCCTTGCGGTTAGGGAGCCACCAGCTCTAAACCGCTCCGGCGCCTGTTTGAGAGGGGACGATCGATGCCCATTATCCAACGGCCCTACGTACCGCCCGAAGACCAGGTTCCTCAGGACGAAACCTACCAAAATCCCGGCGATACCCAAAGCAACGGAGAGCATTCCGGCGACCCGATCACCTTCTACTGCGATTCCATGCACATTTACAGCAGCCTGTATTCCGCCGTGCTGTTTTTCGGAGAGCAACTGGAGGAGCGGGAGCCACTATTAAGGGCCCGCATCAAGGTCAGCCCGCAGATGCTTAAGGCCATTGCTCTGCTGACCAGCAAACACGTCAAAGAATACGAAGAGGCCGTGGGCCCCATCACACTGCCCGACCAGGTTTACACGGCGTGGGAATTGGCGGAGCAAGAGTGAACGAGCACGAGGACCGCAAATCAACGGAGAACCCAGAATCGCCCGAAGACCGGATGCTGGCCGAAGATTTGGCCTGTCCGGTGGAGATCCAGGGCGGTAAAGACGACGCCACTCCCGCCGGTTGGGAATGGCGAACCGTGGGGACCAGCCAACCCAACGCGGCGACTTTTCACGTCAGCCACAGCGACGTGGGCCGGATTTTGGTTGACGTTCTCACGCCAGAAGACTCGCCCGAGGAAGCCCCTTTCGTGGTATCCCAAGACATACCCATTGTCATAATGGACAGCCTGGACAAGTACTGGGCCGGTGAGTCGCGGACCAAGCTTCCTCTGGAAGGAATCCGAGTCCCGGTGGCCGATGATACACTTAAGGGGTCTAAACAAGCCTTGGCGGCCGACTTGGCGGCACAATTACGGTTGCTGCTTCTGTTATCCAGCTCCCGCAAGGAAGGTCTGGCGCCCCAACTGCAATCCAACCTGGAATACCTGCGGTCCGTGTTGACCCCCCGCTTCGCTAGTGGTCCCAGCGCATCACAAGAGGAAAAAGAAGCTTAAAGAAGCCAGGCGAGATCAACCAGCCCATCCAAACCGCTCATAAAGTGGCAAGGCGTTCCAGACGCTCTCTGATATCCTGGGCAACCCGGTCCAAGGGGACCATGGTGGCCTCTTCCTCTATGCGGCCTTTTACCTCTACCGACCCCTGCTCCAGGTTTCTGGGACTGATTATGAGCCGCACCGGAAACCCCAACAGATCCGCGTCGTTCAGCTTAACCCCGGCCGACTGGTCGGTCCTGTCGTCATAGAGGCACTCGATACCTTGCTGCCACAGATCTTTGTATAAGCCGTCGGCTGCTTGGGCAACCTCGGGACGGGCCAGGTTCAACCCCACCAAATGGACTTGATATGGAGCGATGGACGCGGGGAAGATAATTCCCCTGTCGTCGTGGTTTTGCTCGATAGCAGCCGCCATCAACCGGCCTACGCCGATGCCGTAGCATCCCATGATCACCGGTTGTTGCCGTCCGTCTTGGTCTAGGAAAGTCGCTCCCAAGGCCTCGCTATAGAAAGTCCCCAGCTTGAAGATATGACCCACTTCCACTCCCCGCATTGATTCCAACACATGGCCGCAATGGGGACAAAGGTGTCCCGGTTGAACCAGGGTGATGTCGGTGAGCAGGTCCACTTGGAAGTCCCTGGGGTAGTTGGCCCCACTTAGATGGGCGTCCGGCTTGTTGGCCCCCACCACAAAATTAGCTCCCTTGGAGATGGAGAAGTCGGCCACCCTTTTAATGCCGGTGATGCCGATTCCCGAAGCCGAGCCCGCCACAAGTCCGGCGGCTTGGACTTCCTCGTCGCTGGCCATCCTCAACTCGTTGACGTGCAGGGCGTTTTTTAGCTTGACCTCGTTGACTTCCAGGTCGCCGCGGATGGTGACAAACACGATTTCGGCGTCGGCCATGTAAAAGACGGCCTTCAGGGTTTTTTCGGAGGGCACATCCAAAAATTCGGCTAGCGCGGCGATGGTTTTGATCCCCGGTGTAGCCACCTCTTCCAGCGGCCCCTCAGACTCTGCTGCCACTTCAGACAACTTCGCCTCGGCTTTCTCGGCGTTGGCCGTATACGAGCAACTGGGGCATGTTATGACCGTGTCTTCGCCGGTGGGTGTGGGAAGGATGAACTCGTGGGAGTCCTTGCCGCCGATGGCTCCGCTGTCCGCTTCGGCCATCAGAACCGGCAGGCCGCAACGCCGATAAATGTTGCGATATGCCCTCGCCATGGCCTGGTAGCTCTGCTCAAGCGACTCCTCGTCTCCGTTGAAGCTGTAGGCGTCCTTCATGCTGAACTCCCGCACCCTCACCAGGCCGGCCCGGGGGCGGGGCTCGTCGCGGAACTTGGTCTGGATCTGGTACAGGATCTGGGGCAGGTCCCGGTAACTCTGAACGTTGGCCCGCACGATGTTGGTGATGACCTCTTCGTGGGTGGGAGCCAGCACCATGGGACGTCCGCGGCGGTCTTCAAGGGAAAACAGGATATCGCCGAGGGCTTCCGCCCGTCCGGTCTGATCCCACAGCTCCTTCGGGTGGAGCGCGGGCATCATCAACTCCTGGCCACCGGCGGTGTCCATCTCTTCGCGAATTATCGCCTCGACCTTGCGCAGGGTCCTCCAAGCCAGGGGTAGGGACGCGTAAACTCCGGCCGCCACCTGATAGATGAATCCGGCCCGCAACAAAAGGCGGTGGCTGGCGGTTTCCGCCTCTGGCGGGTTGTCCCGCATGGTCTTTGAGACCAATCTGGTGAATCTCATGCTACAGTTGTGTTTTCCACCTCTTCCATCAACGCGGTGAGCATATCCTCTTCGGGAACGACACGGACCTTTTCCCCCTTGCGGAAGATCACCGCCCGGCCCGCTCCTGCGGCGATCCCAACGTCGGCATCCTTGGCCTCGCCGGGACCGTTGACCTCGCAACCCATGACGGCGACCGAAATCTCTTTATTTTGCTTTTTCAGCAGGGCATCCACCTGGTTGGCCAGCTTCACCACGTCCACGTCGGCCCGTCCGCAGCTAGGGCAAGCCACCAGCACGGCCCCTTTGCGGCGTAGGTTCAAAGATTTGAGTATCTCGTAACCCGCCGTAACCTCGTCGACGGAATCGCCCGCCAGGGACACCCGGATGGTATCTCCGATGCCTTGATAAAGCAGCAACGAAAGGCCAACGGCGGTGCGGATGGAACCCGCTTGAACCGTCCCAGCCTCGGTGATTCCCAGATGCAAAGGATAGGGCACCATGTCCGCCAATTTGCAATAGGCTTCGACCGTAGTCGGAACGTCGAATGCTTTCAGGGATATCTTGATCAGATCGAAGTCTTGCTCTTCCAGCAGGCTGATCTCCCACAGAGCCGTAGCCACCATGTGGTCCACCACGCTGTATTCATCCCCGGCTCCCATTCCACCTTTGGGCAACTTGTTGACCAGGTCCATGTGACGTGAAAACCCCTTGGTCCGTCCGATGCCTCCAACGGGAGGAAGGCTGCCAAAATTCACGCCGATGCGGATGGGAATATTCCGCTCTTTGGCTGCCGCTACCACCTCACGAACCTGGGATTCATTCCGCAAGTTGCCCGGGTTCAGGCGCAGGCAATCTATACCGCCTTTCACGCATTCCAAGGCCAACTTGTAATGGAAGTGAATATCGGCGATCAGCGGGATGTGGATCTGTTTCTTGATCTCCGCCATCGCCTCGGCCGCTTCCATGTCGGGAACCGCGGATCGGATGATCTCACAACCCGCCTCTTCCAGTTGGTGGATCTGGCGCACCGTCGCCGCCACATCCCTGGTGTCGGTCTTGGTCATGGACTGAACTGTTATATCGGCGCCGCCACCGACCTTGACGCCACCCACGTAAACGGGCTTGGTTGCCCGGCGATTGTTTATAGCCAACTCATACCTCGACATCCAAGGTAGTGCAGAGGTAGATTTTACACGATAGTCGAGGGGTGCGCCACGGCGCGAAGCAGCAAAGGCAAAGGGGTTTAGTCCAATTTTTGTCAAAGTTCAAGACGAGCGGTTTTGGTGGCTAAGGGCTGCCCAAGAAATCGGGTTTTTCATCCGTTGGTACCGAAGCGGGACTCAACCCTGTAGCAGATTTTTAATGTCGTTGGCGGTTATCGCCAGGACTCCGGCCATCAGCACCACAAAACCGATCAAGTGCACCAAGCCCTCTTTCTCTGCGGGGACCCGCCGGCCTCGGCGCACCCATTCCAACACTACGAATACCACCCGGCCGCCGTCCAACATGGGAATGGGTAAAATGTTCAATATCGCCAGGTTTATGCTTAGCAATATGGTGATCACCAGCCAACCGGTGAATCCGCCCTCCCGGGTAAACTCGCCGGCGACTTTGGCGATGCCCACAGGCCCGGCCACTTGGGGCGCTTGCCCCGAGGAGAGGGCGCCAGAGAACCCCTGCTTTACCATGACCAAGAGTTCCCAGGTGCTGACAAAGCTCTGGGGAATCGCCGACCAGATGGGATCAGAGCGGCTTTCCGTCCTGGAATTGAGCACGGTGGTGGTGATTCCGGTGCGCCACTGGGGGTCTGGCGGCTGGTCAAATGCCGGGAATACAGGGATTCGCTGCTCCCGTCCGTCCCGGCTGATAACCAACTGCAATTCCGCGTCTTGATTCACAGCGATGGCGTCGACCAGGTCTTGCTGGGCGGTTATCCTCTTCTCGCCGGCCGCTAGCACTACGTCGTTTGGCCGCAGACCCGCCGATTCCGCCGGCGAACCCGGGAACACCTCGTCGACCACCACCCGGCCTGATTCATCGCTGATCATCACGCCCACCAGCCAACGCCCTTCGAGCAAGCCATAGCTGGGCTGGAGGCTAACCAGCTGCTGGCGGCCGTCGCGCAGAATCAACCAATCCATGCTGGAGCCGCCGTTTAGATTGGTTATCCTGGTCAGGTCCGCCATATTTTCAATGCTATTCCCGTTGGCTTCCAACACGATGTCTCTCGGCTGGACGCCCGAGATCTCAGCCGGCGAACCCGTCTCCACCCCGGTGACCTGAACCTGGCCCACGATGACATCTCGCGGCACCATGAACAGAATGGTGAAAATAAGCAGGGGTAAAATGGCGTTCATGAACGATCCCGCCACCAAAACGATGAACCGGGTGCCAACGCCTTTGCTGGCCAGGCTCCGGGGAATCTTGGGGTTGCTCTCCCCAGCCAGGCGCACGAATCCGCCCAAGGGAGCCCAGTTGACGGTATACAGCATGTCGGCGACTATCAAGGAGCCGCCGTCCAGATCCCGGATCTTGCCTTCGTGCTTCAGGTAGTCGTCCGATGCCACGGCAAGGTCCCCGACGACTTCCTGGGGATTGCCTTTAGAAAAAATGCCTTTGACCCAGTGTTTGGGCTGGGGGGCTTCTATTATCCTGGCCACCAGGTTGCCGTGAATGTCTTCACTGGAGTCGATCTTGACGAACTGGCCCCGGGTCAAGGATGAGAGACCGTCGATGCCCACAAACTGGGTCTGGGGGTCCAAGAGCACCCGGGTCCGCCCCGTGTAGACGGCAAAAGCCCTCGGCGGGAACCCGACGCCGAATTCCAGCACTTTTACTCCCAAGGCTCTGGCGGTGGCGAAGTGACCCCACTCGTGAATCACCACCAAAATCAGCAGCATGGGGACCATCGCCCCCAAGGCTATCAGGAAGGTAGTCATCTAGAACGTCCTCTTCACCAGTTCTTCGGCCCTGACCGTAGCCCAGCGGTCCACTTCCAGCAATTCTTCGGCATCCCGCCCCGGCGTCATCTCGTGTTCCGACAAAACCCGCTCCACCAATCTTGGAATGTCGGTGAACGCGATCTTTCCAGCCAGGAACGAGTGGACCGCCACGTCGTCAGCGGCGCTCAACACTGTGGGGCAAGAGCCGCCTTGCCGGCCCGCCTCGATGGCCAAGCCAAAACAGGGAAACCGCCGGGGTTCCAAAGGCTCAAACGTCAAAGAGTGGCCGATCCCTATGTCTAATCTTGGGATCATGTCGTTGGGCAGGCGCCGGGGATAGAACAAAGCATACTGGATTGGCAGCCGCATGTCCGGAGGTCCCATCTGGGCTTTGATCGATCCATCCGCAAACTCTACCATGGAATGGATGGTGCTTTGAGGGTGGACTACCACCTCAATCTTTTCTAGAGACACATCAAAAAGCCAATGCGATTCAATGACCTCAAAGGCCTTATTCATCAAGGTGGCGGAATCAATGGTGATCTTTTTGCCCATTTGCCAGGTTGGATGCTTCAACGCCTGTTGGGGTGTCACCGCCGCCAGGTCCTTCAAAGGCGTCAACCGGAATGGGCCGCCCGACGCGGTGATCATCAGCCGCCTGATCTCGTTGTCTTCACCCCGCAAACATTGCCAGATAGCGCTGGGCTCGCTGTCCACCGGCAGCACTTTGCCCCCAAAGCGGGCTTCATACTCTTTGATTATTGCTCCGGCCATGACGATGGGCTCTTTGTTCGACAACGCCACCGCCTTTCCGTGCTTCAACGCGTTCAAAGTAGGTATAAGGCCAACGCTGCCCATGGTGGCCACCATCACGGTGTCCACGCCATCCAGGCACGCCATCTCTTCCATGGGCGTGAATGTGACGCCTTTAGGGAGGGTTCTGGGAGGGGTTATGCAGCAAATGTGGCGGGGGTGAAACTCGTCTACCTGCTGACTCAACAGCTCCACGTTATGGCCCGCGGCCAAGCCCACTACTTCGAATTCGTCGGGAAATGCCCGTATTATGTCCAGGGTCTGCCTGCCGATAGACCCGGTGGCGCCTAGAACCACGATTCTTTTCATGGCTTAAATACCGCCCCAACCAGATAATACACCGTAGGTATCGACACCACGATGCTGTCCAGGCGGTCCATGATTCCGCCGTGTCCTGGAATTATACTACCCGTATCCTTCACACTGGAAATCCGCTTAAACTTGGATTCCAGCAGGTCTCCACCTTGAGCCGTTACCCCTACGGCTGCTCCCACCGTTGCTTGCTGCCAGACGGGTATCTCCAGGTCCAGCAATCGCCCAATCACCAATACGGAAATAACGGCGCAGCAGAATCCCCCCGCGCTGCCTTCCCAGGTCTTGTTGGGGCTTATATTGGGGGCCATGAGATTTCTTCCCACCGCGCGCCCGGTGAAAAACGCCCCCGTGTCGGTGGCGAATATAGCTAAGAGCCCGGCCAACAACCAATTCCGGCCGAAATCCCCGGCCCCTCCCAACTCATGCAGTGCCAATCCATGTGCCAGTAGAAATCCGATGTAAACGCCGCCGCCCAGCAGGTAGGCCATCGCCAACAACGGGCGGCCACCTTGGTACACGGCTATCAACCACAGCAGCGAGAAGAAACCACCGGCACCCAGGATCACAGAGGAGATGGCTAGGAGACTAGCCGGACCATCGCTGGCCTGCCCGCCCATGATCAGCGCGGCTACCCATAGGGCCCCCAATGCAATGGGTAAAGAGCCTGCGGCACTAGGTAGGAGCCGGTAAAACTCGCGGATGCCCAAAACGCCCGCCAGTGCCGCCAATACGGCTAGCCAACCTCCTCCCCACCAGACCGCCGCCAACAGAACCGGAAGCCCTAACGCGGCAGTGAGCACCCGTAGTATCACCGGTCAAGCTCCGGGCTTTACCCCGCCGAAACGCCTCTCCCGCTTCCCAAAGTCCTCCAAGACCCGCTCCAACTCGGCCGAATCCAGGTCAGGCCAAAGGGTAGAAGTGTGGTAATACTCGCTGTAAGCGGACTGCCACAACAAGAAGTTGCTTATGCGCATCTCCCCGCCGGTACGTATGATCAAGTCCGGATCTGGAGAGTGGGCGGTGAAAAGATAACTGTTGAACCGGTCTTCGTCCAATTCCTCGGCGGGCACACCGTCCCTGATGATGCGGCGCACGGCTTCTAATATCTCGTCGCGTCCACCATAGTCAAAAGCCACGTTGAGGGTGATCCCGGTATTGTCTTTGGTGAGTTCCTGGGCATTTTTGACCGCTTCCCTTAGCTGGGAGCTCAATCGGTCCACCTTCCCAATGTGGACGATACGGACATTATTCTCGTGAAGAGCCCGGGTCTTCCGGCGCAGCGCGATGTAAAGGATCTCCAGGATCCCCTGGACCTCCTTGGCCGGCCGGTTCCAATTCTCGGTGGAAAAAGCGTACATGGTGACGAACTGGACCCCTTTGTCCGATAGTGCTTCCAGCGCTCTCTGGATGCAGTCTACGCCCACTTTATGTCCCGCGATCCTGGGTAAGCCACGCTTTGCGGCCCACCGTCCGTTGCCATCCATGATTATGGCCACGTGTACCGGCACCTTAGGGTCCCGTGGAGCTGGATTTTGAGAAGAGGCAGCCTCAACTTGCATGGGTTAGACCTGCATTATCTCAGCTTCTTTGGTGCTGCCCACCTCATCGATGGTCTTGGTGTGGCCATCCGTAGCCTTTTGAAGTTGGTCCTGGGCCCGGCGGTTTTGGTCTTGAGAAATAAATTTTTCCCGCTCCATCTTGCGCAACGATTCCAGGCCGTCACGCCTCACGTTGCGGATGGATACCTTGCCATCCTCTAATTTTTGTTTGAGCACCTTGACCAATTCCTGGCGGCGCTGGGTATTGAGCGGGGGAATGGGGACCGTGATATTTATGCCGTCATTGGACGGGTTAAACCCCATATCGGATTTCATCAGCCCCCTTTCAATGTCCCTCAACGACTGTTTGTCCCAAGGCTGGACCAGGATGGCCTGGGGGTCCGGCGCCGAAATAGAGGCGATCTGCTTGAGGGGCGTGGGCGCGCCATAGTAGTCGATCATCATGTTTTCGATCAATGAAGGCGTGGCCCTGCCGGTGCGGAGGCTTACCAATTCTTGGCGCAGAGCATCAATGGACCGGTCCATTTTTCGGCTTACTTCAGCCAGGACCTCTTCGGGAGTGGATTCTTTTCGGCCGCCAGATTTACTCGCCATTATTAAACCCCCTCGCTGATGAGAGTTCCTACGGCCTCACCACACAACACACGTTCTATGTTACCTTCCCTAAATACGTCGAATACGATGATGGGCAGTTTGTTATCCATGCACAAGGAAACCGCGGTGGCATCCATCACGTTCAAACGACGCCTTAAGGCATCCATGTATTCCAATTTTCGGAAACGGACGGCATCCGAGTTTTCATTGGGATCGGAATCGTACACTCCGTCAACGTTATTCTTGGCCATCAACAGTACCTCGGCATTTATCTCCAAGGCCCGTAGCGCAGATGCAGTGTCGGTGGTCATGAATGGATTGCCGGTGCCCGCTGCAAAAAGCACGACCCTACCCTTTTCCAGGTGGCGAATCGCCCTGCGGCGGATATAGGGCTCGGCCACGGCCTGCATCTGGAGAGCGGACTGCGTCCTGGTGGTGATGTCCTGCCGTTCCAGGCCGTCTTGAAGGGCCAAGGCATTGATCAGGGTGGCGAGCATTCCGGCGTAATCGGCCGTGGCCCGGTCCATACCTTGAGCCTCGGCAGCCTCGCCCCGCCAGATGTTGCCGCCGCCTATGACCACGGCCAATTCCACACCCATTTTGTGGGCGACACCGATCTGTTTGGCTAGATAGTTAACTGCCGAAGGGTCGATACCAGAACCCATGGAGCCTTTTAGAGACTCACCGCTGATTTTCAGTAAAACCCGGTGATAACGAGCCTGGCACATAGAATGTTAGCGGAGGCTACTCTCCCAGAGATAAACGGGTGAACCTGAGGACCCGGACGTTCTCTCCCACCTTGGCCGCCAGTTCTTGTATCACCTCTCCCACAGAGGTACCACTACTTTTGATGAACGGCTGTTGAAGCAAGCTCACCTGGGCAACCGGCCTGGTATCTCCCTCCTCCATCTCCTCTTTATCCACATATGTTGGCGCCATGGCGGCCACCTGCATCGCCAAGTCATGGGCCAAATCTCTAAATGCGTCGGTACGAGCCACGAAATCGGTCTCGCATCCCAATTCTACCATAGCGCCAACCCGGCCGCCGGTGTGGACGTACGCCTCGACGATGCCCTCGGTGGTTTCCCTTCCGGCGCGTTTGGCCACCTGGGCCATCCCCTTCGCTTTAAGAGCGTCGACCGCCTTCTCCAAGTCGCCGCCGCTTTCCACCAAGGCCACTTTACAATCCATGATTCCGGCCCCAGTCTGCTCTCGCAGCGTCCGGATCAGCTCAACCGTTACCTCCAAGGGAACCTCCTGACCGCAGTTGACGAGCGTTTTAGTTAACTCACCAGGATTGACTTAAGAACTGGCCTCAGGCGAAGATGCATCTTCTTCCAGGCCGTCGCTCTCGATTTCCCGGGGAGCGGTGAAATCTTCCTCGCTAAATACTTGGGGTAGATCGCTGTCCCCGGCGGAGTCATCGTTTTGAGCCAACGCTAAAGCAGCAGCAGCCATCGCCTCTTCTTCTTGATCTGAAAGCATCTGCGCTTCGTGCTCAGCCAAGGCCAATTCCTCGCGCTCGGCCTCCAGCATGGCTTCCCTCTGGGCCTGGCCTTCCAAAACAGCGTTGGCCATCCTGCCGGTGATCAACCGAATGGACCGAACCGCGTCATCGTTGCCAGGTATGGAATGGGTGACCTTGTCGGGGTCGCAGTCCGAGTCGATGATGGCGAATATCTCTATGCCCATACGCCGGGCTTCAGCGATGCAAATATCCTCTTTACCGATGTCTATGACAAACAACGCTTTGGGCAACTCGGTCATATTGCGGAGACCGGTGAAGTATTTCTCCAGCCGGGCCAAGGTGTCACGGAGTTTAACCCCTTCCTTCTTAGGAAGCACCCGGAAATAACCCTGGTCCCGTTTCTGCTGCAGTTCAAGCATGTAGGCGATACGGGTCCGAAGGGTTTGGAAGTTAGTGAGGGTACCTCCCAACCAGCGTTGGTTGACGTACCACATACCGCAACGGTCGGCTTCACTCTGTACCACTTCTTGGGCCTGACGCTTGGTGCCTACAAAAAGCACCTTGCCGCCGTCAGCCGCCAATTGAGTCATCGCCCGGCTAGCTTCGTGAATCAAGCCCAGCGTTTGTTGAAGGTCTATGATGTGGATGCCGTTGCGTTGGGTGAAGATATATCTCTTCATCTGGGGGTTCCAACGCCGGGTCTGGTGCCCAAAGTGCACACCCGCCTCCAGCAACGACTTCATCGTGATCGGCTCTCTGGAGGGAATGCTTGCCGGTTGGGCCACCGCCGTCTGGGCTACCGCGGGTTGGGCCACCGCCGTTTGGACCGCTGCCGGTTGCTCTTCCGCTGGTTGGACCACTGCCGGTTGGGCATCCGCCGGTAAGTCTAGCGCCTCTACCATAAGACCTGCCTTCTTAAAGATTATCGGTTTACGTTGCCGCTGGGGCGCCGTTTCTGAGCGTCCACCATAATTCCATTTGACAATGACAACCGACCCTCCCAAAATCCGGGGATTTGGGCGTGGGCTGTCCGAGTTTTGAGTATAACACAGGCACCATGCCTGGGCAATTGGGGCCACCAACCGGTTGACGTCTCTTTGATCAAGAGAAGAATATGGTCATCGATCCATACAAGATCAACGCTCCAACCAGGCCAGCCGCCAAATCGTCAGACATGATCCCCAGACCACCCGGCAGCCGCTCCAATCGATTGATCGGCCACGGTTTGACCACGTCCAGGATCCTAAAGGTCAAGAACGCCGCCGCCATCCATGGGATGGTCTTGGGCAGCAAAAGACAGGTGGCCCACATTCCTACGAACTCGTCCAACACCGCCACTGAAGGGTCTGGCTGGTCCACAGTGCACAAAGTGCCAGTGGCCCAAATTCCCAGGACAAACCCCACGCCGATCATCAGGTATAGGGCGATGGAGTCTCCGGAAATAGGGAGAAAATAATAAAGGACTACGGCGGCAAAACTGGCCACCGTCGCTGGGGCCACCGGGGCCAGGCCGGAGCCCAGCCCCGACCCTAATAACCATCCTACCCGCCCCACGCCGGACCTCCATATTTGAATCACCGCCCGCGCCGCGTTTGAGACTTAGAATGAATCGCTGCCATATTAAATGGGGTAGTAGGCCAAGGCCGCCGGTCAACCATATCCCAACCGGTCCAAGTCCTCTTCGCCAAGGCCCAGATAGTGCCCCAATTCATGCCACAGTGTGATGCGTATCTCACGTCCCGCCTCGGCCCGGGTTTTGCAACTGCGCAATATCGGCTGCCGGTATATTGTGATACGGTCGGGCAGGTTCATCGCGCCGGGGCCGCCTTCCCGCTCCGGCAGTGGGACTCCACTGTACAGCCCAAAGAGAGTCCCACCTTCTCCAATCGATTCCATGACTTCCGCATCGGGCCATTCCTCCACCACCACAGCCAAATTATTGAGCGCATGGCGCAGTTCCGGCGGCACTTCGCGGTACGCTCGGCGCAGGATCTGCGCAAATTCACGCCGGGACATGCGAATCACGGGCTTATCCCCAATCTCTGGCGAATGGCCTTGAGGATCTGGATGTTTTTTTGGTCTGGCCCCTTGCCTTCAAAGCCCGGGACTTCCAGAATAAATGGCAGGTCTTTGAATGCCGAGTTGCCCATGATGGCCTCAAAGCCGTCCTCGCCGATGATTCCGTCGCCTATGTTGTCGTGACGGTCGACCCCCGCGCCGCAGGGGCGTTTGGAGTCGTTGGCATGGACCGCCACCAGATTGGAAAGTCCGATGGTCTCGTCGAACTCGGCAATCATGGCATCGATGCCTTCTTTCGACGTCAGGTCATATCCCGCAGCGAAACTGTGCTGGGTATCTAGGCAAACACCCAGCCGGGGGTTATCCACGCCCTTTAAGATTCTGCCCAACTCCTCAAACTTGGCGCCGATGTGCTGGCCCATGCCGGCCATGTTTTCCACGGCGAGGACGGGGCCTTCCGGAGAATCGTCCAGGACTTTTTTGATGGCTTCCACCGTCTGCGGAAACACCGTCTCAAACCCCTTCCCACCATGGCTTCCAGGATGAAAGACCACACCAGCAGCATCGATGCTCTTCGCCAAGCCCATGTAGTTAATCAAAGAGTTGATGCCTTTTTCTATATTTACTGGATTGGGAGTCCCCAGGTTGATGAGATAGATGGCATGTAGAAAAATGGGCCCCATTTCCGCTTCGGCCGCCGCCTGGCGAAAGGCCTCGATCTCATCTCCCGGTATGGGTTTGAAAGCCCAACCCTGGGGGGAGGAGACAAAGATCTGGATGGTCTCGCAGCCTATCTCAACGCCGCGGGCCACCGCTTTGGAGATGCCGCCGGCCGACGAGACATGGGCGCCGATTCGCATGATTCACTCCGTAACGGATAACAGTTGAGATCGCCCCCGAACGTTGAGCATAGCAGCCCTAAACCGCCCTTGGTGGCAACTCTGAAGGTTGACTGCCATTATACGGCAACACCGGTTGGAGGCACCACGGTACAACGGTATAATCATCGGGTTATGCGAGCTTTAACCGTAGACCAACCGGGAAGTCCTCCAGCGTTATCGGTAAAAGAGGTCACCATCCCCCAGCCCGGCCCGGAAGAGGTCCTGGTGCGTGTGGAAGGGTGCGGCTTCTGCCACCACGACATGCTGGTCATGTCGGGCACTTTGCGCCGCGGCGTCGCCCCAGGGGTGATCCTGGGCCACGAGATCTCCGGGGTGGTGGAACAAACCGGCAGCCAAGTAGCCGAATTGAAGGTGGGAGACAGGGTGGTAAGCATCCTGACCAACGCCTGTGGAAAATGCGGCCGATGTCTGAGGGGACAAGAGCACCGGTGCCTTTCCGGCGTTGGCATCGGCCATGGCCGGGCCGGAGGATTCGCGGAGTACGTGGCCTTGTCCGAGTTCAGCCTGGTACGGTTGGATGACCAGATAGGCGACGACTTTGATTTGATCTCCGCGTCCCTCTTTGCTTGTCCCATGGGGGTTTCCCTGCAAGCGGCCCAAAACGTTGCCGAGATCCAGCCGGGTGAGACGGTGGTGGTGACGGGAGCCGGGGGTGGCCTAGGGGTTCACGCGGTGCAGGCGGCCGCTTCCCTGGGAGCAAGGGTCCTGGCAGTCACATCTTCGCCGGAAAAGCTTGGGTCCCTGGCGCCGCTGGGGGGTGAGGAGATACTGCACACCGGCGAATTGGATTTCAGCGAGATGGTGTTGGCCCTGACCGAGGACGAAGGCGCGGCGGTGGTTTTAGACACCGTGGGCTCTCCCCTATTCCCATCGGCGTGGCGGAGCCTGGCCCAGTTCGGCAGGCTGGTCTTGCTGGGCGAGGTCGCCGGGCGCCCGGTAGAACTCAACCTGGCAGAGATCATCTTCCGCGATGCTAGAGTGTTGGGCTCGTCTGGCGTATCACGATCAACGGTTCGCCAGGCCGCTGGAATGGTTTCCCGAGGAGAGATGAACCCTATCGTTAGCCGTACATTTCCTTTGGAAGACGCTGAAACGGCCTTTGGCTTGCTGGCGAGCCGCCAACCGGTGGGCCGCCTGGTGTTTACACCCTAGTCCAGCCCAGGCTCGGACACTCCGGGCTAAGCCAAAAGCAAAACGGGGCATCAGCCGGCGGCCGGTAGTGTGTCCCCTATTTGAGAACCTTGATATATTCGATGAGCAGGTCTAATTACGAATCCGACAATTTTTCACCAAAGTCTCCCGGCATGATATTGGGGAGGAAACCCTCTACTACTTTGGCATTGGGATCCAAGATAGACTCCCTTAGATAAGCCTCATCCACCGTCACCGTGGTCCCATCGTCCAGGGTCTCCACTTTGCCATATAAGCCCTTCCACGTCGGACCGGCCGCGCCGACACCGTCGGCGGTATGGCAGCCATTGCATACGTAAAGGCGGGCAACGGCCTCACCATAGGCGCTCGCATCTTCCGGTGATGTTTGCGCTGGACCTGGAACTTCGGCCACCGAAGCCGCGGAACAGGCAACGGTTAGTATATTCAAGAAAATTGACAAGCCGGCAACCTTGGAAAATTATGTCATCCCACTCTCCTTACCGATCTGAAACCAAATTGATGATTCCATTGGCTCAGCGCTATCGCAAAAGACTAGAAATCACCGGGCATCCGCTGAGCACGAGGGCCAGTGACTAGCCATCCGGCGGACAGCAACAGATACAATAACATATCGCCTGTGCCATTAACGCCCGATTGGCAGGACCGTATTGGGTTAACGGCCTAGGAGTGAGAGAAGGCTGGAAGCGGCCGCGGCGGTTGACCGCCGGCCGAACCGGAAAAACCGGCTAAGTTCGCCCCGGTCCCAGATGACCAGGAACTGGCTGGCGATGAAGATCGAGCTGTATGTACCCACCAACGCTCCAAGTGCAACCGCCAGCAGCAACTCGCGGATGCTGGGGCCGCCCAGAAGCAACATGGCCAGCAAAACGAAGAAGGTGGTGAAGCTGGTATTCAGCGAGCGGCCGATGGTTTCCATGACACTAAGATTCACCAAGGCGTCCAACCCCCGGTCGGGGTGCCGCACCACGTTCTCCCGAATGCGGTCGAAGACCACTATGGTGTCGTTGACACTGTAACCGGCCACGATCAAGATTCCCACGATGAACATGGAGTTTACTTCCATGTTCAAAACCTTTCCCAAGATTGAGAAGACACCCAGCACAAACACCACGTCGTGGACCAGGGCCAGGATGGCGCTCACGCCGTAACGCCACGGTTTTGGCACTCTGCGGAAAGCGTACCAGATGTAACCCAGGATGAATACGGACGCCGCCAGCACCGCGAAAAAGGCGTTTCGCACCGTCTCTCCCGCTATGATGGGCGACACCGACGCAAAGTCCACCTTGTCGCGTTGCAGGCCCAGAGTTTGCTCCAAGTCCAGCTCAACGGTTACCCTTTCTGACAGTTCATCGCCCTCCGCTTCACGGAATTGATTGGTCCTGATGAACGCAGACCTGGGGCCGATCTTTTGAATCAGCGCTTCGGGGTGGCCCAGGGCATCCATGCGCTCCTTTATTTGTTTTTCATTCACGGGCTCGTCAAAGCTGACCTGCAAAACCGACCCGCTGGTGAAGTCGATCCCCGGGTTCAAACCGGAATCCCATGAAGCCCAACCGGGTGGTATAGCCATCGATATTATGCCCGGAAGAAGTATCAGCGCGGAAAATAAGAAATACCAGCCTCGCTTGCCTACGATGTTCACCACCGTTAGCGCCCTCCTCCCAATGCCGCAGCGGATTGCTGGACCTTCTCCGGAGTGAACAGTCTAATCCGATGGGCCAGTCCAGCCCAGGCCATGAGCCGAAGTAAATTGCGGCTGAGCACCACCGCGGTGAACATGCTGACTGCCACGCCGATGAGCAGGCTCCAGGCGAACCCGGTGACCAGGCCGCCTCCCAGCCGGTCGCCAAACCACAAGAGGACTAAACAGGTGATGACCGTGGATACGTTGCCGTCTCGAATGGCGGGCCACGCCCGGTTAAATCCAACTTCCATGGAGGACGCCAGGGTCCTCCCGGTACGGATCTCCTCCTTCATACGCTCGAAGATCAAAATGTTGGCGTCAACGGCCATGCCTATAGACAGGATGAATCCGCCGATGTGGGAAAGCGTCAACGTCATGCCGATGAGTTTGAACACCGCCAGAACCACAACGGTGTAGAAGACCAGGGCCACCGACGCGACCACGCCCGACGCCCGGTAGTAGGTCACCATGAACACCATCACCAGCGCCAATCCCACCATTCCCGCCAGCAGGCTGTTTCGCAACGACTCTGAGCCCAACAAGGCATCTACATCTTTCTCCTGAATCACCTTGAGGGGCACGGGCAGGCGTCCTGATTCCAGTTGGATCGCCAGGGTGCGGGCTTCTTCCCGGGAGAAGTTACCGGTGATCTGGCTGCGGCCGTCCCGGATCCAGGCCCGGGCCACCGGGGCCAACACCTCTTCATCGTCAAGAAACATGGCGATGCGACCGGTTTCCTGACGTTGGAACAGGCGCTCGGTGAGGTCGGAGAACACCTCCGAACCCCGCCCGTCGAACTGGATATTGATGGCCCACCCTACCCCCGATGGATCGGTGGATACGTCCGCCCGGTCCAAATCATCACCTGAGAGGCCGATGTCGGCATCGGTAAAGCTGAAGCAGGTTATGTCGGTACAGGTGCGCTCTTTGAATTCCAGCCGGGCGGTCTTCCCGATGAGCGCTTTTGCTTCGTCGATCGCACTGGTTACATCGAACTGTTCGATCACGCCCAAACGGGTCTCCAGGTCAGCCCGCAGGTTCCCCCGCAATTCCGCGCTCAAGGTTTCAGACCTAATCTCAAATGATCGATCATCGCCTTCGGTGACCATGTAGTTCTGCAGGCCCGATGCCGCCAATACCTCCCTTACATCCTGGGGCCCCTTGCCGTCCCCAAATGACTCGGCCAAACGGACCTTGGTAATTGAGCCGCTGGCGCCGGGCAACTGAACCAAGATTCTGTTTGGTCCAAAGAGCTGGATAATCGGAGTTTCGGTTCCAGACCGGTTGACCCTGCGGTTGATGATGTCTAGAACGCCTTCCATTTGATCGGCGGAAGGCTCCCCGATCTCGTCAACGTCGAAAGAATCGGCGGGGCCGAATCTCTCCTCCAAGCCCTCCCTCAAGACTTGGACCGCCGATTCTTCCAGCAACGGGGTCTTGATGCGGAAGGAATTGAGCCCACGCGCCACCACCGAATAATCTCCCTCGACGAGCTTGCCGACAGCCTCGTCCACATCCACGTCCAGGATCACCTGCGGCCCTTGGGTTTCCTGACCAGATGTATCGGTCCCAGTTCCTTGACCGGCGGCATCGGCCGCGGTTTCCGCGCCGGCAGGCTTCTCAGACGAATCCGCTGGGGTTACCGCGCCGGTTTGTCCGTCTCCAGATGCCACGTCCGCTCCCGGCGTGCCGGTTTCTGGCGTGCCGGTTTCTGGCGTGCCGGTTTCTGGATGATCGTGCGGTGTAACAGTGTTCTCTGGATGGGTATGTTCGGCGGGTTCGATCACGGCTTCCCCGGCGCCGATCAGGGTACGGGAAGGATCTGGGAGGGGGAATGCCACATCTATTCGGGTACCGGTGTCAGCCTGATACACCAGGTGGCCGCCGCCTCGAAGGTCTAGCCCCAGCTTTAAACCCAGAGGGCCGGTGCCGCCCCGCTCCAGGGCCGGGAAACCGGGAATCGCGATGTTGATGTCTTTGAAACCCAGTGAGAGCAGGGCCAGCACCAGGATGATTAGGATAAAGATTGATAACCGGACGCTCCGGGCCCGCATGGATTACTCCCGCCGCCGCTGGATTGGCAAGCTCTCACGGGCCAATGCCAGCGCCTCTTCCCGAGTTTGGATTTCTCCCGTGGACTGGGCCTCTATGATCTTTTCCAGCAACTCGCCGACCAGAGGTCCCGGTTCGACTCCGAGATGTTCGATCAAGTCGTGCCCGTTGAGCAGCCGGTCTTGTCCTTTGGGAACTGGCTGTTGGGCGCCCGACTGTAATATGTGCTCCATCATTCTAGCATGACTAAACCAATGTTCCTGCGACAAAGAGGGTCCGTTTGTGGCCAAATAGTCGGCCAAGGCCAGATATACCGTATCGATTGCCGCGTCCCCCAGGTCCCGGAAATACCGGTGGACCGCCCTGGGCGTGGGCAGTTCAACATCCTTGCTCATGTTGTTGGGCCGCAGGTGATGCTCCACCATCTGTGCGATCAAGGCCACTGAACGGGAGCTCATCCGCAATTTCGTCAGCCGGTCTTCAACCATTAACGCCCCGAGTTCCGAATGGCCGAAAAACCGGGTGCGACCGTCTGCTTCGACGGATTTGGTCTCGGGCTTGGCTATGTCGTGAAACAGCGCCGCCAGCTTCAGCATGGTGCCGCGGGTATGGCCATCGCCTGCTTCTTGGGAAAAATGGGCTTCCGACGCCGGCGTCCACGGCACAAACATATAAACCGGGGAATTGCGGTGGCCCTTGGTCACCATCTCGGCCTCTTCTACGCAATGCATGGTATGTCCCCACACGTCCCAGTAATGCACCCGGGGTTGGTCAACACCCTTGGTCAGCGCCAACTCAGGTATTAGCCGGTTCAACAGGTCCAGCCGGTCTAAAACCTCCAGGTGGCCCCTGGCCCCATCCAGGGACAAAATGGTCAGAAACTCGTCTCTCAAGCGCTCCGCGGACGCCTGTTTCAACCGGTGGGCGTCCTTGCGAACCAGGGTTGCCGTGTCAGGGTCCAGGCGAAAACTCAACTGGGCGACGAGCCTGACCGACCTCAACAGCCGGCCTGGGTCGTCTTGAAATACGTTGGGCGACACCGCCCGGATGCGTTTCCCCGCCAGATCTTGGCGGCCGTTGAATGGATCGACAACAACATCGGACCAATCGCCGGTAGTCCAGGCATCGATCGATCGGTCATCCAGGCGCAAAGCCATGGCGTCCACGGTAAAATCCCGGCGGGCAAGGTCCTCCAGGATATCTCCGGAGAAACCCTTCAAGTCGATGGACCAGGCCGTAGGCCATCCCGGTTTGCCCGCTTCCCGAGAGATTACGCTGAAAACCCCTCGGGAAGGGCTGACGGGAACGAAGCTGGCAGCCAGGGAAGCGGCAAGTCCTCGTGCCAGGGATTCGGAATCGCCATCCACCGCCAGGTCCAGGTCCGGCGCCATACGCAAGTCTGACTCAGAAGAAGGAATTGGGGAAAGCAGGCGGTCCCTAAGGTAACCGCCCACCAAATAGGCAGTCACATGCCTGGCGGAGAAAAACCGGATCAAGTGAGGAATCAGTTCCCAGGGGCCTGCCACAACTTGTTGGGGGGTGGCCATGGGTTTCAAAATCCCGGGCTGGAGCCAGTCCGGGACGGCCGTTTAAGGATCGGCCACCGCCGGAGGTCCTTAGTCTTTTTCGGGGCCATCACCGCTGGGCTCATCATCGCTGGGCTCATCATCGCTGGACTCATCATCCCCGGCGTCCTCCTCGCTGATCTTCCAAATGCTATCGCGAGACACCAGACAATCAACATACAATTTGCCATTAAGATGGTCGGTCTCGTGTTCCAAAGCCTGGGCCAACAACTCATCGGCGTTGATGCGGATGACTTTTCCGTCCAGACCCAACGCCCTAGCCCGTACCTTTACCGAACGTTTCACCGTTCCCCGGTACCCGGGTATGCTCAAGCAGCCTTCCACAACCTCCCGTTCCCCTTCCCGTTTGATGATCTGGGGGTTGATCAGCACCAGCGGCTCCTCCATTTCGGGGGTTTGGATGATGCACACCTTCTGAAGAGAACCCACCTGGTTGGCCGCGATGCCGACGCCTTTTTGGTCATACATGGTCTCGATCATGTTGCCGGTCAGCCTTTTTAGGCTGGGCAATATCTTGCCTATCTTCTTCGCCTGCTGCCGTAATACGGGGTCTTGCAGGAATCTCATGCGCAGCACGGCCACTCGAGTTCACCTCTTCCTGGTATGTATTGGCGGATGAGTTCTGGGAACGCCGATCCGCTTATTTTTCCAATCCGTGGAGCCCATATGCCAGATCAAGACCTGACCGCTGGATATTATATTGGGGCCACTTTGGTAGTGTAAAGGTTGCCTGCGGGAAATGGCGCCCGTCCCCCTTCTAAAGGGGGACTGCAGGGGGGCCGGCTCCCCGTGATCCGCAACCTCCCCTTTGTCCCCTCCTTCGAGCTTTGCCTTAAAACCCATCTAATTTGAACTGTTTTGGGGAAACTGGCTCTTTTGCCTAAAAAGTCCAGAACACCGGCTCCAGTTCCCCGTATCAAACTACTTGGGCCCAAGCCAGGACCAGAGTCATGGTATTATGATCTTCCAAATCCCATTATCCCATTTGAGAAGGAGGGCTTCATGGAGCGGCGTGCTATAAATCCCTGGGCTTGGCAGGACCAATTTGGATTCGTGCAGGCCAACGACCTGAGTGGTGCTAACAGGGTGCTAATATGTTCCGGCCAGACCTCGGTGGATGACGAAGGTAATCCGGTTCACGTGGGAGATATGGCAGGCCAGCTCAACAAGGCGCTGGACAATCTGGAGACGGTACTAGGCCAGGCGGAGCTTGGCCTATCGGACGTAGTGCGTCTAAATTACTACGTAACCGACGTGGATGCTTTTTTGGAGGCATACTAAGCCGACACGTTGCCCCGCCTGGGGCAAGCAGGGTGCCGGCCTGCGACCACGTTGGTGGGGATTGCCGCGCTGTTTCTTCCTGAGCTGCTGGTGGAGATAGAGGCCACCGCGGCCCAATAGAGCTTAAGGCAGGAACAGCATTCTGGGCGAAGGTCACTTCTCCGGCTGCATCATAAGCTTGATCTGAAAAATGCTGGATAACTGGAAGTTCAAGGTCATCAGACGAAGTTCTGGGGCAGGCCGCTGGGTTTTGGGACAGCTGCCCCTTTTGAGGCAAAGTCCCTCCTTCGCAAGGAGGGGAAACCCTGCCACCGGCATGAAAAAATCTGGTGGGTTGCCTACAGCACGTGTACGGGGTCCATGTCCACCGTGCATCCTGGAGGAAATTGGATATCTTCCAAAAACCGGTGAAGGTTGCGTCCCCGGAGCAGGATGTGCCACCTGTGTTTGCCCCTTAAACGGGCGGGGATCCCCGGCGCCGGTCCAATGACCTGAACGTCGGTCAAACCCTGGGCGTAGGCCTCCTGCCGCAACTGGCTGGCCATGGCTGCCGCCCGCCGTTGGCAGACGTCGCCGTTGGTATCTTGCCACACCAAATGGGCCAACCGGTTATACGGCGGGTTGCCCATTTCATGACGGGCCTTTAACTCTTGGTCGAACAGGGCGGCATAGTCCTGAGCCGCCGCCGCGACTACGGCATAATGGCTGGGACGGTAGGTCTGGATCACCACCTTCCCTGGCGAAGCCCCCCGGCCGGCGCGCCCCGCAACCTGGCACAACAAGCCAAAGTTGCGTTCTCCCGACCGGAAATCGGGCACGAATAGGCCCACGTCGGCCAGGATCACACCTACCAATGTAACGTTGGGGATATCCAGTCCCTTGGCCACCATTTGGGTCCCCACCAGGACCTGGGTCTCCCCGCTGGTGAGCTTGGCCATGACTTCGCTAGGGCCGGAACCAGAACGGGTGGTGTCGGCGTCCCACCGGTCAACCCGGGCGCCGGGGAACCGTTCCATCACGGCGTCCACCACCTTCTGGGTACCGATACCCAGCTGGCGGATGTGCTCGCCGCTACACTCGCGGCACCGCCTGGGCATACGGCTGCGCCGGTTGCAGCGGTGACACACCAGGCGGGAATTTGCTGAGTGGTAGGTGAGCGAAACCGAGCACCGGCTGCACGTGGCCACGTAGCCGCAGTCCCGGCACTGGACGATGGGCGTACTGCCCCGCCGGTTAAGAAAAAGAATGGTCTGCTGGTTTTGCCTGAGACAATCTTCTATGTACCCGGCCAGTTTTACGCTGAAGATGCTCCGGTTGCCTTCCCGCAATTCCCGGCGCATGTCGCAGATCTCCACCGTGGCCAGTTCCTGATCATGGGTTTGGCACAGGTTTTCCGTCCTATCCGGGTGGGGGATCCGCCGGGGTAATTCCAATAACCAGTGGCCGCCGCGCCGGGCGTGCTGGTAGGTTTCCACGTCGGGCGTCGCGCTTCCCATCAGCACCACCGCGCCGGTCAGGCGGGACAGCTCCAGAGCCGCCGACCGGGCATGGTAGAGGGGATGGGACTCCTCTTGCTTATAGGTCCACTCGTGCTCCTCGTCGATCACTATCAGGCCCAACCGGGGCAGCGGCGCGAAAAGAGAGCTTCGGGGTCCCACCACCACGTCGTAGGCGCCATCCCGGATCTCCCACCAACGGTCGAATTTCTGCCGCTGGGTCAGCCCGCTGTGAAGCACCGCCACCCGCCCCGGAAACCGCTGGTTGACCCGTTCCAGCGTCTGGGGGGTGAGCGATATCTCCGGCACCAGGAAAATGGCCTGGTCGCCCCGGTCCACCACGGTCTGGATCGCCCGCAGGTAAACCTCGGTCTTCCCGCTTCCGGTGACACCATGGAGCAAAAAACTTCGCGGGGTGGCCAACGGGTCGTTCAGGACAGCGTGGATCTGGTCCAGCGCGCCGGCTTGCCCGGTGGTGAGGGTCAATGGGGGCTCCTGATGTTCCGTTTCCTGTTCACCAGCAGTCACGTACGGCGTGGTGTCTTCCCGCACCCAGTCCATGGCCACCATGCCCCGGTCCACCAGGGCCCTGGCGACTCCATGGCCAAACGCCTTGTTGGCGGAAGACGCGGAATATGCTTCTCCGCTGGAGCGGATGGCGGTGAGAAGGGCCCGTTGCCTTGATGGAAGGCCCTCTTCCTCTTCGGCGCCGGAAGCCGGCGCCGGGGCCAAGAAACACCGGTACTTGGGGGAAACGCTGGGACGGGGAAGGTCCACCCGACGGTCGACGTATCCCTTTTCGACCAGCCTGGCCAACTCACGCTCTCCCGGCCGGCCCAAAAGTTTTACGAACTCGGCTTCGTTCAGGAATGCCTTGCCATCCAGTTGTTTCAACGCCTCTTGCGTTTCGGGACGCAGGGCCGAATCGCCGCTGGGTCTCCCCTGCGAAGTGACGCGAGACCGGACCCTGGCCTCAAATCCAGGGGGAAGCATCAATCCAACGGCGGTGAACAACGAGCAGAGATAATAACGGCTTAACCATCGGGACAACCGCAGGTGGGCAGAACTGAGGACTGGGGATGGTTCCACCGGCTGGAGGACATCGCGGGTGACCTCTACCTGGGGAGCATCGGCCAACTCCATCACCACGCCTTGGAGGATGCGCCGACCGAAGGGGACCCAGACCAATTGCCCAGGTTCCAGAGACAGATTCTGGGGAACGCTATAGGAGAACGTACGGCCCGGCCCCACCGGGGCATCCACCGCCACTTCTACGTACGGCATGGCGCCAGAGCCTTCGCTAGAGCTTTTTCGTGACTTAGTTGATGAAACCGGCTAGGAATAGCCGCGGAGAACTGCCTAACCTCGGCCAGGTTTTCCTTGGCCGGTCTAGGTTTGATCCGCGGGCCGCGCCCGTTGGGGACGGGGACGCGTCTTTTCCTTGATGCGGGCAGCCCGGCCCTGTAGACCCCGCAGGTAGTACAGCTTCGCCCGCCGCACCGAACCCTGCCGGGTCACTTCCACGGACTCGACCAGGGGCGAATTAAAGGGGAATATCCTCTCGATACCTATGCCGCCGGAGATCCTTCTGACGGTGAAGTTGGACGCGGGGCCTCTGCCGTTGTTAAGGCGGATGACGACGCCCTGAAAAACCTGGATCCTTTCCCGTTCTCCCTCGCGGATCCGGAAGTTTACCTTCACCGAATCGCCGGGGCCAAACTTTGGAATGTTCGGATTGGCTTCGGTCTTAAACAGTTGAGCGGCGTCCATGAGCTATTGCCTGCCTGAGATTTCAAATGATTAGCGGCGCGTCCGCGTTTGCCTGCGGGCTTACCAACGAACTTGGTATTAATGGTGGGCGGTACTGGACTCGAACCAGTGACCTCTTGCGTGTCGAGCAAGTGCTCTAACCAGCTGAGCTAACCGCCCACCCGTTACCAGTGTAGCAACGGGCGTGTCTGGGCGTCAAGGAAGGCGGGGGCAAAAATTTCCGCAACCCCATTCATCAACGCCCTCTT
Organism: Dehalococcoidia bacterium; assembly: GCA_034428715.1. Classification (GTDB taxonomy): domain Bacteria; phylum Chloroflexota; class Dehalococcoidia; order Lucifugimonadales; family UBA3495; genus Io17-Chloro-G2. The sequence continues at coordinate 31,663 of DAOUHE010000015.1, read as the reverse complement.
GAGCCGTTACCCCGGCGCGCGTTAAGACCTGTGTTCCCTTTATGCCCTTGGTGCTAAGATTAGGTTTACCGCCACACGATTCGCATCAAAATCGTCGAACTCGAAGCGGCTTGCCGAGATAACACCATGCCTTCAAAACAATTCCCAACGCTAACAACCGCCCGTCTCATCCTCCGCGCATGCACCCTGGCGGACGCGCCCGAAATTCACCGGCTGGCCGGCGACCGGGACATCGCTTCGACCACCGTCAGGATTCCCCATCCTTATGAAGACGGGATGGCCGAGCAATGGATCGGCGCCCACCAGGGGAGTTTCGATCGGGGGGAAGAGGTGAGTCTGGCTATAACGCTCCGGTCCGATGGGACGTTCATTGGCGACATCGGCCTAAGGCTCAACCTGGCCGACGATATTGGCGAGATGGGCTACTGGATCGGCAAGCCGTTTTGGAACCAGGGGTACGGCACCGAGGCAGCCGGAGCCATCATCAAGTACGCCTTTGGGGTATTGGGCATAAACCGGGTGTACGCGGCCCATTTCAAACGCAATCCTGCTTCGGGGCGCGTCATGCAGAAGATCGGCATGACCCATGAAGGGACTTTGCGGCAACACGTGATGAAATGGGGGCAATATGAAGACATGGAATACTACGGGATCCTAAACAGCGAGTATATATCCAAATAGATCGGCGCCGGTTATCCGCCGCCAGCCCGCCGCTGGTATCCTACAAAAAAGATCACCGCCCCAGCCAACACCGCGGCCGCTCCTAGGCGGAACACGTCTTTGAAGGCCAGAATGAACGCCTGCCGTTGGGCCTCCAATGGGACCAGCAAGCCGCTCTCTAAGCCGGTGAGATGGTAGTCCTGGCTCAGGGCGAAGATTCCGCCCACCACGGCCACCGACATCACCGTGCCCGACGATTGGGCTAACGAAAGGGCGGCCGACGCCGTGCTTAGGCGTCGCGGCGGGGCGCCGCTCAACATCAGAGCGAAGGCCGAAGCCTGGAACATGCCCATACCGGCGCCAACCAACCCGATGCGCATACCCACTTCCAAAAGTTCAGAATCGATCTCTAAAAAGCTCATCGAAAACAAGCCCAACGCCAAGATCAATAACCCAGAAAGGCCCACCGGCGAGATACCCAGACGGTCGCATAGCCAGCCTCCAATGCCCGAGAACCCCGAATTCAGCAACGCCATGGCGGCCAACATCACCCCCAGAGAACCCGTGCCCCGGCCCAAGCCATCGACGATGTAAAAGGGGAAGATGAACCAGATCACGAAAACGCCGAAATGGGTCAAAAACATGCTGCCAAAGGAAACGGCGAAGCCCCGGACCCTTAGCAGGTCCCCAGGCAATATAGGCCAACGGGCGCGGCGCTCCGACTGCCAGAAGCCTGCCAACAACAACGGCGCCAGCGACAACAAGGTCAACACCACCGGCGAGCTCCACCCCTCGGACCGGCCCAACCGCAAGCCGACCACCAGGCAGATCAACGCGCCGAGCAGGGTAGCGGCGCCGGCCGCGTCAAAAGGCTGCTCTTGACCGCCGGGCTTCGCGGACCCCTCCGGCCCGTGCCGCAACCCAGCGCCAGGAAGGTATCTGTAGGCCAATGCCGCGGCTAATAATAGAAATGGGATCCGGCCGAAATACACCGCTTGCCAGTCGAATATCGACACCAGCAGGCCGGCCCCCAGGGTACCGGTCAACATCCCCAGGGCCTGGGAGCCGGTGGTGAACCCCATGGCCAACCCCTGCCGGTGGGCGGGAAAAACCCGGGAGGCCAACGCGGGCGATACGGCGAAGAGACACCCGGTGCCCAGGGCCTGCAACACCCGGAAGACCAGCACCGGCGCCAGGGTTGGCGATAGCGATATAGCTACCATGGCCGCCAGATAAGTGGCGACCCCAAACAGGTAGACCCGGCGCAGGCCAAAGCGGTCGGCAAAACTGCCGGCCCCCATCACCAATCCGGCTCGGGCGGCTACGAAGACGACTATTACCCACTGGATCGTCTGAAGGTCGGTGTTTAGGCCCTTGGTCATGGCGGGCAAACCCACGTTCACCGCAATGTCCAGAGCGCCAAGGAACATACCCAGTCCGGCGCATATAGCTAGCATCCGGTTGGCCCGGCCGTCCCGGTTCATGCTATCGGGAAAACCGTCCCGGAGATCAGAAGACCTTTCCAGCGGGAATTCGCCTGCGGTCGACACAGATAAAGATTCTACGCTATCGCCCGGCTATAAGGGCCGCACCTTCTTCACCGTTTACGAAGGATGTGCGGCGTTTACAAACATTGCTCCTTATGTGAAAATTTCCCTGGTTGATTCCCGTAGTTAGACGTAAGATTTACATTCTCTAAAAACTATATGGTTTTTATACCAGCCGAGCCTGGGTTGGCCCTCGGCGCGCAGTTTCCCGCGGGCGTGGCTATCGATCCGATTTCCGGCTTCGGCCCGTAACCATTACCTGTAGCCGTCACGCGTAACTCCGGAGGAAATTCAATGGTAGAAGACAGGGGCACCTTTGAAGCGCTGCTTCAGGAAGACCGTACCTTTCCGCCCACCGAGGAATTCAAGAAGCAGGCCAACATCTCGGACCCCGGTATCTACCAGAAAGCCCTGGCCGACCCGGAAGCGTTCTGGGCCGGTTTCGCCGAGGAATTGCATTGGTTCAAGAAGTGGGACCAGGTCTTGGACTGGCAGCCTCCCCACGCCCAATGGTTCTTGGGCGGCAAGACCAATCTGTCTTACAACTGCTTGGACCGCCACCTTGCTTCGGAAAGGCGCAACAAGGCAGCCATCATCTGGGAAGGGGAACCCGGCGACTGGAAGGTATACACCTACTGGGACCTCTACCGCGAGGTGTGCCAGTTCGCCAACGGCCTTAAGAGCCTGGGAGTCCAGAAGGGCGACCGAGTCACCATATATCTGCCCATGGTCCCCGAACTGCCCATCGCCATGTTGGCCTGCGCCCGTATCGGCGCTCCCCACAGCGTGATATTTGGCGGTTTCAGCGCCGAATCCATCCGCGACAGGGTGAACGACTCCCAATCCAAGATAATAATCACGGCCGACGGGGGTTACCGCCGGGGCAACATAATACCGCTCAAGCAGACCGCCGACGAATCCATGGACGGCTCCCCCAGCGTTGAAAAGATGATCGTGGTGCGCCGCACCTGCCAGGCTGACGACAAGATGGTGGACGGCCGGGACATCTGGTGGCACGACCTGGTGAAGGACCAGCCTATGACCTGCGAGCCGGAGCAGATGGACAGCGAAGACATGCTCTACCTGCTTTACACCAGCGGCACCACCGGTAAACCCAAAGGTATTGTCCACACCACCGGCGGCTACATGGTTGGCACCTACGCCACCACCAAATGGATCTTCGATCTGAAAGAGAACGATGTCTATTGGTGCACGGCCGACATTGGATGGGTCACCGGCCATAGTTACATCGTCTATGGCCCCTTGGCCAACGGCGCCACGACGGTTATGTACGAAGGCTCCCCCGACTATCCCGACCGGGACCGTTTCTGGGCCATCATCGCAAAGTATGGCATCACCATCTGCTACACGGCCCCCACCGCCATCAGGACCTTTATGAGGTGGGGCGAGGAATACCCGCAACGACACGACATGTCCACCCTGCGCCTGCTGGGTTCGGTGGGAGAGCCCATCAACCCCGAGGCATGGGTCTGGTACTGGGAGCATATAGGCGGCGGACGGTGCCCCGTGGTCGACACCTGGTGGCAAACCGAAACCGGCATGATATTGATAACGCCACTGCCTGGCATCACCACCTTAAAGCCCGGCTCAGCCACCCAGGCCTTTCCGGGGATAGATGCCGAGGTGGTGGACGAAGCCGGCGATCCCGTGGGCCCCGGCGGCGGGGGATACTTGATCATCAATAAACCCTGGCCCGCAATGCTGCGGACCATCTACGGCGACCCCGACAGGTACGTGGAACAATACTGGTCGCGCTACAAGGACGTGTACTTCACCGCCGACGGAGCAAAACTGGACGAAGACAGCTATTTCTGGCTGTTGGGCCGGGTTGACGACGTGATCAACGTTTCCGCCCACCGCATCAGCACCATGGAAGTGGAAAGCGCCCTGGTTGACAACACCAAGGTGGCCGAGGCGGCCTGCATCGGCAAAACCCATGAGGTCAAAGGCCAGGCCATCGTCGGCTTCGTTACCCTTAAGGACGGGATCGAAGGGACCGACGAGGTCATTACCGAGCTCAAGCAACACGTTGCCACCAAGATAGGCTCCATGGCCCGCCCCGACGACATCTACTTCGCCGCCGAACTCCCCAAGACCCGCAGCGGCAAGATAATGCGGCGGCTTCTGCGGGACGTCGCCGAAGGCCGTGTGCTGGGAGACACCACCACCCTGGCCGACCCCGCCGTGGTCGAGGCTTTGAAAGCGCAATACGGAGACGAGGAATAACCCGGCGCACATTCCCCTTAATCCGGAAAAATTAAATGCCAACCGCCACGGCGGACAGGAGTCACCAATGGCAAGCTACACCAAGAATGAAGCGCAGGACTGGGCTTGGGAAACCCTTCGTGGCCAGTGGACCACCCTGATCACCCCCTTTACGCCAGACAACAAGCTGGATGAGCAGGGCATGCGCGATAACATACGCCACATACGCCGGTTGGGTACAAAAGGCGCCGGTTGCACCTGGGGCATGGGTGAATTCTGGAGCCTCACCCACGAGGAACGGCTGCGGGTGATGGACGTGGTGGCCGATGAAGCGGGAGGCCAATGGCCGGTGGGGGCACACGTCACCCACACTTCGGCCGAGGAGATGATCGCCCTGGCCAAGCACGCCGAGGGCGCCGGCTTCGACCTGTTGATCGTAGCTCCGTCCTACATGGTCACCAAGACGGAAGAACAGGTAATTCAGTACGTGAAGCTGCTGGCGGACAACACCGAAACCGCCATCATGTTCTACAACTCCCCCCAGTTCGGCATCGTCATCAGTCCCAATGGGCTCAAGAGCATCTGCGAGATACCCGGCGTGGTCGGTGTCAAAGAGGCCAGTTTCAACCAACAGCTATCGATAGAGACCCATCAGTTATTAGGCCAGGACTACGTCATCAGCACACCCGACGAGTGGATTTTCTTCCGCGCCCAGGAGCTGGGTTTTCAGCAGCAGGTGATGTTCGCCAACACGTCCGACTGGCGTTTCGACACCCCGGAATGCAATAACTACGTCCAATTCATCGACAAGGCCACCAGCGGAAACCTGGACGAACGGTTCTACGAAGAGCACCTGCGCCGGCTCAAGGAACTTAACGATACCTGGTGGACCCGGATCATGACCAAGTATAACGGCGCACTGCCCATTGCCATGGTGAAATATTGGGCGGAATTGATGGGACTGGCCGCGGGTCCCACCCGCCTGCCGCTTACCGATCTGAATCCAGAAGAAAAAGCCCAGCTCAAGCGGGAACTGGAACCGCTCAAGCCCAAGGCGCCAGTGGTGACAGCGATGCCGGACAAGGTCTTCGCCCAGCCAAGGGCAAGCTGGCTCACCGCCAATAATAACTTCGCCTCGGGCATGTTGCTGATGGTCAGCGTCCAAAACGTCGCCGAAGCCCTGGAAGCCGAGCAGGGCGGCGCCGACGTGGTGGACGTCAAGAACCTTCAAGAAGCACTGGTGGGCTCTGGGCACCCCAACATCGTCCAGGAGGTCCGCTCGATAATCCCCGTCGAGAAACACGTCAGCGTCACCCTGGGCGTGGTTCCCAACCAGCCAGGGACCGTTGCCATGGCGGCCTACGCCGCCGGGGTGCTGAACGCCACGTCGGTTAAAGTGGGCTTCCGCCAGGCCGATTACGACATGGCCGTTGAAGTCTTGAGAGAATCGCGTCTGGCCCTGGAGGGGTTCAATACCAAGCTCATCGGGTCTCTGTTCGCCGACAACGTCCTCTACGAAGGGGGCCTGGATGCCCATCGAATGATCGACTTGGCCAAGGACGGCGAGTGTGACGGTTTCCTGATAGACACCCTGACCAAGGATGGCCGCAACATATTTGACTTCATTCCCGAAGACGAATTGCGCGACATGGTCTTCCGGGGCAAGGAACTGGGCCTGAGCACGTCGCTGTCCGGCCACCTGAAGATCACCGACCTGGACGAGCTGGCCCGCATCAACCCCGATATTGTCGGGGTGCGCGGAGCCGTTTGCTCGCGTGGGGAAAGGGACCGCGCCATCGCCTGGGAGGCGGTGGCAGAATTCAAAGAAGAACTGGATAAAAGAAAGACCGGCGAGATAGACGTCCACGCTGGTGAAGCCCCCATCACATCAAATGGGTCCAACGGGTGGGTGATCATCGACGGCCGGGGCAAAAGTTGCGCCGGCGTGCTGGCGGCATTGACCCGCCAGACCGAAGCCGACAGCCATTCGATCATAGAGGCCATTCTGGCCGATGCTCTGAACATCTTCGACGTTACCATCTGGGCGGAACGGGCCGGGCACAACATCCTTACCCAGCGAAAAGAGACCGATGGCACGGTGAGGGTGTTGATACAGCCGGGGGCGTTGGTCCGCAACGTTTGAGAAGTGGGTAGGGTCGGCCCGAGGCTAGCAGGCGCCGTTAGATCATAAACACCGGGCTGGCGTCCCGGTTTATCCTGCTTTCCTGTTGGATCCCGGTCCTAAGAAATTTGGGGAGAGCGCTCAGGTTACGCTGGGTCTCTCCGTCGTAGAACCTCAATTCCTTGCCTATGCGCTCCGCCACCAGGCGGTTTATCTCCTCTTCCGGCAGCGCGGGCAGGGGGGAGTCCGATGCCACCGTGAATCCCCAGAGGGTCTGGAAGGCCGGAACATGGGCCTGTAGAGCCATTGTGTGTTGAAATACCCCGGCCAAGGTCTTGTAGATCGTGGTGAAGCATTCCTGGTAGCTGAGCAACCCGGCAGGACCCGACTGGGTCACCAATATTCCTTCCTGGGCCAGTTTCGCCTTGGCGATCTTGTAATATTCCTCGGTGTAAAGCAGGTAGGCTGGTCCCCCTTCCATCGGGTCCACCAGATCCATTATCATCACGTCAAAAGATTTTTCGGTATTGAGAAGGTACTCCCGGGCATCTTGATGAATCAGTTCCACCCGGGGGTCGTCGAAACTGCCCTGGCTATGATTGGGAAGATAACGCCGGCACAGATCCACGACTTCCTGGTCCAAGTCCAACATGACGGCCCGCTCCACGGAGGAATGGGCCAAAACCTCCCGCAAGGTACCACCCTCACCGCCACCGCCGATGAACACCGAGCGGGGATTTGGGTGGAGAAGCATGGGGGGATGTACGAGGGCCTCATGATAGACGAACTCATCGACTTCGGTCGATTGGGTCTTACCGTCTAAAACCAGGCTGCGGCCAAAGGTTTCCGATTCCAGGACTTCTACTTTCTGAAATGGGGTATTCCCCGAATAGTGCACATTCCGCACCTGTAGCATTATCGCCAGGTCCGGAAAGACGGTTTCCAGGTACCATTTACCAGAGATATCCACAAGCCTCCCGGCCCCGGCATAAATAGGCGGCCTAGTTAGCTGGCCACTGTCTGGGAGATCATGCCCCGCTGGATCTCGTGGACATACGGATCCAAACATTCCAGCCTTTCAATTAAGAGATCGGCCACGACCTGTGGGTGTAAAGATGAGCTACACGTGAATACATCGGCGGCCGCATAGCCATATTCCGGCCAGGTATGGATTGAAATATGAGACTCGGCGATGGCCAAGATGCCTGTTACTCCCTGGGGGTTGAACCGGTGGAAAGACTCGCCAACCACATGGGCCTCCACGGATTCGGCGGCTTCGACCATTACGTCACGGATGAAGTCGAGGTCATTAAGAAGTGCGGGGTTGCACTGCCGAAGTTCCAACAAAAGATGAATACCTAGTACATTCAATCACCTGTCCTCCGTTCTAGTTCTTGCCGCCAGTCACGGCGACAACACATTTTATATTGATACCGGTGGGTAAGCAATACCTAGCAACCAAGCCATACCAAATCGGCCCTCCGATACCTTTAATCCAGACCACCAGCCCAAAACCGGCTAGCTCTAAAGAAGAGACAAACATATCCAGCGGAAAAACAGGTTGTGAATTGTCTCCGCGAGGCGCAAAAATAATCGGCCAACTGGATGCGTATCTCCCGTTGGCCGATAGGCGTCTACTTGAATCAAGGATTCCGCTGCAGCTAGGTTCCCGCGACGGCTGGTTTACTCGTTTTCAGCCCATTCAGCATCCATCGCTTCTTCATCGATGGATGGAGCGTCGTCATCCAGGTTTTCTTCGTTTATGTAGCGCGCCAGACTGTCGCCCAGGTACACCCGGTGCTCCGCTTTCAGCGTGGCCGGGAATGAGCAGACGCTGCGCAAGCTGGGGTCACGGTGGGTCTCGCGCACGATGATGGAAACGGCGTGCTCATTTATCCCCACCACCGCGGCATCGTACTTATTGCCGCCATACATCAAGCGGATCAACCGCCGGGCCAACTTTGGTTCAATCTGGCCCAGGTATTCGTTGTCTCCAGCATAGACATTGAGGGTGTTGTTTTCCAGCACCAGGTCGGCCGCGTCGCTGGGCGCGACGCGGGCGATGACCTGTCGGCTGGCCATTTTCTGCAGCACGGTCATACCAGATTTACCGGACTCTTCAATGAATAACTGGGGCGAACTGCCACCATTTCGGACCTGTTTCGCCACGGCCGGCCTGTCACCTAGCTGAGCCAGCCGGGCGAGGTTTTTCTTGGCGATGTTGTTATACGGGGCGATCGCTACCAACCGGTCCAAAATCTCTTTGGAATCGTCGTATCGGGCCAACTCCATAAAGGCTTTACCCAGGCGGTTCATGGCGTCTACTTCGTCTTCGTAGAGTTCAAGGATCGCACGGTTGACCTCGGTGGCCCGCTCCCACTCTCCTTTCAAAGCCAGCGAGATAGCCTCTTGACTCAGATTACGTTTCAGCCGCGCGGCGTTGCCGGTCCGGGCAATGCTGCCAGGCTGGGCCACCTCTTTTTTGGGCGTGAAATCGTTGCTATGACCATTCATTACTAAATACTCCCCATTCACTCCTGCGGATCGATAAATTAGATGCAGGTGCGACGGGAGGAAGATCACCGGTCCAATGGGAACCGGCCGTTTGCGTGTGGGGATTTAAAACAACGTGACTACGCGCCACCGGTGTTGATTCGGCCCCATACACCTCCTCCGCCTCACTACTCCCAGGCCACAAGCAGACCGGCTCGCGGTACATTTTGATGTACCAGGGACCGGTCCATCGCCACTGTTACTCTGGCGGCGACGTGAATAAACATAATGATTAGTAGTAAATACAGCAAAACCGCACTAGCGGTCAAGCTATTTTTTTTGCCATTTTGAGCCAAAATCGAATAGATGTTGCAGATTAAGCCACAACAAGAGAGTAGAGCCGCAAAGATCACACGGCAAGGTACATTATTAAAGGCCGTTATTCGACGGAGTTGGTCCCGTCAAAGTCTGGGTACCGTCCCTTTTTGTAATTCCAGCGTATCTTGAGCAGATCCCCGGTCATCGTTAACGAATCCGTTACCGGCCGTACTTTACTGCCCCGTCCGTAGTACCAATCGACGCCAATCTCCTTTATGGTCAGGCCTGCCTTACTTGCTAAATACATGACCTCAGAGTCGAAGGCGAATCCATCCATCCTTTGGGACCCGAATAAACGAGGTACGATCTCTCCCCGGTAGCATTTGAAACCGCATTGCGTATCCTTTAAACCCGGCACCGCCAGGACCCGCACCAGGCCGTTGTAAACGCGGCCCATAAGATGCCGGTAAGCCGGTTCGCCAAACCTTTGGGAATCCGGCATCTCCCTGGAGCCCACGGCAATGTCCACGCCATGAAGCTGAGGAGGCAGCAGCCTTTCCACCTGTTCAATTGGAACGGATAGATCGGCGTCGCAGAGCAGCCGGTATTCCCCCGTCGATCTCAGCATGCCGTTTTTGACCGCCCACCCTTTGCCACGGTGCTCCAGGGTCAAAAGCTTTACCTTTTCGTGCGAAGAGACAAACTTTCCGGCCAACCTTGCCGTCCCGTCGGTGGAACCGTCGTCGGCCACCACTACTTCCCACGGGTAGGATTGGGCGCGCAGAAATCCCACGATCCGCTCCAGTGTACTCTGGATGCGGGACTCCTCATTAAAAGCGGGTATGACCACCGATAGATGGGGTTGTTCTCCGGGATGTGGCACGAGCGGTTCCCCAGGTTGGGATGTCCGGCCGGGCGTGGCTAGCCGTCCTGTTCCAGATCTTCTTGGTCCAACTGGAAACCTCGGTGCAACAGACGAACGGCTTCGTCCACCTGGTCCTCATGGACGATGCAAGAGATCCGTATCTCGGACGTGGTGATCATATCGATGTTGACATTGCCATCGGCCAGGATCCGAAACATGCGCGAGGCATAGCCCGGGGTGTTCTGCATTCCAGAGCCTACCACGCTGACCGATGCCAGCTTCGCGTCGCTCAAAACCTCCGCTCCGCCGACCGAGGGCAACACCTCGCGCATTTCACCCATGGCTTTTTCCAGGTCCGTACGGCTTACGGTGAAGCTGATGTCTGTCGTGCGTTCCACGCTGGTGTTTTGCACGATGGTATCCACGCTTATACCCACCGAGGCCAGGGGCTCAAACAGCGCGGCGGCAATCCCGGGACGGTCGGGCAGTGACCGCACCGTGATCTTGGCCACTTTGGAGTTTCCGACGATTGCAGTGACCTTTACTCTATCTTCCATAGGATATTCGTCCGGTTTTGAATGGATGAGCGTTCCGGTGGATTCGCCAAAACTGGATGCCACATAGATGGCGACATTGAATGCCGATCCCAGCTCTATAGACCTGGGATGCATTTTGGCTCCGTAGCTGGCCATTTCCAGCATCTCTTGGTAGCCGATCTCATCCAGCTTACGCGCCTTGCGGACCACCCTGGGATCGGCTGTGTAGATACCGTCCACGTCGGTGTATATCTCGCACCGCTCGGCCCCCAACGCGGCCGCCAATGCCACTGCGGTGGTGTCGGAACCTCCCCGGCCCAAAGTAGTCACGTCTTGATCTTCATTTATCCCCTGGAATCCGGCTACCACCACCAGATTGCCTAGGTCAAGTTCACGTTTGATGCGGCTGGAATCGATATGGTGTATCCGTGCCCTGCCGTACATGGTGTCCGTCTGAATACCGGCTTGTGAGCCGGTGAGACTTACCGCGCTTAGCCCCAGGCTTCTAAGAGCCATGGTCAACAAGGTGCAGGATACCAACTCACCCGTTGATAGCAGCAGGTCCATTTCCCGGGGATCTGGGTCTATCGATACGCTCTGGGCCAGCCTGACCAAGTCATCGGTGGTATTTCCCATGGCAGACACCACGGACACTATTTTTTTTCCAGACTCCCTGGCAAGGCCGATGCGACGCGCCACCGCCAATATCTTCTCGGCGTCGGCCACCGAACTTCCACCGTATTTCTGAACGATCAGGGACAATGGTTGATTTCCAGATGGTCCACTGCCGGCCTAGTCCGCCAACACATAGGCACCACGAACGGTGGGCTGGGTGATCGTCAACCGGCCCTCGACGCCCGCCTGCTTGGCAGCCTCGGCCATCTCATAGCCCACGGTCATTTCCCGGCCAAGGGTCAATGCCAGTACCGTAGACCCGCTCCCCGACAGGAACACGCCCAGCGCGCCCGCGTCCATGGCCGCCTGAAACAGCAGCTTCATGGCCGGAAACAGGTCTTGCCGGTAGGGCTGGTGCAAACGGTCCTTGGTAGCCTCAGCCAGATATTCCGGACGGTTGAAAGCCATCGCAGCCACCAGCAACGATGCCCGGCTCATATTATATACGGCGTCGGCCCTGCTCACAGTGTGGGGAACCACCGCCCGGGCGTCATCAGTAGCGATTCGAACATCGGGAATGAACAGAACCGCACGTATCTCCGGCGGCACATCCACCTGGGCGGTGAAGATTCGGCCGTCTTCCGCGACAACCAACCTCAGCCCGCCCAACACCGCCGCCGCTACGTTGTCCGGATGGCCCTCTATGGTCACGGCCATTTCCAGCAACTCGTTGCTGGAGTATTCCTGGCTGAACTCCTTGGCACACCAGGCGTTGGCGGCCACCAGCCCTCCGGCAATGGCTGCCGCGCTGCTGCCCATACCCCGTTTCAAGGGAATCTCGTTGTGGCATCTAAGACGAACCGGCGGCATTTCTTGGCTTGCCTCGTTAAACAGGAAAGCCATGGCCCGGTAGACCAGGTTGTCGGGGCCGGTGCCAAGCTCCTCCGCGCCCTCACCTATGACTTCAACCACCGGACCGGTGGGATCAGTGATGCCCGGATAGACTTCCAACCGGTTCCAGATATCTAGGGCCATGCCCAGACAGTCGAAACCCGGTCCCAGGTTGGCTGTGGTGGCCGGAGCTAATACCTGGAATTTGTTCATCATCACGTTTGGGGAAAAACCAGGCCGCCAGGAATCCTAGACATCAGCCCAAGACATGCTGGAACACGTAGCGGCCCAGGTCCACGTTTTCACGAAACTGAGTCTGATCGAACGTCCTGCCGTAGCCGATTATGGGCACGCGTTCTTCGTGTAATGAACCGTGAGACCGCAGCGCCAACGGAAGGTCCACCTCTTTGGGGTCACCAAAAACAACCCCGTAAGAACCGACAACCATCACATCGCCGATGCGTTCCGGCATCAATTTAAACCGGCGGGCTGCCTCCTGCCGGGGATAGGCGGCGTCTACTCCCTCAACCTGATTCAAAATTTCCACAGCCCGTTCGACGTTTTCTGAATCCAGATAGACATAGATGCAGCCGCCCAGATTGGAATGATGCACCGTGTACATGTCTTTGATTATGGGAACCGCGTGCGCTTTTATCCCATGGGAGGCCAGCGTCTCGGGCAGATGGATCATGCTGTTTTTGGCCGACATGCCGTGGTCGGCGGTTATCAATATCTGAATCTCGGGGACACTTTCCACCAACTTACCTATGGCCCGGTCCAAGATCTGAATGTGACGTAGCGACTCGGGTTCCTCTGGGGAATAGGTATGCATGGCATAGTCGGTGGTGGTCACGTAAGCCAGGTCAAATGGTTCCTCGCTCATTATGTAACGGGCGGCGTTTACCACCCATTCGTTTACTTCGATGGAGTAAATGGGAGGCGGTTCTCCAACACCTGCTACCACCCAATCCGGCGGTTGTTCCGAAGAGACGCTCAAAGTCGTTCCGTCGCCCAGCAGCCTTCTAAGTTTGTCTTTGGCGGTTACCAGCAGAGACCGGGCGCCTTGGGTGGCCGCCCGCTGGAACATGGTTTCCTTTTTGATATACTCCCCGGATTCCATGTAGACTTCTTGGAAAGTCTGATTCCCCTGGTCCGGGCCGCGCCAATAGTTGGACGCGATGCCGTGCTCTTCAGGATAACTGGCGGTGACCAGAGAGACGTTGTTGACGTTGGTCACCGTCGGCATGACGGCCTTGGCCTCTACTTTGAAGCCGTCCCGAGCCAGTTGTTCCAGGTTCGGCGCGGGGCAGGATTCCAGATATTCTGGATCCAGGCCATCTATCATCATTATTACGGTCGTACGTTCCATTGTCAGCCCCTGTCAGCCCCATGTTGCCCAGCCAAACTTCGGAGGGAAGAATAACGCCGAAGAATCACGGCGTCCAACCCAATCACCGGTAAGACTGTATCCCATCTAAACCGGCACGGCAAGATGGCGGTCTTTGGAGGCAAGCAGCGGTGGCAAGACAAAAAGGAAGCCCTCCGGCTGTATGGCAGCCAGAGGGGCTTCAGTGTGGATTACCTAAAAGCGGCAGGTATGCGGCTGGCGTGAGGTTGGATGACTCACCCTTGGCCTTTCTCCGGTTGGCCGGAAACTTGGGCGGCTGAAGAATGAGGGGTCAATTCATCTGTGCCATTGGCCCCGTTGGCGAAAACCCTATGAGCTACGTCGTTGACCTTATGGCCGTACAATCGTTGTTGCACCACCCGGAGATAATCCAAGGTCAACCGGGGTAGCAAAAAACGTTCCCGCACCGACTGCCGGGCAGCCTCGCCCAGACGTGAACGCAATGCCGGGTCTTGCATCAATTGAACGATTCTGTCCGCGCACTCTTGGGGGGAATCGACCAGGAAGCCATTGACACCGTTCTCTATCTGAACCCTTATGCCACCAACGTTGCCACCTATGACCGGCTTTCCCTTCCACATGGCTTCGGTGACCGTAAGGCCGAAACCTTCCCTGGTGGACTTTTGCATGACCACCTTGGAGGCCACTTGAAAGGCGTTCACCAGGTGGTCTATCGAGTAGGACAAACCATCAGTGTAAAAATAAAGATGTATGTCCGAATCGCCCGCGGCATTCTCTGTTACCTGTTGAAGCACATCTATCGCCTCGGGGTCATCAGTGGCCTGGCTGAGCCCCAAAAGAGCCAACTGGAGTCCAGGAATGTGTTGCCGGGCCATGCGATAGGCTTCAACGACCCCAATGGGGTCCTTCCATAGATCGAATCTGGAGACCTGGGATATCAATGGACGTGCCGGGTCAATACCCATGGCGGCCACGGTACTCAATGCATCCGCCTCGCTCAAGGGGCTGTTTTTCTCGGTCAACGGGTCTATTGCCGGCGGGGCAATGTGGACCGCGACCTCGCCCAAACCTTGAGGAACGTAGGTCTTAAGGGAAAAGAACAGGCTGTTGTAATCTTGCGTATACGGCAGCAGGGAATCGATGGTGCTTCGGTTGGGCGATGTCAGGTCTATATGGCAGATCCAATTTCGTATCGCACCCTTGGCGCCAGGCAACATACTGGCCAGCGGCAGGACCTGGGGGTCGTGGAAAAACCAGACGTCAGCGGCCAACCCTCCGTTCATGAACGCATCGGCCACCTCCTGGTTGGTCCGTAAATAGGTATCAAACTCGTGGGTTGAAAGTGAGCCATCCGCTCCCTGCAGCAGATTATGGATTCGCTTGGTGACCTGGAAAAACTCAGGACTGCCCTCCATGACGATCCGTTCCGTGTTCAGACCCAGGGCACTCATCAGAGGAACCATAGACTGCAGGATCTCTGCCACACCTCCGCCGGTGGCGGTGCTGTTCAAGTGGATGAATTTCAGGTGACGTAGGCTGTTGGCCAAAGAGGTCAGCTCAGCGGCCAACTTGGGATCCCATTGGGAAAGGTACCCGTCAACAGAGACCGGGGGATGCTCCAATTTTAGATACATTCGGGTACACTTCCTCGTAAATGGCGGCACTTTAAACACGCTGTGAATCGATAAACATAGCCCATATACATGTTTTCATCTCTTGACTTTAAATTCAAGACTAAATCGGTCAAGCCTTAACTAGTTTTCGCAGGAGTGGTGGAGAATTCCGATGGCGGAGCCACCGCCGGCGAGGTGACTCATTGAGGCCATCATGGCAGGGAAGAAAAGGGAAGGGACTGGCGCCACCCCGGCCGGGGTCTGACGTCCGGTTTTCAGTGGCAGCGAACGACCGGTGTCGTTCCCGCTTGATCAGAGGCAGTTGAGGCTAAAAACGGAGGTTGGCTGGCTGCGGTGTAACGTTGGGTTTATTCCACCGTGACCGTCTTGGCTAGGTTGCGCGGCTGGTCAACATCGCATCCGCGCAGAACGGCTATATGGTAGGCCAACAACTGGAGGGGAATGGTGGCCAGCAACGGAATCAAATGGTCTGGAGCCTTGGGTATGGAAATGGTGTGGTCTACTTCCAACGCCAGGTTCTCGTCACCTTCGGTCATGATAGCCAACACCGTCCCGTTTCGGGCTTTGACCTCTTTGATGTTGTTTAAAACCTTGTCGTATAGCCCGTCTTGGGGCGCGATGGCCACGGTGGCCATTTCCGGATCGATCAAGGCTATGGGGCCGTGCTTCATCTCACCAGCTGAATAGCCTTCAGCGTGGATATAGCTGATCTCCTTCAACTTGAGAGCGCCTTCCATAGCCACGGGGGTATTGATGGCTCGGCCCAAGAAGAGGAAATTGTTGAATTTGGAATACAGCCGGGCCAGCTCTTGATACACGTCCAAGCCGGTCAACAAATCTCCCACCATACGTGGAACATTTGCCAGGTCGTCCACCAGCCGGCGGCAGTCTTCCGGGGTCAGATAACCCCTTTCCTGACCCAGATAGGTGGCCAGCAAGTTCAAAATGGTCAATGAAGCGATAAAGGTTTTAGTGCTGGCAACCCCTATCTCTATGCCGGATCGCATGTGAAGGTTGCTTTCCGCCAAATGGGAGGCCTGGCTGTTCTCGGCATTACATACCGTGATCAACCTGGCGCCCTTCTCACGCACCATTTGCATCGCGGCCAGCGTGTCGGCTGTCTCGCCCGACTGGCCAATGGACACCACCAGGGTCCGAGCATCGATGTAGGGGTCCCGATAGCGAAATTCCGATGCGCTCTCTGCCTCTGCCGGCAGCCCGCCCAAAGTTTCCACCAGATGACGGCCCACCATGGCCGCGTTTAGACTGGTGCCACAACCTATGAGCACCACCCGCTGGAGGTCTTTTAATTCCTGCGAAGAAAGGGGAAAGCCGGGAAGCTCCACCCGGCCCGCGGCAAAATCTACCCTTTCCCGCAACGCGCTGGTTACCGCCTGAGGTTGCTCCATGATCTCCCTGAGCATGAAGTGGCGGTGGCCCCCCTTATCGATCACTATCTCTTCCGGCGACACGGTCCTTAGGCCTTTGTCCAACCGGTTGCCGTCCAGGTCACGGTAATCAACGCCTTCCCTGGTCACCACGGCCATCTCGCCGGATTCAAGGAACCCAACCTTAACGCCTTGGGGATCTCTCTTCAGAATGGGGAGCACTGCGGGCAGGTCGCTGCCAACGATCCCCTGTCCATCGGCATGAGCCACCACGATACCGCCGGCATGACCCAGGCGCATCGCGCAAATCTTGCCTTCTTGGCCCTGAAGCATGGCGGTGATGGCCTGGGACCCCTTGATGGCATGGCCCATGCGGAGAATAGAGTCTTCAAAGCTCAGGCCCATGTCCATGCCGTCTTCCACTAGGTGGGTGATCACTTCGGTATCGGTCTCCGAGGCGAATTGGTGCCCAGCGGCCTGCAACTGCCGCTTTAGCTCCAAATAGTTCTCTACGATCCCGTTGTGAACCACCGCCACACGGTGGTGGCAATCGGTATGGGGATGGGCATTCGCCTGGGATGGCTTGCCATGGGTTGCCCAGCGGGTATGGCCCAAACCCGCCGACCCATGAAGGAGACCTGAACCGTTAGCGGAGTTGAGGCCGATCACTTTACCAACGGTTTTGCGGAACTGGAGTTCCCCGTCATCGTCAATAACCGCGATACCAGCGCTATCGTAGCCGCGGTATTCAAGCCTTTGAAGGCCTTCGAAAATTATCGGCCAAGCGTCTTCGCGGCCCACAAATGCAACAATCCCGCACACAAACGGCTCCTCATAAAAGGCTAGATTGACGGTTTTTCCAAGAGGCGTGACGAACTTCGCCTCGAACTCACCTTGAACCGTCAACACCAAGTATATTTATGTGCTCTTCCCAGTGTCAAGGTTCATGCCGGGCGGCAAGAAAGCGAAAGCACCCCACCGGCCCTAGCCTCTATTGTTCAAACTGGCCAAGATCTCCTGCAATTGAGTGGCTAGATCGGAGGCGGCGACATCTCCTACCGAATCGACCAGGTCCTGGAAAGCCTCGTCTACTTCCTCTTCGGTTTCGAAGAGGTCCGCGAGATCCAACCCCGATCCGCCGTTGCCGTCTGAGCCACCTTTGGCTCCTTCGTCTGGAGCGGCGTCCTCTTCCTGAGCGTCCCCTCCACTTGACTCGCCGGCTGACTCGCCAGCCACATCGGCCTCGGCGCCGTTACCATCGGGGGTATCTACAATATACCCCGCGGTTGCGGCCGCACCCTGAAGAGCCGGCTCAGTTGAAGCCTCGGATGTTTGGCCGCCTCCAGGTGTATCGAGCGTCGGGGTCTCGCCTTCATCCGCGGCATCTGGAGGCGGTGATATCACGGTCACTGGGATTGGGGTCCCGTCGCCGGCAGTTTCCGCCGGCGACGGGGCCAGCTCGTCTTCGTCTTCTTCGTCGTCTTCTTCGTCGTCTTCGTTGCCCCGCTTGAGCTTTCGGCGCATGCGCCCCAAAATTCCTGAAGAACCGCCATCGTCTTCGCCATCGCCATCGCCATCGCCATCGTCTTCGTCTTCGTCTTCGTCTTCGTCATCCTTGCGGGAACGGCTGATCTTTTGACGCATGCGGCCCAATAGGCCGCCGGAAGAGCCTTCGTCGTCGTCTAATGACTCCTCTTCAAGTTCGTCCAGATCGTCATTGTCATCATCATCGCCGCCGCCCCGTTTTCCTCTGAGTTTGTCTAGTAATCCCATTTCATTCACTCCTTTGCTCTCGGTGGTTTTTCCCCCTTCCATTCGGGCCAAAGGGCCGCCGCGAAAGCCGATATCGGCTATTAGAAACCATATTGTCCGGGATCATACCTTTGCTAAGGAATCCTTCACTAAATCCATTGAAAAAAGCTCGGGAATAGCCAGCCGTGCCTCCCGCACTTACGCGATCGGCGCCTGGTCTACCAAAAGGCCGCTGGTTATCTTAGGTATGACCAGTAGATTAAACCCGGTCATCATGCAAGTGATGCCACCAAAAAAGGCGGCGTTCAGGGAATGCCCGCCCATAGCGAATTTGGGGGCCAAGGCATTGGAAATAGTCATGGCTATCAGGGCGATGGTGGTCATCATCGTAAGCAAGCCCATGTCGTGCTGCTGGAAAAACGGCAATGAAGCCACCGCGTCAATGCCCGTGCCGCCCGAGATCGTCTCCATCTCTTCCAACGCCGAGGTGATTCTTGCGTTGAACGCGATCATGATCTCCAATACGAAGACCATTAAGCCAGTCATGGCGAAGTGAAGCGGAATGGTCAAAAAAGCGAAGGGCATGGCCGATACGGCGCGCCTGGCCCGCATCAAGGCGGTGTCCATGGCGTATTCCCCGGATATCTCTCCCACCCGTTCCGGCGGACCTCCCAAAGTGATGCCGTCAACAAAGACTTTGGTGGCGCGGTTGGCCAGCTCACTTCCCAACTCATCTCGGAACGCATCCCAACACCGTTCGGTGGCTGCCCCTTTAGACAGCCGGATATCCAGTCTTTTTAGGTATGGTTCCAGGGTGCTCAATGACCGGCGGTCGATCTTGGCCAACGACCGGGCCACCGTGGTGCCCAGGGTTGCGGTCACCTTGCCCAATGACCGGAGAAACACCGCCATCTCCGAATCTATTTGGTCGATCAGGCTGTTTTCCCGCACAGACAAAAACCCCGCCGGCAACATGGAAGCGCCGAAGATCAGGAAGAAAAATGACTTCCCGTATAGAAAACCCATAAGTAACCCCAGCACCACACCCACAGGCACCAAACCGCAGAACAAGCGCTTTGCCCATTGGCGTAGGATGGGCCCGCGTTTGAACTGGTAGGTCTTCACCTCAAAAGGGGCCGTGCGGTAGATGATATAAGCGCCAAACGTGCTGACCGCAACCATGGAAAAGGTCAACATCATCACGAAACTGCCACCCAATTTACTGATCATGCTAGAGATCATTGCCACCACTACCACCAGAGACACCGACACCAGTAGAGCGGCGTAGGCGTCGCCCCATTTGGTCAAGGTTTCCAGATTGCGGTAGTAGGCGTTTATGTACTGTTCCCGCTCAACCCGGGCTTCCTCGGCCAGAAAGCCCGCCTCGGAAACGCCGGCCGTGATGGCCCCGGCGAAGCGGAGTAAGAGGGTTTTGACCGAGTGGGCGCCCGCCTTTTTAGACACCATGCGGAAGGCGCGAACGTATTCGAATCCCATCCGCTTGGTCAGCATATAGACCTGCCGGAAGTAGATGCCGGTCTTAAAGTCCTGCTCCATGGCCTTTTCAAATATCAGGTCACGGGAGGAACCACCCGTGGCCAGGGCCGCCATATAGGTCAGATTCGATAAAAGGTCGAAGCTGATAACGGAGTCATCCGAGGACACCTTCGCGGTACGCTTGGGAGATGACTTGGTAGAGGTCATAAAATCCTGTTATCCCTTGGTCTTTTAGCTTGCGCAGAATGTTGGCCCGTTTCGTTAATTCGCCGTAGATCTCCCCCTTTTTGTTTGGCGGCAAGCCGCGCTTTGCCGCGATCACTTCCTCAAGGAGGTAGCTGTTCATATGCCCGGTGAACTCAAATGTGTCGTTTGCGGGGTTCCAGCGGAATACCTCGATATACGAAAACGAATCTGAAGAAGGGTCATAACCGACGATCTCACTGATGCTGATGATTCGCCGGCCTTCCTTGCCGTTGGGCAGCCGGACGGCGCTTTGAATCACCACCAGGTTCAGGTTGTCAACATAGGTCTTGGGTATGTTGATGGGGTTACCCGTCAGCCGCTGAATCAGCTTTTCCACTGTGGCCGCGTGGAACGTGGCCATGCAGGCATGCCCGGTTTGCATCGCTTGGAACGCGATGGCGCCTTCCGCGCCTCGAATCTCACCGATGATGATCTCATTGGGCCTTTGGCGAAGAGCTGCACGAAGAAGGTCGAACATGTCCACCGAGGAACTGCTGTCATCACCGGCTGCCCCCCTGACCACTTCGCGGATCCAGTTGGGATGGGGCACCTGCAATTCCGGCGTGTCCTCAATGCTTACGATCTTGGAACTGGGATGCAGGAACACCGTCACCGCGTTCAACAAGGTGGTCTTACCCGAAGCTGTCTCGCCAGATATGAAAACGTTCATTCCGTGGGCCATGGCCAGGGAAAGGTAAGCAGCCATCTCGTAGGTAAGGCCACCAAACTCCACCAGTTGGATCATGCTCAGAGGTTCGGCGGCGAATTTCCGGATGGTGAAGTTGCTTCCCCGTTTGGAGACGTCTTCGCCGTACACCAGGTTGATCCTGGAGCCATCCAATAGCGTGGCGTCGACGATGGGCTCGCGGTAAGTCACGGGGCGGCCAATCTTCTCAGACAACTGGATGACGAAAGTGTCCAGTTCCGCGGCTGTCTCGAAGCCCACACTGCTCTTCATGCTTTTGAAGATTTTGTGCTCTATGAAGATCGGCCCCGTGCCGCTGCAACTTATGTCTTCAATGTTGGAGTCTAAGATCAAGGGCTCCAGCAAACCCATGCCCTGCTTGTCCCTTTCCATCCGGTAGGACAACGTGGCCATCTCCGCCTTGGTCACCGGAAGTTTGGGCGAACCCTTTTTCTTGGCTTTTGCCCGCTCTCTTCGTATGGCCCGTGGTTTCACCACCACGCAAGCCTGTTTCAATATGCGGCGCAGCACGGCGGCTTTCCTGGCCCGGTCTCCCGTCATATCTTCCAGGTCATCCACGAAATCGACCAGCCGCTCTTCAAGTTCCTCCATCAAATCACGGTTGTCATCAGCCATCCCCGGCTCTATGGGCACGTAGAAGTTGCGTACGTCGGCCGGGTCGGGGTACACGTGGATGTACAATCCTTGGTCGATGGGGTATATCAGGTTGGGGTTCTTCAGATCGCCCATGCCGCGTTCTAACTTGGCGACGTACTCGGGCACCCCGATCTCTTCCATGGCCAGGCCGTGAATGTATTCCAACAAGAACTCTGTCTTTTTAGATTCCTCTTGAAGGGACTCAGGCAACATCCGGAACATGGGGCAACTGGCTATCCCATCACGGTGGGAATGCTCAGCGTCTTTTTTCGCCTTTGCGGCTTTGGTTGTCATCGATCTATGCTTTGGCCTTGGATATTGGAATGATCTTCATTCCCATGCCCGGCTCTACGTCGAAGCTGATGATGTTCCCCGTGCTTTGATCGGCGTTTCGGACCTTCGCGACCTCCAAGATCTTGACCAAACGCTCTCCCACCTGCTCCATCTTCAACACCAGGTGGGCGTCACACAATGACCTGACTCGAATGAGCATCCGGTCATCGAAGGCATAGGAATGGACCACTACGAACACGGTTCGCCCGTTATCACACAGCCTCTTGCACGCGGCGAAAAAATCGATTATGGAATGGTCATCGCTGTGGGCTACCAACCCGGTGAGGGAATCAATGATCGCTAGGTTGAACCGGGTGGGCAGGCTGTCCAGATGGTCTATCAAAACCAGAAAGGCCAACCCAGAATCAGAATCATCCCCCGAGGCGATCTCCAGGGGATAGATCCTCATCCGGTCACACAAGAAATAGTCGGTGATATCCAGGTTCAGCGAACTCATTTGGGAAACCAGGCTTTTGACCGTGTTCTCAGTGGTGTAATAAACCATGGACATGCGGGTGGAGAGGGAACCATGGCTGAAGTGTTGGCACAGCACGCTTTTACCCGCGTCTGACTGGCCTTCCAGCAGAACTAACGAGCCCGCCGGAATACCTCCGCCCATCTTTTTGTCGATCTCGTTGCTGCCGGTGGAGATGATCTCCGTGCCTTCCTGCATTGTGGTCATACTCGTCTCCTCTGTTGTCCTCGACCCCCCTCCACCCGACTGCGCCTTGCTTGGATGTTTTACGGATTGGTTACCGGCGACGTATCACTTATCCCCCATGGGGTAACCACCGCCACCGTGGCGGCCGTGTTGGACTTCACCACGGGGGAAACCAAGATATCAATGGTTAGGACCTCATCTGGGTCCCACATATTTGGATTGAAAGAATCGGGAGCGATTCCGGATCCCGGCACGGTCCATTCATTATTTCCAGGAGCGGACGTTGAATAAACCAGATATGTGACAACCGAATTGCTAGAGTCATCGATGTACTCCAAGATCACGTCCATGCGGCTGAAATCCGGCGTAGACCGGGAGCCGGTGTTGTTAACGGTTACTGTCAGGTCACCAGTGTCTGGGTTGTCCACCACGGCGTTGGTGATATCGAGCTGGTCTCCTGCTTGGGCGATATTGACGGTGGCCAGGTCCTTAAGGGAATCTCCTTGGGTGGCTGAAGCCGTGAGGAACGTGCCAAACATCAAAGCCGATGCCAGCAAGAACACGGTGATGACCATTATTCCCGGCGCTATGACGCTCATTTACCAACAGGCTCTCTAAACAAACTTGGCAAACTGGCTACACGCTGAAATCTTCAGTAGCGCTGGCGGAATTGGGGGAACTTATCGTAACGGTGTAAACCCCGGTGGTCACGGCGGTCTTCAAAGTGAATTTAACGGTGACGGCTTGGGTCCAATTCGCCGCGCCCCCTTCCAGGGAGTATTCCCAACATTCGGAACCCGACGAAACACAATCGCTGTCATAGGCCACAGAAGCCACTGCGGAGGGCGTTTGCAGGATGATATCGCTGGAAGAGATGGCGTTGATCTTTTTGGTGCCGACGTTTTTTACCCAAACGGTGATGACATTACCACTGTCGTCTCCGGTGGCATGGATGATCTCAATATCAGTCCGGATACGGTCGGCTGTGGTCGAATTGGCCGTGGCCAAAGCGCTGGCGCTTCTACCCATGGCCGGGATTACGGAATTGATCAAAGCCAATGCGGCAACTATGCTGGCGATGATCAGGAGGGAGGTGGTTATCGCCTTTTCCATTGCAGTACCTGTTTACGGGATATGTTTTTAAAAGGTGGTTCTCGTTGAACCTAAGGCGGTGCTACTCAGACAAACTGATCTGAGGCACCTGGGCTATTTGCAGCCCTCCCGTCAAAATGCCATGAAGATGCGATAACAAGTCCATGCACTCCTGGGCTGCCTGGGGCGTTTCAGGCGAAACCGTGTCCACCATTTTCGAGACGCTAGTCAGCAACTCTCGCAACTGAGGTGAGTTCCGGCCCGAGCCCAAATATAGTTCCAATATATTTTTGAGGCGAGCTTCCCCAACCCTCCCTTTGGCCAGAGTCGTCCACCTCACCAAGCTCGCTAGAAGATTTACGTCCAGAGGGGCGGAGTTTTCCAAGCTATCTTCCAATCCCTCGGCGCCGCCAACGGTTTCGAATAACTGTTGGTATTCGTCGTAGACGTGGCTGCCGCTTCCGGTGCGGAGCTGTTCCTCCACGTCATCATTAACCAAGTATTCACTGTGATTGAGCACCATCTTGTTACCCCCGGTTTTTGCCGGCCTGGGTTCTCTTGAGCCATCGGGCTTGGGACTTGATGGCCTTCGTTCTTTATCCCCGGGACTATCAACACCACGGCCTCCCCCCGCCCGTTGGTCCCGCCGCCGGCTAGCGTTCTCTTCACGTTTGCCCACGGGCCTGCGTGTTCTCTCTATACGTTCCTGCCGGTTAACAACCGAATCGTCCAGGTGGGAGTCATCCAAGAATGAATCATCCTGGCCTTGGAACGACGTATCGTCTATTTCGTCTCCAAAATCCAGTTCGGATCTTTCCGACACTGTTTGGGATTCTGATTTATTCAGCACCTGCTGGCGGCGCGGCCGGCTAGGATTTTGGGCGTCGGACACAGCGTCCCTGGTGGACCGGCCTGCTTCCTCAACCATGCGCCTTAATTCTGTGATCTCCCGGCTTTGGTCCGATTCTCTACGGTCCCGGCCGTCATCCTTGCCTTTACTGCCGGCATCGGCAGACCTGCTTTGTTCTTCTAACTTACGGTCAATGGCGGCCATCCGCCGGTTCTGGTCAGAGATCGACCGTTCTTGCTCTTCAAGTCTCCGTTGTTGCTGGCCATCTGAATCCCTTGAATCGCGGGCATTGCGGGATTCATCGTCCATCCTTCGGCTCATTTCGGCCATCTGCCGGCTCTGGCCGGCAATCTGGCGTTGCTGCTCAGCATCAAGGCCCGATGGCTGATTGGCTGCCTGGGCTCCTTCTTGAACCTTCCGGCTGAACTCCACCATCTGGTTACTTTGCTCAGCTATCATCCTTTCCTGGTCAGCCATCCGTCGTTGTTGCTCGGCCAATGCCCGTTCTTGATCACCGCTTGAGGGTGCCATTGGCGGCGCCGAAACGGACGGAATGATGCTGCCTTGCTGAGGTCCAACCCCAAGCGGAGACATCCCTCCCGCCGGGGGTTGGCCAGGCCCTCCGGCCGGGGGTTGAGCTGGCGCAGGCGGTTGTGCCGGGGCGGGGGCGGTTGCCGTTTCTTGTTGAATCACTTGAGAGATTTCAGATCTTTGTGCCTGAGACTCGTCCCTCTGTTCCCGGTCCGGCAATGCGTCCCGGCGTCCTATGGCCCCCTCATTGATCGGGGAATCGGCCCGCATCAAAAGAGCTCGAAGATCCACCAGGGTTCGCCTCACCTCCCCCTTTAGGACCTTGAGCTCATCCTCTACGGTGTCTAACCTGTTGTCAGAATCGGCCATTGCAGCTTCCCCGTGTTTGCGGTCATGATGGTGAAGCGGCCCCCGGCGGCGGGCACCTCACAGGGTGTCTACGCCGCCGAGCCCACTTCCAGCCAGTGTGTTGCTTAATCGGCCGCTGGCTTGGGCAAGCCGTGCCACAGATCTTCTTATCGATGGGTAGCCCAGCGGCGCGTGGGCGCCGCTGCTGCCAAGATCTGGAAAATAACCAGATTTTATATCCTCAATAGTGGAGTTACGTCAATCTAGAACATCGTTGGTTTCCAGCGACACGGAAGTTGTCCGGCTTATGAACAGCACCGCACCACGGGGGGGAACTATTTCCAACGTGAACTCAGTACTGGTCATCAACTGGGTGTCCAGCAGCGTATTCAGGGACAGCAGCTTGATCTCAAAGATCTCGCCCCGTTCCAACAGATTGTCGGCGTCTCCGAATCCCGCGATGTTGGTCGAGGTGAAGTGGGCACTGGTGGTAAGGTTTCTGACCTGGTTCTTATCGCTGTACCGGATGATGGTGTTGCCCGGCGTCAGGTCGATGGGCTCACCAGCGGCGGCGTTGGAAACCTGGAACTCGATCTGGGAGACCACTCCCGACGTGCCTGTGGTGCTTGCCGTCAGAATGATCGCGCCTTTTTGCTCCAAAGTGCCCCGGGTCTCAGCCAGTCCGGCCGAGATGGTCTCTTTAGCCTTGTCACTGGAGAACAAGCCGGTGGAAAGGGCAGCGAAGGCGAACACCGATGAAACCACCACGAAGGCGATCAGCACGATGGCCGTCTCCAGACCGGTTATGCCCCTCTGATCCGGGAGCCAGGCCGTTAACCTGGTCCAAAAGTTGCCCATTCCTACATTCATTGTCATTTCCCTCTCGATACGAATGATCTGTGTGCCCCTGATTCCTGTGGACCCGTTGGTTACCGGCAAACCCACCGGTGTGGTTGGATTCAGAATCGGCCACACCCGTGCCCGGTTTCCTCACCTGTCACCACATGTTCAGTAAGTTTAGGTTTGCCCCATGGGTTATCCCACGGGACGGCCACCTATGTTGGATGTAGGACGAGCCAATCCAACAGGGAGTTATCGCACTTGTTAGACACAGTGATTTTCCCCGGTTCAAGGTGCCAGCACCCCTATGACCGCGGATATGGCCCGAGTGAGGGAGCCCGGTGAAATAATTAGGAATCGAGGCTAGGTTTGAAGCCGGCCTCAGGTGCGGGGCTCCGATATCCGATCGAAGCAAAAGGAGGCGATGTTTGCAGAGGGATGTAGACAAGCATCCGGCTGGGGGAAGGAGTGACCGTTGGGAATTGGGGGTTAACCCGCGCCAACATACCCGAGACGAGGCAGCAGGCCGCGGATCTTAGCCCGTGGCTTACTGAAGCAATTCCGTCAGATTGCGGGCGAACTCTTCCATTGTGTTCCTGGCTTTGCGGTGCATTAGCGGCTGGCCCAACTCACCCAGTTTGCCCATAAAGGCCGTTTCAGTCACTATGGTCAACTCGGTCTGCTCTGGCGTCTGATCCAAGAGCCGGATGGTCATGTCGGCTTTTATGGCGCCGCCTACACGGCGGTCGGAGGCCTCGACTTGAATCCGCGCTTCTCCCTTGGACTCGTCGCTCTCCAGCACTGACACCGTTCCAGCAAAGCTGAGCCTCATGGGCCCCACGCGGGACTCCATCGTGGCGCGGTACTGGTTTTCACCATCGGGAACTATTTCCTGCAGACCGGGAACGCAAGCGGCAGACCGGGGGATATCCATGATCAGTTTCCAAACGGTGGAGCGGCTGGCCGGAATCAAGCAGCTATTTTCTAGCCTCATGAAACCGTCCTCAAACCCAGTCTCGCCGGCATTCTCATCCAGTTGGACCGTTCTCCAGAGCTTGTTGGATCGCCCGGCGAGTGAAAACCTCGGCCATATCCCGCTTGTAGCCGGCCGAACCCCGGAAATCATCCAGGGGGTCCACCGCGTCTTTGACCGCGGCGGCACAGGCGGCGATGTTTTCTTGGGTCAAAGGCCGTCCCCGCAAAATAGACTCTGCCTGGGTTGCATGCACCGGAGTCATGCCCACTGCACCCAAGACGATCTTGACGTCGCTACAGATGCCGCCCTCTCCCGGGGTAACCACCGCGGCCACGGAGACGGTGGCGTAGTCGTCGGCGGTGCGAGGCAGAAATTTCAGATACGCCGAACCGGAACCCGGCGGCTGTTGTGGAATGGCGACACTGGTAAGTATCTCCCCCGGCTGGACATCGGTCTCGTAGTAATCTACGAATAGCTCTTCGACCGGCATTTCCCGCCGGCCTGAGGCCGAGGTCAAAACCACCGTGGCGCCTAGCGCGATCAACGTGGGCGGCGGGTCTTCGTTGGGGTCTCCGTGGACTAGGCCGCCACCAACCGTCGCCATGGAACGGATCCTGGGGGTGGCAACCCGCCGGTAGGTAGCGGCTACCATGGGCAATGCCTGTATCACCGTGGGATCGTTCTCCAGCGTCCTGTGGGTAACCATGGCGCCCACTTCCACCGAGCCACCGTTGGCGGCGGGTTTAATGGAACTCAGTCCCGAAACTTTTCTCAGACCGATGACGTGCCCCGGCTGGGACAGCCGCTGCTTCATCTGTGGCACGACTCCAGTGCCACCCGCCATCACCCGGGCATCGTCCCCATACCGGTCCAACAGCTCAAAGGCTTCTTCCAGGGTCGAAGGGCTGTGAAATTCAAAGTCGTTCATCTCGTGCCCTCATCACCAGATCCGGCAGCGGCGGCGGCCACCGAATTCAAAATGCCGTAATACCCGGTGCACCGGCAAAGATTCCCCATCATCCACGCCTTGATCTCGTCTTCGGTGGGGCTGGGATTCTCGTCCAACAGCGCTTTGGCTGCCATCACCTGTCCCGGAGTGCAAATACCGCACTGGAAGCCGCCGTGGTCGATGAACGCCTGCTGCACCGGGTGCAACCGGCCATCCTGGGCAATCCCCTCTATGGTAGTGATCTGGGCGCCATCCACGGCTACCGTCAGGGTGATGCAGGAAGCGGCCATCTCGCCGTCGATCAAAACGGTGCAGGCCCCGCAAACCCCCACGCTGCACCCCTCCTTCGTCCCAGTGAGACCCAGGTCGTAACGGAGGCAATCAACCAGTAAGCGGCGTGCTGGAATATCTAGTTGGTGTTCGGTCCCGTTGATTGTCAGGCGGATCTGTTGGTTCATTTTGCTCCCTGTCGATTCGAGGCGTTGGGGGGAATCTCCTCTCGAAAAGCTTCCCAATGTTATACTACGCCTCTTCGCCAGGCAATAGCTCCGTTACGCCCACTGGCGTCGTTGCTACATGCCCGGCAAGTAAACCAAACTGGAGGTGGTCTCATGGCTGAATTTGACGGTAAGCACCCCATCCAACATATCGGAAACACCATTTTGGTGGTGATGATGGAGGTTGACCAGGGCCACGAGGAGGAGTTCGACCGCTGGTACAACGACGAGCACCTGCCCGAGCGCTTGGAGATTCCGGGATACGTCAGCGCCCGCCGGTTCAAGCTCCAAGAGGGGGAAGGCGTTCTGGATTATCTCTGCATCTGGGAGTTGGAAGACGCCAGTCCCCTGGAAAGCGAGCTATACAAATCCCAACGGGCCAGGCCCAGTAGACTTAGAGACGCGGCCAACCCACACATTCGCCAGCGGGCGAGGGGCCTCTACAACCAGATATTTCCCCTGATCGGCGCGTTTGAGGACCACTCGGGCAACTACGCCAAGCCAACGGCATAACGAGCGTGGACAAGCGTGGCCTTAATATTACAGTAGTTGCGTTTTTGTGTATGATTTGGCACGGTGATGGAGTTTTTCTTAGGCAATTGGGGAAGCTTCGTCAGCCTTGTTTCTCTAATCATCACCGTCATCATGCTCGGAATTGCCATATGGCGCACTGGGCAGGCGCGGGAGTCCGCCAAGGCGGCAGAGGCGGCTAGCATCGAAGCACGGGGGGCGATTACACGAGTCTTGACCATCGTGGCTCTAGAACGGGCGATCGCTCTGATTCAGAGGCTGAAAGAGTTACACCGCGAGGCCAAATGGGAGGCCTGTCTTGAGCACTACCCCATCCTACGACAGATGTTGTTCGATATTCAGAAGACCTATCCCGACCCAACACCCCAAGTAAACGATGTTTTTAGAAATGCCATCCCACAATTAACATCCATGGAGAACAATGTCGACCGTGCGGTACGGGAGGCCAGCCAGCCGTCCAGTGTCGACAGGTTCAACGCAGCATTAAACACCATTCAACAATATTTGGAAGAGATTGCTAGCTCGACGTATTTCTCAGTGCGATAGATAGGTAGGAAGATGGCCGAAATTACTCAAGTCCTCGTCAAGCTGCTGGAAAGCACCGATTCAGGCAAAGTAGACTGGAAGCCTACCGTTTCCGACCAAGAGTTTGCTGCCTCCATCGGATCCAAGTCCGTGCTGATCCTTCGCGAATCTGGTGCTACGGCTTTGACAATACTTGATTCCTCAGGGCGCGAGATCGAACGCGTTGGAAGTTGGTTTGGAATTGGAAAGGAGAATAGTCTCGAATTATCCGAGTTATACGACCGGGCACGCCGTATCGCCCTAGACGTTGAGAGTCAATTGGAGGAATTGTTGAATGCTCTGGAAAGCGAAAGCTAAGGCAACTGAGTATTATTGGCATCTTTTCCCCTGACTGTGACCGAGGCCACCACCCAGATATTTGTAGCCGTGAAGGAAGCGAATTTTTTAAGTATTCGTGTCGCTAAATCTTGGCCACCCTGAGGACCTCTTCCATCTCTTCGACTTTGTCCAGGTTCCACAGCCTTTCCAACAGGGCGGAGGTCCGGGCGTTGGATAGACGGCCTTCGCAAAGCGACCGGAACTTGGCTTCCACCTCTGAATCGTCCAGGGGATTCCTGTAATGGCCTTTGTGGTAGGCCACCTCTGAAGAGAATCTCTGGCCAGAGCCGGTGACCACCTCAAGCCGGCACAGCATGGCTTCCGGCGCCCGCCGGTTGGCCTCTTCCCACGGCTGCACCTTCACTTTGCCAACCAGGTCCAGCAATTCCTGGTTGCCCAGATATACCTCGTCGAAGTGGTCTTGATTCACCTCGCCGTAGAGCAATGCTACCCCCACGGTGTAGGGCATGGAATGGTCGGCGGTTTCCCGGTTGGCGGGCCGCCACTTTTCCGGGTCGCCGGCCATGATGTTTATAGCTGTCTGCAGCGTCTCGATGTTGATCTCGGCGATGTTTTTGACGTCCGGCAGTTGCTGGCGCACTTCCAGGGCCGCCTGAACCACCGTCTGAGAGTATTGCCCCAACGGGAAACGCTTGATGCTGCATTCCATGATCTTGAAGGGGGGGCCCTCCCCTCCAAAAGCCTCTAGTTCAAAGGGTTGGCCGCTGACGGCCTTGAAGTAACCGCCCGGCCCCTCGAAGATGGGTGTTGGGCCGGTGAGGCCCCGGCGGGCAAGCATGGCCGCGAAAAGGGCGTTGCGGCTGGCGTTGGCGTAGGCGCAGCCTTTCCACATGGATACGTCGCCGATGCGGGTCTGATACAGCGCCAGGTTCGAGGCTACCGCCAGGTTCAACGCCTGATGAGTCTGCTCCTCGGAGAGGCCCAGACCCTTGGCCGCTCCCAACGTGCTGGCGATGCAGCCGACGGTGACGTGGTCAAATCCCTGGGGTTTTATGTCCACGGTGTCGCACACTCTGCAAAAGGCTTCGTATGCCGCCACGGTGGCCGTTATGAACCGCTGGCCACTTCCCCTAGCCGCTTCGGTGGCCGCCAGGGTGGCCGCGATACTGTCGCTGGGATGCCCCGACTCCTTGCTGGTGTAGCCGTCGTTGAAATCCAGGTAGCGGATCATCACCCCGTTGGCAAAGGCCGCCATATCGGGGCTGGTGGTCTGGCCGCTGCCTAGAACCGTGGCCGGCTGGGTGCTGGACAGCGTCGACGCCAAGTCCCTGGCCAATTTGCTAGGCTGCCCCGCATAACCGCCAAAAGCACAGCCCAGGGTGTCGATGATCATGCGTTTGGTCTGGTGCACGACTTCCGGCGGCAGGTCTTGATAACGAAGCGACGTGCCAAAGGAACTTAACCGTTCCGCGATGGTGACCATAAATGTTCCTTCGCGGCGGGCCTGTCTGCCGAACCCTTACGGCCAACCGCCAGTTGAACGAGAATGATGGGGTCTAGGCCGGTAAAACCTTGATCAATACAACACTGACCAGTTTCTGAACGGAACATGGGCGCCCAGGCCGGTAATTGGGCCGGTTAATCGAAGTGGGTCATCACCTCTTCGGCGAATAACTTCATTGACCGTAGC
>DAOUHE010000014.1:0-3760 GCA_034428715.1 Dehalococcoidia bacterium | reverse complement strand
CCGTCAGCCGGACTCCATACTTTTCCCTGACCATACCACCGCCTCCCATCAACACTATCCAGAGTCAGGGTAGCTCTTTTGCTCAATCTTTCACGTTACCATTAATATCAAGTTTGACTGACTACTAGGATGTTAGCAAATGTCAGCATCAGGGGCGCCGGTGGGCGCTGATTTGATCCCAAACCGTACAAACCGTACAGCCTAAAAAAAGGGAGAACTTAACAAAACTTAACATTCGAGAGACATGGATCATTCAATCTCAGGCGTCAAACCGCACTAATCGCACGCCTTAAAAGACGGGAAAACTTGGTAAAAGTTGGTATTCAACGGTCCAAGATCGACGAAGGTCAGGCGCAAATGGTACAAATAGGACAGTAAGAAAGGCAGGAAATCACCAGGAACTTATGCCTAGAAACTGAAATTACCTATTGATTTCGATACAACCTGGAGCAAATGATGGGCGGTTACGGGTCGGGGGTGCGGCATTTCCGGAACACCAAAGCTCTGGTGACGAATTTCCTGAGATTGGACGTCCATGGCTTAGTCAGTCAGGGCGTACTAGTGCCTGACGTGAAGCCGGGAACAGTCTTTGAATGCTCTTGGATGGATGAATCCGGCGATCCAAACTCCTCCATTGGGATCCAGGTAGGCCAAGACCAGCTGACCCTACTTTACCGCTACTCGACCACAAAGGGCGACGGGCAGGATGTCAGGGAGATCGTGCCTATCTCTTGGACGCCGTGCCACTTCGGTAGCCGACGCCCCTGGTTCCGCTGCCCCGGCTTCTCAAACGGGACTGCGTGTGATCGGCGCGTGGCTACGATTTATATGCGTGGGCGCTATTTTCGGTGCCGCCGCTGCCATGGCTTGGCCTATCCGTCCCAGACGGTGACCGTTGCGGATCGACCATTGAACCGGACTCAGAAAATAAGGATGCGGCTTGGTGGGTCAGGGAACATGATGGTGTGAATGCTAGTCTAAAAAGCACCCACCGCCAGATATGGGGTGATGGTTGAAAACACACCCAACTGGGGGTCATCTCCGGTAGGCTAGGAATGGCTACAGCCAGTCTAGGGGCCGGAGGGGAGGAGTGCTCACAGTGGACCAGCGGGAACAGATACGACGGGACTATTTCATCGAAGGCAAGAGCATTAGAAGGATTGCGCGGGAGGGGTTGCATGACCGCCGCACCGTGCGGAAGTTCCTTCATGACGCCGGCCCGCCCCGGTACACCTTGAAGGTTCCCCGGCGCCGCCCGGTACTGGAGCCTTTCCTGCCCGTCATCGACCAGGTGGGGGAGGAACGGCTGAGCCAGGCTTTGGAGATGGCATTGCAGTACCAGTGCGTGGCCGTGGACGCTGTGCGTCACCTGCTCCATCGGATGGAAAGCACCTGGCAGCCTCCTCTCCCTCTGGACCTAGCGTCTCTGGGACTGACGGCTCCCAAGGTTCTTCTCCTGGAGACCTACCTGAAGCGACTGCGGTTGCCTACCGTCGCCGTCAACTACCGCCGCTTCGCCCAGGAAGCCACTCAAGGCAACCAGCCTTACGAACGCTATCTCCTGGCATTGCTGGAGACTGAGGTCCACCATCAGGAGGCCAACTCGGAACGTAAGCGCATCGTCCAGGCACGCTTCCCCGTTCTTAAGACACTCGATGAGTTTCAATTTGCCGACATCCCTTCCCTGAACCGCCAGGCAATCCTGGAGCTGGCTCAAAGCAACTACATCCCAGCCAAGGAGAACGTAGTCTTTCTGGGCCCTACCGGCACCGGCAAGACCCATCTGGCGGTCTCTCTGGGCCTGGCCGCATGCCGCCAGGGCCATCGGGTTCGCTTCACTACCGCCGCCGGCCTGATCAACCAGCTCATGGAAGCCCAAGCCCAACTGCGGCTGAGTAAGCTGGAAGCTGCCCTGCTCAAGCTAGACCTTCTCATCCTGGACGAGGTTGGCTTCGTCCCCTTTTCCAAGGTGGGTGCAGAACTCCTATTCGGTCTCCTTACCGACCGCTACGAGCGGGGCTCGGAGTTGGTAACCTCTAACCTGGACTTCGCCAGCTGGACTGAGGTCTTCGGTGATCCCCGGCTCACCGCCGCACTGCTGGACCGCCTCACCCACCGTTGCCATATCATCGAGTTTCAAGGGGATTCTTTCCGGTTCAAAGAGAGCCTGCGCAGACAGGACAAGGTCACTGCCTAGACTTCTCTAAGTGGAGGACTGGCCACCACGGGAGCCCACCAGCCCGAGGACGGCATGGCGGAAGCCTACGCCACCATCGGAGTGGACCCCACCGCATTGATGGAAGAGGTGACCAGCGTCTACTACGCGAAGATCAAGTACGCCCATCCGGACGGCACCCAAGACCCAGAGGAGCGGAGAGTCAGGGAAGACCGGACCAAGCAGATGAACCTGGCCTATGAAGCTATCCAGAAGGCACGGCAGGGGCGGTGACGCGAAATCCCTTGAGCCTGTCTCCGAAGTAACGTGGTGTGACGCAATTCGCATGATTCCCAGTGTTTATAACTATCTTAGTACCGTTGGCGAGCATTATGGACCACTCGCCGAGGGTGGTTCACGTAATTCGGCTTGCTTCGTCTTTCTGAGACGGGCTCCCTCCCCGTCTCCACCACTCCCAAATTGCGGGGATTTGGCCCGACTGGTATCAACGCCTCATTGTCTCCACCACCCTCAAATTCCGGTTGGCCTCTGCCTAGCGGTCCCGGAAAACTATCCAAGTAGCTACGCTTGGCGACTGTTAGGCAGGGACGGAATTTGGCATCTCGGCGAAGTAACCCCCAAACCAACACAGTTGAGGGTAATCCTGTAATGCCCTTGCGGGTCTACCGGATAGACAAGGCTAGCTTCCGTCTCACCCCAAGATCACCCGTTCGGGTGATTGACAAGCCTTGCCTTACAAGTAATGGTCCCTATGTGGTTTATCCCCAATGGTACCAATCCGGAAGTCTTCGGGACTTTTTCATACCTTCGGTACTCTTCCTTGACCCATTAACGACGGATACAGTGTAGCCCGAGTTTATTCAAGACTCTCGTCTTTGCGACGCCCTAACGGCTTCCGGGACCAAGTTCCGGTATGAAGCCGGGGTTAGGATTGTCGAAGAGCCGGATAAACACCGCGGCAAAGGATCAATCGGCTCAAAAATGTAACTCTAATTTTCTCGGCGCCGGAGAGACGGCACGATTTAACACTGACCCGGGTCTTTGTCGCCATAGCGACCAAACTATCAAAACTATCAATCAGTGGGATTGGGGCGGTTTTGGTATGCGTGGTCAAGTTGACGAGCCGGGCGGGCGAAATTAGAAGAAACTATTGTTAGGAGAGTGGAGGAATTGATCGAGATAAACAGCGACGAGGGCCTAACTCGACTTCGTCTGCTATATGCCCTGCGAGGAGTGACGGGGCAACAGATATCCAACGTAGCTTCAATGGCTCAACCGCCTCAGGTCGGTGACTTAGCCTTGGCCAGAGTGGTTGATGTCGGGAGGACGACCCGTGTTGAGTTGGACACGGGTCGGATGAGCACCTTGTCCCACATTTCCCATATGGCTGAATATCCCTCTGAGTAAATCGTCGGCATTCTTTAAACCATTGTCTATTTGTGAGACGTTGGCCGTCGGTATGGCTATAATTACCCCATAGCTTGGCGAGTTTTATATAGGTAGCGTAAGCATCCTGGAGGCACCCCATGGGTGACGGCGAAAAGGCCTCTCTCCGGCTCCAGTTCAACCCCAAAGTCCGCCTGG
>DAOUHE010000013.1:0-3985 GCA_034428715.1 Dehalococcoidia bacterium | reverse complement strand
CACTGGAGCCGGAGAGAGGCCTTTTCGCCGTCACCCATGGGGTGCCTCCAGGATGCTTACGCTACCTATATAAAACTCGCCAAGCTATGGGGTAATTATAGCCATACCGACGGCCAACGTCTCACAAATCGACAATGGTTTAAAGAATGCCGACGATTTACTCAGAGGGATATTCAGCCATATGGGAAATGTGGGTTGAGATGAACGGGTATGCTAAACGGCGGTGGAAGGCTCGGCGTGGTGGACGAAAGCTTCCCGAAACTCTTTCGTCGATTCTATCCAGTCGGCATCCTTGGGCAGGATGATCATGCCTGACCTTTGGCGGTAAACCTCGGGATTGTCGACCCCTGGTGGAGTCGTGCCTTCGCGGTGGGCGACGGCAGCTCGGATCAGCCTCCGGCGTGTGCGAACGATCATGGCGTCGCTGGTGCCCAAATTCTCTTGCGTCCGGTCGATGATGGGGCCCATGCTCTCGGTGATCGCCTGGTCTTGCAGGTGGATGCTCTCTATGCCGGTATAGCTTTTGGTCCGCTACACTTCCCGGTCGATGAGATAATCGTTGGACTCACCGGCTTCCAGCCGCCAACGGCCAAACCATCCGGTGGTGTTAGGTTGGAACTTGGGGTCCCAAGCGGGTGCCGGCAAAAGGCCGGCCTTTGCGATTGGAGTTGGGGCGGCTGCCTGCCCTGGTCCTGGTGCTGGGGATTGTAATGTTCCAAAACATGGTATGTTCGTCGTCCATGGGCACCCAGGCACTTACGTTGATCGGCACCCCCAGCGAGCGCGCCGGTGGGAATCAGGGTGTAGAAAGGAAACAGGAATTGGGCCACCCTCCAGTAGAACTTTTCGTCCTCCACCGGACGATACGCCCCGTACATGGTGCCGCAGTCTGTATCGGTGACCCGGAAGCGGAGCTGCCAGTCATTGACCGTGTAGTAGTCGAAGGTCCCCGGTTCCATTTCCTCGGGTTTGATCCCACCCAGGTGCAGGATCGCCAGGTGGCCGGTGTCTATGTCGCCCTCCAAAGCCTGGAGCCAGTTGCATTCCCGAAGGGCAGTCCACACCGTGGTTTCCCGGTCTTCCGGCATATCGGGGTCTTGTATATTCGGTTCCAGGTCGGGCAGTGACCGCGGGTAATGCCGGGAGGCCATGTAGGTCCACACCACGCCGTTACGTTCCTGGCAGGGGTACACCTGCAGCTTTATCTCATCTTTGTAGTTGCTTTCCGGCGGCTCCACCGGCATGTCGATGCACCGGCCGTCGGTGTCAAACTTCCATCCGTGGTACACGCACCTGAGACCCTACTCCTCGTTGCGCCCGTAGAACAACGACGCGCCCCGATGGGGGCAGTTGTGGGCCACCAATCCAATCTTTCCCGAGGTGCTGCGAAACGCCAGCAGGTTTCCCCCCAAAAGCCGTATTCGCAAGGGAGCGCCATCTGGCTCGGCCAGCTCGCTGGACATGAAAGCGGGAATCCAGTATTCCTTCATCAAGCCTCCCATGGGGATCCCTGGACCCACACGGGTCATCGTTTCGTTCTCATCTCGAGTGACCATCGGTGATCCTCCACATCAAAGAAGGGTTTCAGTCAGAGGGCCAGAGATAGGTATGAACGATCGGTCTGTCTTTGTATCCAAAAACCCGCCATTCTAAGCAGCGGGATGAACCGGTCCAGAGGCCGTTTCGCATGTTGGCAAGAATACGGGGCGGCGGCCGGAGGGTCTAGTGATGGCCGTGCGCCCATTTCAGGGACAGCCGGGGAGAGAAGTTGGTCTAGGTTAAAGGCCCAGCCTGTGCTGTGCCGCATATAAGCCTGCCTCCACGCGGTTGGATGCGCCGGTCTTGGTGAAAATGTTGCTCACGTGGCGAAAGACGGTGTTGATAGTGATGACCAACTCTTCAGAGATTTCCCGATTGCTTTTGCCGGCAGCGATGAGACGCAGCACCTCTACCTCCCGCTGGGTCAAGCCATCGGGATAGGCCGGAGCCACCTTCGGCAGTGCTCGGACCCATTCCAGCCGTTCGTTTACGCGCTCCACCAACGGGCGCATACCCAGCTGGCTGGAAACGGCCAGAGACTCGTCTAGCAGAGCGATGGCCTTAGCCCGGTCACCATCAACATCGCGGTCTCTTAACATGTCTGAGTAGTCGCAGCAAGTCCAGGCCAGCTCGGGCCGGTAGCCTGCCTTACGGCTGAAGGCCAGCGCGTCCTCGAAATGCCCCGCTGCCTGTTCCAAGGTGCCCATTGTCTGCGCCAGGAGGCCAAGCAGTCGGTCGACCGATGATACGGTCCATATCATCGTGCTTCGCTGCCCTAGAAGATAAGCATGATGGTCCTCCGCTGCAGACTGGTCACCCTTCTGCACGGCCA
Organism: Dehalococcoidia bacterium; assembly: GCA_034428715.1. Lineage (GTDB taxonomy): Bacteria > Chloroflexota > Dehalococcoidia > Lucifugimonadales > UBA3495 > Io17-Chloro-G2. The sequence goes on along the minus strand of DAOUHE010000013.1, from coordinate 1,614 downwards.
GCAGGGCAGAGGCGGCCTTGGCGTTCATAGCGAAAATAGGGGTAGCGGACTGTGCTGAGAGAAGGGCCTCGGCGGCTGCCTCGGCTATTTCCAAGCGGTCGGCGACACCGGTGATGCGGGCTACCGCGGTTATCGCGACAGATGTCCTACCAGACACGCGCAATTGATCTGGACCGGTCCGGCCCATCACATCGATGAGCCTCTCAAGGTAGACTTCTCCTTGGGCGGACTCCCCCGTCTCATGCTCCAACAGAACGCGGTGCACTAGGAGCAGCGGGTTTAGGGGTGACACCTCCAGGCCCAGGCCGCTATATTCACGTCCCGCCTTCCAGTCGCCCTCAAGGCACGACAGGCACGTGATCGGCGCCAAGCCGTTACTGGCAATCTGCCGTGGGGTGCTTCGCCTCTGCGCCAGGTCACGCATGACCAAAGCGTGGGGGCGGGCACCATCAAGATCGCCCCTATGAAGCAAACTCACCGCGGTCCACCAGCGATAACCCAATTCAGGAACGTGGTTTTCATCACCGGTAGCCAGTTCGATGGCCCGGAGCCCATTGTTTAGGCTCTCTTGCCAGTGGCGGTGTTGCCCGCTCACAACGGCGGCATAGGCCAGGGTCTGCAGCTCCAAAGGCACGTCCTCCTCACGCCTGGCGATGGACATCGCCCTCCCCAGGGCCTGTTGAGCGCCTTCGTAGTCACCTTCCGAAACCCCAAGGATCCAACCGTAGCGACAGAGGAGGCGACCCGCCTCGTGGGAATCGTCCGGGACTAGAGCAAGAGCACGATCCATAAGTTGAGCGACCCCTGGAACCACAACACTTGAAGGCGCGATTGGGAACTCCGCCGCTGCTACCGCCTGGGCGACATTCCCCGCCTCGGCGTAATACTCAAAGGCGCGGCCTAGGGTGGCGTATGCTTCTTCAAGCCCATGACCGACGCCTGTGGAGGACTTGGCCTGCGCCAGTCCGAACAGCAGGTCCGCCGCCTCCTCATCGGTAGCCGCCTCCGTTCCAGAAAGGGTTATGTCCCGGGCAACCAGGCCCCTTTCAAAATGAGCAAGTGCTTCATCCCAGGCGTAGCCAGCCAGCGCCTGCTCGCCGGCCAGCAGGGAGTAGCGCACAAGCTTTTCTGAGCCGGAGACCGGTCCGGCCTCGGCGAAATGGTGGGCCAGTTCGGGAGCGTGGAACTCGGCGTCATCGCCGTACAATTCCTCCAGCGTCTCGCCGATTCTAGCGTGTAACCTGGCCCGCCTTGTGGCGGACAACTCCTGCTCTAGGGTCTCTTGAATCAGGGCGTGGTTGAACTGGTAGCGGCCTATCGCATTGGGCAACTCCTCAATAACCCGCGACGCAAGCGCCTCCTCGAGCACCTCCAGCAACTGGTCTTCAGTGATATCTTCGACCAAGGGTGACAACTGCCTGAACTCGAACTCCCTGCCAATCACCGATGCGGTGGTCAGCATTCGGTTGCATTGCTCCGACAGTTGATCTAGTAGTCAGTCATGTTTGGAATCGAAGGGATAGAGGCGGTGAAGTTTGCCCCTGGCGTCCTGGGTGTTGAACCGCCAGTTAATGGTGGCTCGGGCGGCATTTCGCTCCGTGACCAGGGCCTGGA
>DAOUHE010000012.1:0-10728 GCA_034428715.1 Dehalococcoidia bacterium | reverse complement strand
CAACACCAGCCTTCTCATAAAGTTGCCCAGGTTGTAAGTCAGGACGAACAGCCATAGCCTCACCTGGTTGGCCACGAACTTGTGGCAGGAAAGCCGGGTCCAGTTCAGGGCGTACTTGCCCTCCTTGATCCACTGCTCCGCCGTGCCACGGCCATTGTAAAAGCGGACTATCCCTTTGGGTGGATATCTCAGGTTGGTCACGATGAAACCAACCCTGGGAAACAGCTCCCCCTGATGCCACTCTACTTTAGCCACCACTCGCCTGGGCAAGTGCCAACTCTGGGCCTGATAGGCAAAGTCATGGTAGGAGACGATAGGCTTTAACACTGGTAATCGTAGCGTGTAGCGGGTCCGATTCATCGCCAAATGATACATCTGTGGCTGGTACGGCGATAGCGCCCAACGCAACGGAAACGCAAGGGAACCTGCCTTCCAACTCAATCGAGCTTACTCCCACGGACAGCGTAGAAATCAGCTCAGCCCCGGCGGCAAACTCAACTACGAAGCCGCAATCTTCAACCGTAGCCAGCGAGATCAACCCGTCTCCCGAACCTGCACAGCCCCCGCCAGATCCGCCGACGCCCAGTCCGGTCCCAATACACTCGCGGATCGTTTATGTCACAACAGAGGGGGGAAACAGACAGATCGTCGTCATGAACCCTGATGGTTCCGGTCAGCGGCTGGTGACCGATACAGACAGGAACTGGGATCCTGCGTGGTCTCCCGACGGTTCACGAATAGCGTTTGTTTCGATACGCCGCGGAGTGTTCTCAGACATTTTTGTAATGAACGCAGACGGGTCCGGCGTTCGGCCGCTCACTCGGAACGACTCTAAACTGACAACGACAATAATGTTAAAAAAACAGGCAACGATGATGTTCCAAGCACCCACCTGGTCGCCTGACGGCTCGCGGATCGCCTATTCCCAATTCGACCATGCTCCTAATTTCGATAAGCATGAAGGCGTTTCTGTGATTTACACGGTGGACGCAAATACGTCGGGAGTGCCGCAATCCCAACCGTTACCGGCGCGTTCGGGAAAATTAGAGATAGCGGATGCGTGGCCCGATTGGTCACCGGACGGAAGCAAACTTGTGCTTTCAGAAGCCTTCAACTTATTATTTGTCGTGGGCTCGAACATCGTGGTCTCAAATACGGATGGTTCAAATTCGGTAAAGTTGACGGAATCCCAAACCAACTTGCACCCAGCGTGGTCTCCTGACGGCAAGAAAATCGCATACAGCGGCTTTATCAGCCAGACCAGCGAGGTCAGCCAAGTTTGGGATATTTTCGTCATGAATGCCGATGGTGAAGGAAATGTGAATCTGACCCAGGGCCGTTCTGAAGATAGTCACCCGACGTGGTCGCCAGACGGGAAACAGATAGCGTTCCACTCCAACAGGACTGGCCGGAACGAAATTTATGTTATGAATGCCGACGGCTCAGATGTTCGTCAGGTGACTTTCGACGGCGGAATAAGCCCCGACTGGGGGCCACCGGTTCGGCAAGACGGGTCACCTGTGCCGCCAATAACCTCAGCCGCTGAAATCACCCAGATCCGAGACCCTATTGTATTCACGTCCAACCGGGACGGAACCGAAGAGATATATATGATGAGCGCTGACGGCTCGAGTCCGGTTAATCTCACCAGAAACCCTGGACGTGACTCTTCACCTTCTTGGTCGCCAGACGGTGGCAAGATCACTTTTCTTGGACATCGAGATGGAAACGGTGAGATATACATAATGAACGCCGACGGTTCCAATCAGATCAGGCTGACCTATACTTCTGCGAATGAAAACACACCTTCGTGGTCGCCGGATGGTAACACGATCGCATTTCTCTCTCGCCGGGACGGCAACCGCGAGATCTACGTGATGAACACTGATGGCTCAAATCAGGTTAGACTCACCAACAATACACGTGATGATTGGATGTCATCGTGGTCGCCTGATGGCAGCAAGATTGCCTTTACATCCACCCTAGACCGCAACATGGAGGTCTACGTGATGAACGCCGATGGCACCAATCAGGTCAGACTCACCAACAGTCCTGGGTTTGATTCTGCGCCTTTGTGGTCGCCCGATGGTAGGAGTTTTGTGTTTTCGTCGGACCGGGACGGCAACTTCGAGATCTACGTGATGGACGCCGACGGCGCCAATCAGGTCAGGTTAACTAACAATTCGACCGATGATTGGGAACCATCGTGGTCACGCGATGGCAAACGCATTGTCTTCACATCTTTGAGGGACGCAAATCGTGAGATTTATATAATGGACGTTGACGGCTCCAACCAAGTCAACCTGACCAATCATCCAAGGAATGATTGGTCACCTTCGTGGTCGCCAGATGGATTTTAAATGGAATTCAGTGGACGTGACGAGAATAATTTCAACCAGTCTATGATCAACAATCGGGGCAGACTCGAAAGCTGATGACCAACCCAATCTGATGACTGATTAAATTATCAGTCCTCAAGTGTGCAAGTTTAAGGGTTGAGCATTCATAGGCAACGCCCAAAGATGAGTTATAGGGCCTTAGACTCCTGTATTAATATGGGACTCGGCCTATATGCAAGTGTTTCTACCCATGACCAGCAGACCTTACAGAAACAGATGGAGGCCCTGCAAGCCTACACTGAGGAACGGGTTGGCAGGTAGAGGAAGCCGGCTCCGGTGCAGTCCCTCGTCCTAAGCGGGAGAATTGAGTCCGGGCGGCCAGGTACTGGCGTGGAAGTTGGACCGATGTGGCTACTCCCAGTCCGACCTTATTACGACACTCCAGGAATTGGAGGCTCTGGGGGCGGGCTTGGTCTCGGTCAGCAAAGCCCTGGACTTCACCACCCCTCTAGGCTGCGCCATGTTAGGTATGCTGGCCACCTTTGCGGAGTTTGAGCGGTCACTGTTGCAAGAGCGGATCAAAGCAGGAATCTCCCATGCCAGAAGTTAGAGCAAGCCGTTTGGCTGCCCGAAGATACCAAAGAATGTACACCGTCAGATCAAGGGCTTGGCTGCCGACGGTGCCAGCAAGTAGAGCATTGCCAAGCAGCTCAAGACCAGCCGCCCGTCGGTTATCAGGTGCTAGATCACGTGGAACAGCAGCAGATGGTCCCGCAGCACGTCGGAGGCAAAGTCGTTTTCCACGTCTCGCCAGACTGAATGGATGTGATTGGCGCCGTCCTGCCGGTTGTCGAACTCGACCACGAAGTCCCCGCCGTGGATCCGGTAATAATGGGGCTGTGTCCTATCGGCCGGGCCCATCCAGGCGAAGCTGAAACCGTCGAACCCCTTGGCTTTGATGGAATCCATCCGCTCTTTGGCCACGTCGTCCCGCACCTGCCCAACGTATTCGCTGATGAGGGATACCAACATCTCTTTCTGCGTACCTGACATATCGGAGCCGGAGAGCCCCTCTTGATGGGACAGGGATGCCTTGGAGGCGTTGAAGGTGAGGATATCCGCCGGCGCCTGATCGTAAATGATCGCCGTGCTACGCTGGCCGGCGTCCAGGCTGGCCATTAGATCAAATGCCAAGTCTTCCCGGCCGCCCAAGATACGGAGGCCGGTCTTGGGGCCCTTGCGCACTTCTGCCGGATTGGCGCCAAAGAAGAAGGGCGTGACCGAGATCACCTTGTCTTCCCAGATGCTGAAGTGGATGGAAACATGGTGCCCCTCGGCCCGCCAACCCCAGGGCTCTGTGCCGCCGGGCTGGCCGAAGATGGTGAAGTAATACAACTCGGTATCGCGCAAAAATGTCTTCAGGCCTTTCTCCTTCTCCAACGGCCCCAAGACATCTTCGTGTTCAATGATCTGCTTGGCCATCCCGTAGGACCTTTCGGTGAGACCGGTGGCCATCAGGTTCATTGCCAATGCCCGTTGCTGGGCGGTCATATCGCGCAGGGCCAGGCCGTGGCGGTTCATGGGCGGGTAGTACCAGAAGATACGCTCCCCGTCGAGGTACTCAAAACAGGCCTTGCTTTTCTGTTCCGCCGATAGGCTTTGAAAGAATGACGTGCAGGCCGACGACATCTGGGCGGCCGCGCCGGTGGCTGTGATCTGGTCAACCATGTTTGATTCCTCCTACGACTGCCAAGGTGGAAGGGTTCCTTGGGTCCGAGTGTAAACAGGGGTATATATAGTGTCAAGGAAGGCTAGGTTACGGTCGAGGTCTTCCAGGCGCTCGTTTGGACGAACCGCGTAGGGGCGAGTTTTAAACTCGGCCCTACGATGCCAACTATATGCCCCGTGCCCGATGCCCTGTGCTAAACTACCGCCGTTGGGCGGTTGCGAAACGTGTTTTACTCTATATTCTGGCCGAGGACCCTGGGGAGAGGTTGGAAATGCCCGATAAGCAGATACTTTGTGCCTTTGGGGTCGATCTTGACGCCGTGGCGGGTTGGCTGGGTTCCTACGGTGGAGAGGATTCTCCCGACGACATCTCCAGGGGTGTATTCGCCGGTGAGGTTGGCACGCCCCGGCTGGTTAAGCTTTTCGACAAACTGGGGATCAAGACCACCTGGTTCATCCCCGGCCATTCCATGGAATCGTTCCCCAAAGAGATCCGCCTGATCGTGGATGCCGGGCATGAGATTGGAATGCACGGCTATTCCCACGAGAATCCTATCTCCATGACCCCCGAACAGGAAGAAGCGGTCCTGTTGAAGTGCATCGACCTCTTGGGCGGAATTTCTGGCAAAAGACCGGCAGGATACGTCGCCCCCTGGTGGGAGTTCAGCCACGTGACCAACGAGCTTCTCCTCAAGCACGGAATCAAATACGACCACAGCCTGATGCACCGCGATTTCGAATGCTATTACGTGCGGGTGGGAGACCGCTGGACCAAGATCGACTATAGCAACCCGGCCGAGTCGTGGATGAATGCTTTTGAGCGGGGCCAGGAAACGGATTTGGTCGAGATCCCGGCTAACTGGTACCTCGACGACCTGCCTCCAATGATGTTCATCAAGAAATCGCCCAATAGCCACGGCTTTGTGAATCCCAGGGATATCGAGCAAATGTGGCGGGATCAGTTCGATTACGTGTACCGGGAATACGACGAAGCCGTCTTTCCCATCACCATTCATCCCGACGTTAGCGGCCGTCCCCAGGTGTTGTTGATGCTGGAACGGCTGTACGCCTACATATCGTCACATCCAGGCGTCCGGTTCTGCACCTTTGAAGAGATAGCGGACGATTTTGCCCGGAGGCATCCCAGGCAAGGTTAGCGGTTTTTTGAGAAACGTGCATTCGTCTGTCTTGTCCGACGTGGCTGGCTCGGCCGAGGGCGGAATCCCCCATCCCCCTTTGCAAAGGGGGGCTTAAGACTGGCTAATCGATCCAGGTTATAAAATCAGAGCATAGGGGTAAGGGACATGAAATACGACTATATAGTCCTTGGCGCCGGTTCTGCCGGCTCCATCATCGCCACCAGGCTCAGTGAAGACCCTTCCAAATCGGTTTTGCTGATCGAGGCTGGTCCCGATTACCCGGATTTCGAGCTCCTGCCCGAAGATGTGAAATACGGTTTCGCCAGCGCCACCGACGTGATGACCAGCGACCATAACTGGCAGTTCATGGGCAAGGCCACCGACGCGGCTGAACCGATGATGGTCCCCAGGGGGAAGGTCACAGGAGGTTCCAGCGCCATAAACGGTCAGGTATTTCTGCGTGGCGTGCCTGAGGATTACGACTCTTGGGCTGCCAAAGGAAATGATGAGTGGGCCTTCCAAAACCTGATCCAGTATTTCCGGATGGTCGAATCCGACACTGATTTTGGCAGTGGCGACTTCCATAACTCCGACGGTCCCATAGTGGTGCGGCGTTTCAAACCCCAAGAGTGGTTGCCGGACCAGCAGGCCTTTTTAGCGGCTTGCCGTGCCGAGGGTTTTGCCGACAGCCCCGACCACAACCTGCCCGATGCCTCCGGGGTCGGCCCTTGCCCGGCGAATAATCCTAACGGTATCCGTTGGAGCACCGCCCTGGGGTATCTTAATCTGGGCCGCCACAGGTTGAATCTGACCATCAGGCCCAATACCACCGTGCACCGGTTGATCTTTGATGGCACTAGGGCCACCGGTGTGGAGGTGGAAAGCGGGGGCGAACAGTTCATCGCCGAGGGAAATGAGATCATCCTGAGTTCCGGGGCCATTGGCTCTCCCCAGATCCTAATGCTTTCAGGCGTGGGGCCGGCAGATCAGTTGAGCCGTCTGGGGATACCGTTGGTAAGGGATGTGCCTGGAGTGGGCCAGAATATGAGAGACCACCCCATTATTTACATCACGTTCAAGACCAAGCAAACACACAATCTAGACCAATTTGGCCCCAGGGTACAGATGGCTTTGCGTTGCACGGCAGAGGGGTCGGACCTGCGCAACGATATTCAGGTGCTGATGTCGTCCTTCGCCACCGAACGGGTGAATAGGGGTGGGAATAGCATGCAAAGCATAGGCATAAGGATGTTGGCCATTTTAAATCTGGCGGTGGGGTCCGGGGAATTACGCCTGGCATCGGCTGATCCGGCGGTGCAGCCCTCCCTTGATTATCACTACCTGGAGGAGGAGTTCGACCGCCGCCGCTTGAGGGACGCCGTGCGGCTGTGCGCCAAGCTAGGCCAGCATCAGGCCTTCCAAGACATCATCGACGAACGTATCGAGCCCACCGACGACGAGTTGGCCAGCGACCAAGCCCTGGACGTATTCCTGCGCCGCGAGGTGACCACCGGCCAGCACATTTCCTGCACCTGCAAAATGGGCCCCGCTTCGGACCCCATGGCCGTCGTCGACCAGTACGGCAGAGTTCACGGCCTGGAGGGTCTGAGGGTGGCCGACGCTTCGATCATGCCCGACTGCGTAAGGGCCAACACCAACGTCACCACCATGATGATCGGCGAGCGCATCGCCGATTTCATCCAGCAGGGGTGATATGAGAGTGCTGACATGCCGGTGATGACCGGGAAGACCGCCTTCATGGAGATGCTTCGGGCCGAGGGCGTGAGATACATCTTCGGCAACCCGGGCACCAGCGAACTGGCCATCATGTCGTCCCTGGAGGAATACCAGGACATCAAATACGTGCTGGCCGCTCAGGAGGGCGTCGCCATGGGGATGGCCGACGGCTATTCCAGCGGGACGGGTCAGCCATCCTTGGTCAACCTGCATATCGACTCCGGCCTAGCTAACGGGATAAGCCTGTTGCAACATGCCATGGACGGCGGGGTGCCCATAGTCCTCACGGCGGGCAACAAGGATTCCCGCAAGCTGGCCGAGGGGCGCACCGACCTGCCGGGCATGGTGGCCCAGTTCACCAAGTGGAGCGCCGAAGTCACCAACCCTCAGCAGATCCCCGGCGCCATGAGACGGGCATTCAACGAAGCCAAATCGCCTCCCACCGGTCCCGTTTTTTTGGCCTTCGCCTTTGACACGTTTGACGGGGAGGCCGGCGTGGAGATCATTCCGTCTGCCAAGCAGTATCATCGCGTCGCTCCGGACCGGCAAGCCGTGGAAGAGGCGGCCAACATCCTGGCTGGTTCCGTCAATCCCATGATCCTGGTGGGAGACCGGCTGGGCATGTCGGGAGGCGTGGAGCAGGCGGTTACCCTGGCTGAGATGCTGGGCGCCAGTGTTTACGCGACATCCTACGCCCGGATGAACTTCCCTACAGGGCACCCCCAGTTTCTGGGCCGTATCAACCCGGTGCTTCCCGCGGCCAGGGATGTGTTCGCCTCCGCCGATGTCATTTTGGCCGTTGGGACCAACGTGTTCTCGGGCTTCTTTTACTTTCCCGGCAACACTCTGGCGCCGGGCACCCGCCTTATCCACCTGGATTCCTCGGCGAAAGAAGTCGGCAAGAGCGAGCCCACCGATGTGGGAATTGTCGCCGACCCGAAGATAGGACTTGAACATCTGATTGACGCCGTCGGTTCCACTATGACCGGCCAGGCCAAAGAGGCAGCCCGGGGCCGGTCCGCCGGTCTGGCCGATGAGAAATCAACTTTGAAGGCGGCCTGGCAGCGCCGTTTGAAGGAACGCTGGGACCACCGCCCTATGTCAGTCGACCGAATGATGGCTGAACTGGCCAAAGTCCTACCCCAAGACACGGTGTTCGCCGACGATACCATCACATCCAGGGACGCGCTGCACGGGGCCTTCGAATTCAGCGATCCCGAAAGTATATTCAGCGAGCGAGGCGGGGCCATCGGATGGGGAATGGGAAGCGCCTTGGGCCTCAAGTTAGCCTTTCCCGGACGGCCGGTGGTGGGGCTGCTGGGCGACGGCAGCGCCATGATGACGGTGCAGGGATTGTGGACCGCCGCCAATGAGAATCTGCCCGTGATTTACATAATCTGCAACAACCGTTCCTACCGCATATTGAAGCTGAACATGAATATCTACCAGTCCCAGCTGCTGCAAAGGGAGACTCCCGCCAGCCAATACATCGGCATGGACTTCGGACAACCGTTCAACGTCGGGGCAATCGCCAACGCCATGGGCGTCTACGGCAGGTCCATAGAAGACCCTGCGGAGTTGGGGCCGGCGGTTGAAAAGGCCCTGGCATCAGGCAAACCGGCCGTGTTGGACGTGGCCATCGACGGCTCGCTATAGCGCGGCTTCATTGGGGCTACGCTCGGGCGCCATGGTGCACGGTTGGCGTTTCCCTGTATCTTGGGAATAGCAGATATTGGCTGATACAGTCGTTACTTGCAGATGTCCTTCTGTTGGCTTGATTGGGGCCAGTCTCTAACGGCTGGCCCCGTCGTTCTAACTTTGCGTGATGTGGTCTGCGGTCCGCTGGCCGCGCTGGCGGTGCGGATCACCAGCCGGTTCTCGGCCGTTAGCGCTCTGCGCCAGCCAGAGATGTAGGCCGCTGAATTATTCAAGGTTTTGTATATACCGGTTCCCGAGGGACCCTCAGGAATGCAGCCGGAACCTATCAAAGTTGGATGTTGCCACCATGTAGTCACCGGCGCCGCAGATGGGAATTCCCCGCTCCAGCCAGAACGGGCTGAATCAGGTCTTACCGCCGGTTATTACTGGCAATTTCCGGTCTCACCTAGTCGAGTAGGCTCTGCATATTTAACATAGGCCTTAAAAACTTCTATTAGAGTCCCAAGCCTAATGTATGAGGTTAGCCGTGTTTTCAGTTAATCCTATGCGGCATAAAATGGGATATGATGCCCATTTCGATTGTGAATGCATTCAACGGTGGCGGTAATCCTTCGTTCACCCAATCATCACTTCCCAAGTGATCAGATCCATCAAGCAAAGCTACCTGTGGGAGGAACACAAATCACATTCATGCGATTGTTCCTTAAAATACCTACATTCGTAATGTTGGTAGCCTTGCTAACGTTGGTTTTGAGCGTAGGGCATACGGGCCTAGTTTTAGCAGCAACATTTCAAGACTTCGAACCCGGTACGCCAATCAACTACGTGCTATTGACGCAAGACGACCCACCGCCTCCAACTATTATGCCTGGAGGACCACCTGGTTCAACCCAGTTCTTGAGACTGGCTGACACGACGATCGTTAACCATAACAGCATCGCTTTCGACCTCAGCGACCCCGGCTTATTCGCTACTATCGAAGCCGAATTTGACTTTAGGATGACCCCTGGTGTTGGACGAGTCGATGGTATTGGGTTCGCGTTTCTGAATACGGCAGTTTACGAGGATGCCGGCGGGGTACCTCCAGGCCCTAAATTCGTCTACGAGGAGCCGAGCTACTATGGTTCTATAGGGGTTGGATTCGACATCCATGACGGCGGGCCAGACCTGTCCGATCCAAGTGATAATCACGTCTCTATTCACTTCGGGGCCGGTGAGAGCAGTTTTCTCGAGGCATTCTCAATTCCTAAGGAAACATTAGATCTCGCTGGATCCCAGTGGATTCACGCGAAGATCACGATGAGGCCGGGCGGTGGTTTCTCAGACATCACTGTCGAGTTGACGCCGTCGGGTGGCTCAACTAGTACGGTGGTCCCGAATCTGGTCATCCCCGGCTTCGACCCTTACGAAGGCCGTGTGCTCCTTGGGGCCCGATCGGGTGGTGAGTCTGCCGACCATGATATAGATAACATTGAAGTTCGATTCTTGGAGCCGGTTTCCCCTGAGCCGATTTTAGGACAGTGGGGCAATGTGATGGATATGCAGGTTGTTGCTATCCACGCGACGCTGCTCCCAACCGGAGAGGTTATTTTTTGGGACCGAACCCCGGGCGGGATTGAACCCCCGCCAGCAGACCCGGATTTTGATGGCAACCCTCGGATTTGGAACCCTACGACAAATGAGGTCAGGGACGCCATGACGATCGGTTATGACATCTTTTGCAGTGGCATGTCATTCCTGGCGGACGGTAGGTTGCTAGTTGCCGGTGGCCACAAACTAGTACTCAGTCATCTTTGGAATCAAAGGGATAGAGGTGGTGCAGTTTGGTTCGGGCGTCATGGGTGTTGAAGCGCCAGTTGATGGTGGCTTGGGCGGTGTTGCGCTCAGTAACCAGAGCCTGGACCTCCCGCCCGAGAGCTTCCTCGTCGGGGAGCCGCTGTCTGAGGCAGGAACGGTACAGTACGCTGAACTCGATTTCCGCCATCTTCAACCAACTTCCGTGCTTGGGGGTGTAGTGGAACTCCAGCCGTTTGGCAATCCGCCGGGCCTCTGCCGCCGGGAACGCCTCGTACAGCGACGCCATGCGGTGAGTGTTCAGGTTGTCCAGGACGACCCGGACCACCTCG
>DAOUHE010000011.1:0-12246 GCA_034428715.1 Dehalococcoidia bacterium | reverse complement strand
GGCCGCAAAGAAGGCGTGGAATTCCTGAAGGCTGTCGTAGACCCGCTCGAAGCTCGCCGCATCCATCACCCAAACCACCCAACATCATCTGTCCAGCCATCCTACCAGACAACTCGTCGTTGTAGTACTAGGTGAGTTCATCCTTTGCCACCAGGCGACGCCAATATAGACTGTGTCAACCCTCCCTGGCCCCTGGGTCCGGGTTGGTCCCCCGTGGATGTGGGCACGATCTCGGGAGTGACGGCCGGAACCGGACTGACTGGGGGTGGGACCCTTGGCCCGGTGACCCTAGACGCAGACACCACTGTCCTCCAGCAAAGAGTGAGCGGTATCTGCGCCGCCGGCAGCAGCATCCTGGTAATCAATCAAGATGGGACCGTGTCCTGCGAAACGGATGACGTGGGGATAGACGGCTTGGGGACGCTCAACTTTATTTCGAAGTTCACCGGCGCGGGGACAATCGGAGATTCGGGAATTTTTGAAGACGCCCTGGGCAACGTCGGCATTGGCACGGCGACGCCAAACGAGCAACTGGAGATAACCGGGAACTTCAGACTGCCTTCAACCACCACAACAGCCGGCATCATCATGTCCGGCGGGAATCGATTCATTCACAACTTTGGCACGGAAAACTTCTTTGCTGGAGTGAATGCCGGGAACCTTACTATGACCGGTGATGGCCGGAATACCGGCATTGGTATCGATTCGCTTTCCTCCAACACCACGGGATCATTCAACATGGCTGCCGGAAGGGGTGCACTAAATTCCAACACTACGGGCATCGACAACACGGCCGCAGGGGCATTCGCACTCGGCTCCAACACCACGGGCTCGGCAAACACCGCAACTGGAAGAAACGCGCTAAGTGCGAACACCACGGGCTTCGATAACACGGCCAATGGAGGGAATGCCCTCGTAGCCAACACCACGGGATCTAACAACACGGCTAGTGGGAACGGTGGTCTCTTTTCCAACACGACTGGTACATTCAACACAGCGGTTGGATCGGGAGCCGATGTCAGTGCGGGCAATTTAACCAACGCGACCGCCATCGGCGCTAATGCTGTCGTCAATGCCAGCAACAAGATTCGCTTGGGCGCCGCCGCCGTCACTGTTGTAGAGACTTCTGGTGACGTGTACGTTGACACCCAAGGTTTCGGGATCATCTTAAGAGACACCGATGGAATAGGCTGTCATCGCATCACTGTAAACTCCGCCGGTACGCTGAGCGCCACGGTAGTTACATGTCCATGATCTAGATAAGACACGGCCCAGGAGTTCTTCGCCGCCTTCGGCGATGACGGCTTCGGCACCGTAGGCACCGACACCACCATCAACAGCGGCTACATGGCCGGGATCATGATGATCTCCATCCAGGCCCTGGAACAGCGCAACGCGGCCCTCGAGGCGCGTCTGGCCGCATTGGAACAGGGGTCGGGTCCTAGCTAATTCGCAGCCTCTATCATTCAACACTCCCGAGGTATAGTGAGGAAGAGCTAGGACAAACCAGCGGATGCAAAAGTGCTGAAGGCGCTGGCCAAGAGGCCCGCTGGGGCTCATCGTTATGGCGCAATCCCGGGCCTGGGTTAATGGCATCGTTCGTGCCTGGCAGGGTCGCCAATTCCGGCCACAAACCACACCCCAAATGGGGTTAATCGGCCATTCGTCCTTCGTTTAGCTTCAAAAGGGGCCGTTCGTGGTTTGCCTGTCGAAGGATGGCCCGTCTTGGAAACACGGTTTTGAGGTAGTTTCTAAAGGATTCCCTGCGTTGTTCCCGGGGTAACCGGCAAAGGTTCGGGCGCCACGGGGAATCCGCCCAGGCGGCAGGTAAACAGCCCCACTATTACCAGCAGCGTAAGCAGAATGCCGATGACCAGGCATGAATACCTCAGCAAGTCCAAGCCCTCTCGGATATTTTTGGGACGGTCATGCTGGGATCACGGGCAGGGTGAGGCGGGACGGATGCTCGGCGCTATGGCAGACGGTCTGAAGGGCGGCAACGGGCTCAGACTCCCGCCACGGCTCCTTCCCGGTGTTGGGGTTGCGGTCGAACCTGGGGAAGTTGCTGCTGGACACTTCCAGGCGGATCTGGTGGCCTTTCAAGAAAACGTTGCTGGTGGCCACCAGGTCGATGGTGTACTCGTATACCTGTTCCGGCTGGATGGGGTTGGCTTTTTCCGTGGATTCGCGGTACCTGGCGCGGATGATGCTGTCGGTGAGGTTGCGGGCGCAGCCGCAAGGGCCCACGTCCACCAGCTTGGCGGTAAAGTCGGTGTCCCGGCCCGTGGTGGCGGCATATAGCGTTAGGCTAACCGGCCCCGTCAACTCCAAATCGGCTTCCAGGGGAGGCGTTGAAAAGACCAGCACATCGGGCCTGGCTTCCACCTCCCGCTGGTCAAACGCGCCGCCGGGCACAAAGGATTGGTTGCAACACAATCCGCCGCCGTTGGTTGGGACCGGGTCCCTGGGGTCGTAAAGGTATACATCCGGGGCCTCGCCGGCGGGTTCGTCCAAGCTCAGACTGCCGTCCCCGTGTAATGTATTGGCCTTTCCTCCGCTGTGGAGGTAATAGTCGCGGTATTGGGTCCGGGCCAGGGGCCACTCCTGCTCGTCGCGCCATTGGTTGGTCCCCATGACAAAGATTCGAACCGGCGGGTCCGCATCCGCTCCATTACCCTCGCCTTTGAGCCAGTGGTCGAACCACCGCAGGTGCACGCCGTCGGTGTCCACGGCGCCTCCCGACGCGGCCAACCCAAAGTAGAACTCCCCGGATTCCTCGGCGAAGGCCCCGTGGTGCCATGGTCCAAGCAATAATCGTTGCCCCGACCGGGCCTGGTGAGTACCACCGTGTTTGGTCATTCCGGTGAAGTTGCGGCAGGTGCCTTTGAGGAATATGTCGTGCCAGCCGCCCATGCTCAAGGCGGGTACGTTTATCTTGGACCAGAGGTCTTCGATGCGCCATCGCCGCCAGTACTCATCGTTGGTTGGGTGGGACATCCAGTCGTAGAAGTATGGCGCCAGCGGCCCTTTGAGATCAGGGAATTCTTCCAGTGGCAAAGAGCGGAAGGACTCATCCATGTTGTCCACGGCTTTGATGAGGGCGTCCCTCGCTCCCTCGGGAATCACCTGCTCCCGGGATATGGCTCCGAGGTTGGCCAGGGCCAAGCGGCCCACCGTCCATGACAGGATGAATCCCCAGGCCAATGCGCCCCCCTGGTAGGTCCAGCCCTCGTAATAATCCGAAGAGGTGATGCCGGGGACTATGGCCGCCAAGGCCGGCGGTTGAGCCGAGGCCGCCAGCCATTGGGTGGCCCCTACGTAGGACCGCCCGTACATCCCCACCTTGCCGCTGCTCCAGGGCTGGGCGGCGCACCACTCCACCGTATCGTACCCGTCATCGGCCTCGTTCAAGAAGGGATAGAATTCTCCCTCCGACGCAAACCGGCCCCTGGTATCTTGAATCACGACCGCGTATCCATGGGACGCCGCGCGAATTGCATCGACGTTGGCGCCCCGGGTGCTAGCCAAGGCCTTGTTGTACGGGGTGCGCTGGAGCATCACGGGCACGGGTTCGCTGGTATCGGGCCGGTAGACATCAGCGAACAGGCGGACGCCGTCCCGCATGGCCACGGGTATGTTGAGATCGGTTTTAATAGAGACGTGGTCCCCCATGAAGCTAGGCATGGTCCACTCCTTAGCTATAGTGCGGTCTTGGATTATCTGAGGCAGGTCACGGGTTCAACCGGAACGGCGGGTATCGGTCGGTGGTCATAATAAACGCATACGCCTCAACACGGGCGGCCCCAACGCATCACGCCCTCGATGTAGTTGAACAGGCCCCTGGGGTACCGCCCCGTAAACAGAATGGCGAACCATGCGACGATCACCACCACCATGGCGATGAATCCCAGCACGATAAGTACGATGTAGTGGGGGATGGCCAATATCCACTTGACCAACGGCAGCCAGCGGTTCAAGTCCTGGGGAACGTCCGGATACGGCACTTCCAAATGCACCGATTGCTCCTCGTCGGTGGATGGATATTCGTCCCTTAGTAACAAGGCATAGGCGGTAACCCGGCTCTCAAATCGCATGAGTTCGACGCTCCAGTCAAACCACCACCGGGGGTATTTATTTCTGAATAGGATCAGCAATAGTGGGGGAATAATCAGAATCTCGCCAACTAATCCAAGGACGATGGCGATGGGAATCACCGCTATGGGCCGGAAAAAGGAACTGAATCGGCTGACGGATCTGTCTGGGTAGTCCACGGAGAACTGGATGGGATATTGTTCTTGCGGCTGTTCCATCGCCGTACCTCCTGGATTTACGAACGGTTATTCAGCGAGGTTGATCGTCCCGGTGAGGATTCTACACCCACCGGTTGGCAACCGCTAGCGGACGGGTTAGAGGCTGGATATCAGATTCCCCATTTAAGAATCTCAATAATGGTATAATCACAGTGAGGTGGTAAATGACAACAATCAAGACACATTTAGGAAAAAATGGGTGTCTCGGAGGGAGACACCCTGATGATGACCTTGGACGACGGCATGATTCGTATATTGACCCCGCAAAAGGCTATCCAGCGGGTCCAAGAATCGGTGCGCCGCTACATTCCGGAGGGTGTTAGCCTTGCCGACGACTCATCCAGGAACGCCGGGCTGTGCAGGCCCGGGAATGACAGTCGTGTGGGATGCATCCGCGCTTCTGGCGGTGATGAACGATGAGCCAGGTGCAACAACAATAAGGGAATCTCTTCCAGAGGCTGTAATCAGCGCGGTGAACCTGGCCGAAGTCGTAGGTAAACTTGCAGATGGTGGCATGCCTGAGGTGCAGATTTTCAATGATTTGGGGGAATTGAACCTGTCACACGAACCCTTTGACGTCCAACAGGCCTATGCTACGGGTTTGCTTCGATTGGCCACCAGGTCTCGTGGTTTTTCCTTGGGGGATAGGGCGTGCCTCAACCTGGCCCGGCATCTAGGATTGCCGGTATTTACTACCGACCGCGTTTGGGCCGACTTGGACCTAGGCGTAGAAGTCAGGCTGGCCAGGTGAAGCCAACCCCTCTGTTTCAACGCCCGTTTGATATTCCCCGCCGTGGCTGGTAGGCTCTGCTACGGTTTCCAATCACGCGAATACCTACGCTAGGAGAGATGAATTGGCCACTGGCCCAAGGGATGTAGTAATCGTTGGTGGCGGCATCGTCGGTTGCCTATCTGGTTATTTGCTGGCCCGCCAGGGATTGAAAGTAACACTATTGGAAGCCGACTCGGTGGGCAGCCACGCTTCGGGTTTCGCCTTTGGCGAGATGGGGCCCATGGAGGGCGCCGGTATCCCCGATCCCTTACTGGATTTCAGCGTTTGGTCTTTGAACCGCCACATTAGCCTGTCCGCGGAGCTGAAAGAAGATTCCGGGGTTGATAATCAACACCAGGTCTGCGCCCGGCTTAAATTGGCCTTTCATGCCGAGGCCGTGCAGCAGTACCAAGACGATCGGAAATGGCAGCAGAAGGTAGGGGGCTTTCAAGTGGACTGGCTCGAACCGGCGGACGTGGTGAAGATGGAACCAAGGGCCAATCCGGATTCCTTGGGGGCAAGCTACCTCCAGGGCGCTGGGTCGGTTGAGCCTTACCGCTGCACGCTGGCGGCCGGGCAAGCGGCGGAGAAGCGGGGCATGGAAATTCTGCTCCGCAGGGTCACCGGGTTGATTTCGGAAGGAAACCGTTGCCTGGGCGTCACAACCGAAACAGGCCGGATAGAGGCTGGCATAGTCGTGCTGGCCATGGGACCGTGGAGCCAGCACGCGTCGGATTGGTGTGGGGTAAACATCCCGGTGACGCCGTTGAAAGGCCAGATCTTGCGCCTTCGCCATTCCGGAGCGCCAGTGCGGACTTCCATCCACTACAGCGGCAGTTACGTGGTCACTAAATCCGACGGCTTGATCTGGGCGGGCACCACCGAAGAGTTGGTGGGCTTCGATGAGGCCACCACCAGTCAGGCCAGGGACAAGATCATGGGTGACCTGCTGAGGATGATCCCCTCATTGGAGGATGCGGAACTGGTGCAGCACACCGCCTGTTTGAGGCCCCTCTCAAGCGACGGCCTGCCCATCGTAGGCAAGGTTCCCGGCTGGCAAAACTTGTATCTGGGTACTGGCGCGGGCCGCAAGGGGATCCTTTGGAGCACCGGGATGTGCCATGGGTTGACGGATTTGATCGTTAATGGGAACACCGATGTTCCTGGGGTGGACGCGCTGGATCCGGCACGGTTTAGTGGAAGGTAGAATAGGCTTTCCTAGAAGCAGGAATCGTGCGGCCGCGTCCGGCCTTTGATTGGCGCAGCTTTTACCCAACCCCGTCAGTCGTGGTGCTCATCCCGGCCCAGAATTTCCTGTATTTCGTGTTCGGCGCCGTGGTGGTCCTCCAGTTCCAGCAATTCCTGCACTTCAGCCAGGCCCTTTGAGGCGGCTTCATCGCCTATCTCCTGGGCGTGGGCCAAGTGGTGCTTGGCCTCTGAACCGTCGTCCGCATCCAATGAATCCAGGGCTTGTCTGAGATGAAGCTGAAATAGGGTCAGGCCCGGGGAGGCCGAACCTGCCAGCATCTCTTCTATCTGGTGTTCCGGCTCATGGAATTCTCCACCAGATTCGAGGGACGCCAGGATTTCCTGCATGCGCTGGCGGTGCTCGCCGGGTTGTAATAATTCGATGATATGGCCCACATGGTGGATGGCCTCGGCCGTGTCGTGGGATTCCAGGGATTCCAGCGCCATCCAGTGATGCATCTCCACCGCTGCGGCCCGCTCCACGGGCTCTTCCAGCGTTGCGGCATGTCGGTGGCCGTCTCCCTCAATGCCGGCTATGAAGCCGGCAATTGCATCCAATTCTGCATTGGAGATCTGGTCCACTCCGAAGGCTGGCATTTGAAATCTTGGATTTCTGACCTGGTTTTTCACCATTTGTTCGTTGTGGCCGGGCAAGGCCGGGGCGATGGACGTGCCTTCGGCGTTTTGTCCGTGGCAGGCGGCGCATCCTTTGGAGACGAATAGGCAATGTCCGGGGGAACCCGACTCGGCGATGGCGGTCGTGGGCGATGATGGGGAGCCGCCCAGCGGTCCGCTGGGCTCTGGAGACGAGCAGCCGGCAGAGAGCATCGCGAGGACAGCCACGGTGGCTGATATTAGCGAGGCAGATCTTCTCCCGACGTTCATAGTCATGGAATTGCCCGGTCCCTTCCAATTATGCAAACATCGGCTAAAGCTCGTGCTTGCGGGCCACCAGCAGGCCCTGCTCCTTAGTCACCTTCATGGCAAATTCGAACCGGTTGACCTCCAGGGCCAGGTCAACGTCCTCGGGATGGTATTGGGGTTGGTTGCCGTCGTAGAATTTGCGGGTGGCGCCTCCCTCCATGATCAGCCGGGCCACGGCGAACCCATCGGGCCTTCGCCCTTCTAGCAGATTCCGCAAGAACAACCCGCATTGTTCGTCCTCATCGTTCCTGGTTTCTGCTTGGTCGCCCATGGCTACAATGGACACTAAGCCGGGATTCTCGTCTTTTATGGCGTCGACGGTGGCCTGAGCCACAACCAGGGAGCCCAGGTAGATCTGTTGGGCCTGGGACGCCGCAGCTACCCCCACGGTGCCGGCCCGGGTGGACTGGACCACGGTTTTGCCGGCCAGATCAGCCCCATCGGCCTCGGATATCTCGTGGGGAGAGTTTCCGAAATCAAACCCATCGGGCTTTGCGCCGTCTACTTCTCCCATCAGGATGTCGCCCACGCCTCGCCGCTGCAGGGCCAGGGCTTCTTCCACCTCTGCCACGAGGATGATCCACTCAACGCCCCGGTCAAAGGCAATGGCGGCCGTGGTGAATGCCCGGAAAACGTCGATGATGATGGCTGTGCCCTGGGCTTCCTGGGCATCGCGTAGCAGACTGCCTAATCTAACTTCCATAATTTACCTTGATGCCTGACAATCGTGTTTACCCTAGGTCTTCCTGGGGTTTTGTTGGAGTCTTTCTGGATCTCTCCGATGCGAATCGGTTTATTCTTTCCGAACCAATTTTTGCAAAGAACGAATTTCCCTGGGGGGATTCAAACGGCTGCCGGTGTGGGTCCAGGAGACTTCGCCCACGTAGATGTCTCCCCTGGAGTCGATGCAAACGCCGTGGGGCGCGATGAACTGTCCCGGAGATTCGCCCTCGGGTCCGTCTCCCAGTTTGGCCAGGACGTTGCCCTTGATGTCCATGATGGTGACCCGGGGCCCTAAACCGTAAGCCTGGTCGTTGGATCCAATGGCCACACCCAACTCTCCCACGTACACCCTTTGCTGACCGGATGGGTCCCCGGATTTGTCGATGAAAAGTCCGCAGGGGCGGGCCATGTCGATCCATTGGGTCTCAAACTTACCCATGGGGTCGAAAACCTGGATGCGGTGGTTTTCCCGGTCGGCGACGTATACCCATCCTTCCCGGTCGGTGCAAAGGTTATGGGCGATGTTGAATTGGCCCGGCCCGGTGCCGGATTCCCCCCAAGAAAAAAGGTATTTGCCGTCGGGGGAATATTTATGAACCCGAGCGTTTCCGTAGCCGTCGGAGACGTAAAAGTCCTCATTGCGGGGGTCGATGGCCACATGGGTGCACCGGTTGAAAGGGCTGCCGCTCATGAACTGGGCCGGCTTTCCGCTAATCCCCAGGGTCAGCAATACCTTGCCGTCCAGCGTGCATTTGCGAACGGTATGGTCGCCGTCGTCGGTGCAAAAGATAGTGTCTCCGGGTCCCATGGTTATGCCATGGGCCCGGGGGAAAACGCCCTCTCCCCAGGAACGCAGGAAGTTGCCCTCCCGGTCAAATACCATGATGGGGTGTTCGCCCCGGCTGAAGACATACACGTTATCGTTGGAATCGGTGCCCACCGCGGCTGTCTCTTTGAAGGACCAGCCGTCGGGCAGCTTGGCCCAGTCCTCAATCACTTCGTAGCTGTATTCGCCAGTTCCGAGTTCCACCATGGTTGCACCTCTTACGGTTATTAGGATAACCCGCCGGACTCAATGCTAGCTACAGATTCTAGCACCAACCATGCCGGGTTTAATCCATATCAAGATGTTTCCGTCCCATTCGTCAAAGTTGTCGACACGTGGCAAAGGACCCGCCTGGTAAACCTGTCCGCGGGTTTACCTCAGTCCCAAAAGACTAGAGCATTGGCCATGGCCTGCATGAAGCGTTTTCCCGGCTTGAGCTTGCTGGGGCCGGCCAGCCTTTGAAACCTGGAAGATTCCCCCTGACGAACTAGTTCCGTTTCTCTGGCCTTGTGCAATTCCATGAGCATGTTGATATTAATGAACATGGTGTCCTTTTCTCACGCCGGGAAAAATTTGAATTTGCCTAGACCAAAATAACCACCGGCACGAACCCGAGCCGGGAATTTACGGCCAAAGGGCCGCTCTATTCCACGTAGATGCGTACCTTCTCATCGCCATCTTGGATATCCACCTCCAACTCGCTCAAGGAATTGACCAGCTCCTCTAGGTCGTCGGCTTTGATTTTTTCTAGATCGATGGGAACGCCGTTTTCTTTAAGCTTCTCGTTGATCATTGAGGTGGCGTTGGAAGGGAGGACTGAAGCCAGCTTGACTCCAGCGCGGATCAGCCCCATTGGCACGCGGATGTTCACGTGCTCGGATTGGGGGCCGTCGCCATCATTGATCACCACCCGCAGGTACTTGGGAGCAGGTTTTCCCCCGTCGCTGGCTTCCTTACTTCCTGCTGCTGCCGCCGGAGGCTGGTCCACCAGGGAAAGGAGCCGCTCCGCTTCTTCGGCGGTGATCTTGCCTTGTGCCAACATGTCCAGAATTTGCCGTCTATTTTCCATCATCTCAAGACCTTCTTCATTTAAGATTATTCGCCGATGCGCTCTACCTGACCACGATATAAACCCGGGATGTGCCGCTAACAACGTCGATCGCAAGTCCCCGCAGAGCGCAAAACATGCGGAAGAACCAGGGACCTGCTAATAGTAATGTCCTGCTCCAACCCGTGGGCCACAGCAACAATGCGAGCAATAAGACCAGGGGAAACATGGCCAGCGCCACCAAGACAAAGGGCGGCCAAATCAGAAACAAAGGCAGCCAAAGCACGAATCCCTTCTTTTCGTTCCTGACGCGAAATCCCAGCAGTGATGGAGGCCAGATCATTGGGACAACCTCTCGATGGCATCGGACGCCGATATCTCCCCGCGTTGTAGCTGGGCCAAGACTTCAGATTGAGCGGGAACCGGGTCCGTCTCAACCAAATCCAGTTGGGCAGAGATGCGGTTGAGGCGGTTTTTGACAGTGGGGTAGCTGATGCCGAAGGCCCGTTCCATCTCTTTGATGGAGCCGTGGCTGCGAACGAAGACCATGATAAACACCTGGTCTTGGGCCGAAAGCCGGGCCAAAGGGGGCAACTCGAAGCTCCCGGAGATCGCGATGCCGCTGCCGGCTAACCGGACACGCTCGACCACCAAAGGAGCTTTACCACTCAGTTTAGTAAGTTCCTGCCACTCCTGACCCATCATTTCCCCAATCAAGTAAAGTTAATATATTTTAATATATAAATTGAATAAATCAATGAAATTATCGATTAATATCAATATTAATTCTTATGGATGATTGGCGAACTTGAAAGGCAGGCGGCGGCTTTTAGATCGATGCCGAGTTTGGTGTCAAGATTCCGTGCTTGACAACTGGGGACCCTGGCATTGCTATTGAATCCAGGAGATTGCTATCATTAAAAAGCGGCTGGGGTTGGATCACCGTCTCGGCCAAGCCGAAGGCAACGATGAGAGAAGGATGGGCCCAATGACCCAGGAAGAGACCAAAGGACGGAGGGATTTCGTCAAATACTCGTTCTACAAAGTCTCTCCCGAGTGGCGGCGCCTGCCCGAGTTACAGCGGAGCAAGAGCAAGTCGGAGTTCGCCGAGGTGTTGGCCGAATCTTCCGACCAAGTCACCCTGGCCAGCTACAGCTTGGTGGGCACCCGGGGTGATGTGGATTTCATGTTATGGAAGATCAGCCCCCAATTAGAGCCCATCGACCAGTTATTGGCCCAGCTAAACCGGACGGAATTGGGCAAATATCTTTTAATGCCCCACTCCTACCTGGCGATGACCCGGCGTTCTCCCTACGTGGACACCCACCAACACGAGGGCCAGGAAGGCGCCGACACCACCATGCGGATCATCGGGCGTAAATACCTGTTCATCTATCCTTTCGTCAAAACCCACGAGTGGTATCAATTACCCCAGAAAGAGCGGCAGGCTCTGATGAGCGAACATTTCACCATCGGGCATAAATATCCCGACGTCAAGATCAGCACGGCCTATTCCTTTGGCCTGGACGATCAGGAGTTCGTGCTGGGATTTGAGACCGACGACCCGGGGTCCTTCGTGGACTTGGTGGCCGACTTGCGGGAATCCAAAGCCCGGCCTTACACCCTGCTGGACACGCCAATATTCACCTGTGTCTCAAAACCGGTGGCCGCCTGCCTAGACGATCTCGGATAGAGCAGAAAATAAGTGTCTGACCGGTAGGGGCGCACGGTCGTGCGCCGGTTTCTAACAAAAATGTAGGGGCGGGTTTTAAGAGACTGTCTCAGAAAGCGGTCAAAAGGTGCCCAAAAACAAGAGCGTCAGGGCTATTTTACCCCGGCGCTCTTGTTTTGGGAGGAAGGGGTATGCCGTGGCCGCCCGGTCTGCTTAAGGAACTCAGGCAAGCCCAACAACTCAGGGAGCGGGTGCTGGAAGCCCGGCGGAGCCTGGCGGAGCAAGGGAAGGCGCGCATCAGCCTGACCGACCCGGACGCTGGATTCATGCGGAGCCATCAAGGGTATGTGCTTGGGTATAACGCCCAGGTGATGGCGGCCCCGGTGACCGGCGGAGGTGGCATGCTCATCACGGCTGCCGAGGTCACCCAAGACCCCGGGGACAGCCGGCAGTTGCTTCCACTGGTCACCGCGGCCAGGGAGAACACCGGCCACGCGCCGCTCCTGACCCTGGCCGACGCCGGCTATTTCTCCGGGGCCAACCTGAGCGCCTGCGCCGAAGCGGGAATACCCCTGGCTATGCCTGAGAAACAGCTCCATCCGGCGGACCCTTACCACAAAGACCGCTTCACCTACGACCCGGCTAGAGACAGCTATACCTGTCCCCAGGGCCAGATCCTGGTCTTCGGCCATGTCAGACAGAGGAAGCAAACACCGGTGCGGG
>DAOUHE010000010.1:0-9665 GCA_034428715.1 Dehalococcoidia bacterium | reverse complement strand
CCACATAGTCCAGGTAGAGATGGTCCGCTTCCAGGAACCCCAACTGTTTAGAGCGTTTTCCCAGCATCCCCTGCCTCCCACACCCATTAAATTATCCTGACAATTATATCGGAACAGTCGAGGTCAGTGCACTTTTCGGCCAGACTTCTAGAGTTGGTTGGAGGTTGGGATGTATCGGCCGCTGGTTCGGGCCGCGAGGGTTTGGCGGAAGCCAAATCAGGGCAACCCGACGCCATTCTTTTGGACGTGATGATGCCAGACATGGATGGCCCGGAGACATTTCAGAGACTACAAGCAGATGAAGCCACCCGCCACATTCCCGTGATTTTGTTGACAGCAAAGGTTCAGGCCACCGACCGGCTCCGGTTTGACACACTGGGCGTGTCGGGGGTCCTCGCCAAGCCATTTGACCCCATGACCCTGCCCGGCCAAGTAGCTGAGGTGTTGTCTTGGAGTTGGTGAAACGAACCTGCCTCACACTAACGGGTTGGTCTCTATGCCGCGAATCGTGATGGCCGGACTCCCCAGGGAGCTGGCCTCTTGGCTCGAGGACCGGTTGACCGGTGTGAAGGTAAGCCCAACACATGACGGAGCAGGGACACTCGATGAATTGAGCAAGGGCGAATGCTCCCTGCTGGTGATCAACAACAGGATCACCGGTCCTGACGCTCCTGAGGTTGTGAATCAGGCCCGCGAGAGGCTTGGCCTATTGCAACTACCGGTGATCTATTGCTTACAGCAGGCGCCGGAAGAGCTGGCAAAAAGCCTGAGAGCCGAGCATTTCCTGGTCCATCCGATCGACCGGGAGGAAATGGCGCGGCAGGCGGCCGAGGTCCTCCAGCTGCCGCCAGATCTTTTCCCGGACCTTTTCCCGGACCTTTTACCGGATTCTTCCATGGACGGCGTGGCCGCAGGCGAAAAGGCCCCAACACAGCAAGCACTGTCAACGAAGATGGCTAGAATCTGGGAGCAAACCAAACCAGCCGTCATGACCCGGCTGGAGGTGCTGGAGCAGGCTACGGCGGCGCTTTTGGAAGGCAACCTGGACCTTGAACTGCGGCGGTTGGCCGGAGGTGACGCCCATAAATTATACGGGCTCCTGGGCACTTTCGGTTACCGAAAGGCTTCGCAGTTGGCCAAGGAAGCCGAGAAAATATTTGAAGATGTGGCGCCGTTGGGCCAAGCTGAGGCGCTGAGCTTATCAAAACTGGCGGTATCGTTGAGGGATGAGCTTGAGCGACAGTTGGATCTTGGGATTGGCGCAGAGCCGGACCAGGCCGTCAACCTGCCTGCTCAACCGGCTGACCCATTCTTTTTGGTGGTGGACGACGACGCCGAGGTGGCCCAGTTAGTTGCCGGGGAGGCGGCTGCCCGCGGAGTGCGCGCGGAAATAGCACCGGACACAGCGAAAGCCAGAGACATCATTTCACGTTCCAGACCCGGCGCCGTTTTACTCGACCTAACTTTTCCGGAAGGCACGGAAGACAGCCTGGCATTGTTATCGGAACTTTCCGGCGCGAAACCGCCGGTCCCAGTGCTGGTGCTCACGGGACGGGATACCTTCATTGACCGGGTAGAGGTCGCTCGCCGCGGCGGGCGTGGGTTCCTAGCGAAATCACTTCCACTCCCCCAGGTGTTGGACGCTGTGACCGAGCTTATGGGAAATCCAACTAAGACTGAACCAAGCGTAGTCATCGTGGACGACGATCCCAATTTCCTAACGGTGGTTGAGGCGTTGCTGGAGGGCGAGGGTTTCCAGGTCAAAACCCTGGAAGACCCGCGCCAATTCTGGAGAACCCTGGAGGCATCATCTCCCCGGGCCTTGATACTGGACGTGGATATGCCACACATCGATGGCATCGATCTTTGCCGAGTGGTGCGGAACGACCCGAAATGGGGCGGCCTACCCGTGATGTTCGTCACGGCCGGCGACGATGCCGAAGTCATGACCCGTGCGTTCGCGGCCGGCGCGGATGATTTCCTCCATAAACGGAAGGTCAAAGACGAGTTGGCGCCCCGTATTGTTCATCGCATGTCATCGAAGAGTCCCAGGGGCACGCCTCCCAACGTTGACTCAGCCGAGGGACCAGACCGCCGGGAACGATCGGCCCAAGGATTTATCAGGTTACTCGATTACGCCGGCCGTTACAGCCAGCCGGTGACGCTGGCCATGATCGGCCTGGACAAACTCGAACAGTTTGATGAATGGCACGGCACATCCGCTGGAGACGACGTGGTGAAACGGTTGGCCGGCATCTTGACCCGGTCTTTCCACGGAGACGATGTCGTTTCCCAATGGTCCCGCAGCCAGTTCGTGGTTGGAATGTACGGGATGAACCTTGACGATGGCGTACAAAGGGCGGCAGAGGCGTTGGAGGCCCTACGTGATGAACGATTCGAAGCCCCAGATGGCTCCATTTTCCGGGCGGCATTCAGCGCCGGCGTTTCGACGTTCCCTTTAGACGGGAAAGATTTTTGGGACCTCCAGCATGCCGCGAAAGAAGCGATGGCCCGCGCCAAAACGGCGGGGGGAGACCGGGTGCTCTCGACTGGACCAACCATCGCCGCGCCGGGATCGACTCAGGCGGAAGGCCAGTCTGAAGAGCTAGAGACGTTTGACGTGGTGTTGGTCGACGATGACGAGGCCCTGGCGAGTGTTGTACTGCATTCGTTAGAGACCAGAGGCTACAGCACCAAGTGCTTGCGGGACGGCGGCGATGCGGCAGACTCTTTGGCGGGCGCTGATCTCATTCTGCGGGCGCGCCTGGTGCTATTGGACGTCAACCTGCCCGGTCTGAATGGGCTGGGTGTCCTCCGGCGCCTCAACCGAGACTTGGTTCTTCAGCGCACCAGGGTGATCATGCTCACCGCCCGGTCCGCCGAGTCCGAAGTTTCCGAACCCCTAGAGTTGGGCGCTTATGATTTTGTGGCCAAACCGTTTAGCCTGCAACTGCTCATGCAGCGCGTCCGCCGGGCGCTGTCAGCTTAACCCCATGACCTCAACAACAGTGCTGATTTGGGTGTTCACGGCCGAACTGAGTGTGTTGGTCAGCGCATTGGTGGTGATTTTTGCTCATGCCTTGTGGCTTCGGTGGCACGATAAACGGCTCCAACCCCAGTTGGCCTGGGGACGGCAAACCCTGGCTTCCGGCCTGGTAGAATTCACACTTCCCCAAGAAGACCGCTGGGCGTTCCGTCATCTGCCGATCCCGGTTCAGATAAAGCTATTCACCGATGTCCTTCACAGTTTGGGCGGCGCGCAGCGGACCTGGCTGTTGGAGTTGGCGAAGGATAACGGTCTGCGGGCATGGGCTCAAACTCGCGCCTGCAGCCGTTTTTCGTGGCGGCGGCTTCAGGGCCTTCGGCTGCTTACCGCGTTGGGAGGTGGCGGCGTAGACATACTGTCATTGTTGGCTGACCGCAGAGCCATTTTCCAGGCCCAGGGAGCCGAGTTGGCAGTCGATCACCCGGCTGCCGACGTGATCGATGCTCTTCTAGACATGGCCAGCGGGGCTTCTAGCATCGCCAGGTTTGCGGCGCAAGAAAGTTTATTGCGCATGGGAAACGCTGTGGTGGAGCCTCTGGCCAGCTATCTCTCCAGCCACGATGGACCCGGCGTGGTGGGCGCTTTGGAGGTGTCCTTAGGTCTGGCGGACCCCCGGTTTTTACCGGCATGCTTGGTCCTATCCCAAGACGAGTCTCCCCGTGTTCGCGCCGTCACCGCCGCCCTCCTAGGCCATCTAGGAGGCGGTGAAGCAGTCGGCGAACTGCAGAAGCTGTTAGAAGACGCAGTTCCGGAGGTGCGATCGGCCGCTGCGTCGGCAATGGGAAGGCTGAACCATTGGCCGGCGGCGCCCGCGGTGGCGAAACTCATTGGCGATACCGACTGGAATGTACGAAAGCAAGCGGTTTTGGCATTAGATGCCCTGTGGGCGCCGGGTAAACTGCTGTTGCGCAGGTCATTAACCGGCGGCCGCGCCTTGCCCACGGCGGCGTCCCGGAATGAACCCGAGTACCCTCGCGGTGGAAACGGGAAGGGCAGGTGATTGAGATACCTCCCGGATTGATCGCCGAAATAGTCTCCCAAATACTGATATTCGCCCAATGGGGCACCCTTATCTACTTCCTGGTGATAAACAGTTTCTATGTCTTGTTGTTGGCTGCCGCCTGCTGGGAGTTATGGAAGCATAATAATCAAGCTCAACAGTCCAGCATGTTGAAGTTATTGGGCTCCAAAGTGGCGCCTAGTATCAGCGTGCTGGCTCCGGCCTATAACGAATCTGCCACAATTACCGATAGTGTAAAAGGCCTGTTGGCGTTATATTACCCGAACCTTGAAGTCATAGTGATCAATGACGGCTCCTCTGACGCCACCCTAGAGATCTTGGCTAAACAGTTCGCTCTAGACCCGCTGGAAAATATCTACGGGTGCCACCTTGATGCTCTTGAGACTATGGAGGTTTTGGGACGGTACCGGTCCCGAAATCACCCGAACCTGGTTGTCGTGGACAAAAAGAATGGGGGAAAAGCCGACGCCCTAAATGCCGGTCTGAACCAAGCAACCGGGCAATTGGTGTGCGCGATCGATGCCGACACGTTGATCGAACCAGACGCCCTGCAACGCATGGTCCGTCCATTCTTAGCTAGAGACGATGTCCTGGCGGCGGGGGGCACCATAAGGGTGGCCAACGGCTGCGTGGTCCGGGGCGGCCGTGTGGTGGCGACACCGGTGCCCCACCATTTTTTGGCCGGCTTTCAGGTCTTGGAGTACTTACGCGCATTCCTGTTCGGGCGGTTGGGTTGGAACCGTTTGGGAGGCAACCTGGTCATTTCCGGGGCTTTCGGCCTATTCCCTTCTGAGACCGTGGTGGAAATAGGAGGATACGCTCATGATGCCATAGGCGAGGACATGGAATTGATCATGCGGCTCCGTACCCATAGCTACGAAAGTAAAGGCCGCCACCGGGTAGAATTCATACCAGACCCCGTGGCTTGGACCCTGGTTCCAGAGTCGCTGCGGGCGCTGGGCGGGCAGCGAGACCGCTGGCACCGAGGTTTGGCCGAGGTTTTGTGGCGTTACCGTAGAGGATTGCTAAACCCTAGATACGGCGCGTTGGGTATGGTCGTTTTCCCTTACTATTTGTTCGTAGAGTTACTGGCGCCGGCGGTTGAGGCCCTCGGACTGCTGGTGATAATCGCTGGATTTGCCATGGATATCATCAATCTGCCTCTTGCCAGCCTATTCTTGTTGGTCGCCTATGGCTACGGGTTGATATTGACCGCGTCTACCCTGGTCATGGAAGAGGTGAACTACCACCGGCATGATAGGTTCAAAGACCGCTTGCTGTTAGTGACATGGGCCATCCTGGAGAATTTCGGGTGCCGCCAGTTAACCGTATTCTGGCGGCTAAGGGGGTTGGTGAGATTTGTGTTGGGGCGTACCGACTGGGGCCCCATCGAGCGGCAAGGATTCAACAGCCCCGAAGCGAGGCTCAGATGAAGAAGCCAAGCCGCATTTTAAGTACCTGATGATATCTGCGGCGCCGCCCCGAATGTTATGATATTTGAGGCACGAACCAGGTAGCAGGGGCAACCTGCGGTTCACCTTCGAAACCGCCCCTTTTGAGGCCCGGTAAAAACAGTCGTTTTCCTTCGACGGGGAAAGGATTTGACTGGCGGAGGGAATGGGATTTGAACCCATGAACCCGCTTTCGCGGGTTAAGCGCTTAGCAGGCGCCCGCACTCGGCCACTATGCGATCCCTCCCCATGCTTATTCATGTTAACAAATGGCCCTAGGGCCAGCAATAGCCGCGGGCACCGGATGCTCCTGCCGGGGTAACATCACATCTGGTCAAGGCCGATAATCTGCGATATACCCATTAAAAACCACACCAAAAACCTAATTCATTGGAATTAAATCTACAATCAGAAATCAGAGGTTTTTCCCAAAAAATCGACTGTAAACGCAATACACATAAATAGTACCTTATGTGAACAAAGACGCCATCCGTCTTTTTGTCTACGGTATTGACAGCCTTCGACCCCTAGCCTATGATTCTTGGTGCTAAATTATACGTTGATTCAATTGGGGTAACGCGAATGGACGAACTGGACCGAAAGATAATCAGCCTCTTGCAGATGGACGGGCGTGCTTCCAACGCTAAAATCGCGCGGGAGGTTGGAGTAAGCGAAGGTACCGTTCGCCGCCGGCTCCGCCGCCTTATCATGGACGATGTGGTGAAAGTCATCGCCGTGCCGAACCTCGAAAAACTCGGTTACGCCACCACGGCGTTGATAGGCCTGCAAACAGGTCCCGGAAAATCCGATGCCGTGGCCGAAGCGATCGCCAAGTTGGACGAGGCCCATTACGTGGCCATCACCACCGGCGCCTACGACGTTTTCATTTGGGCCGGTCTTGAGTCCGCCGAGAGTCTGGGCACCTTCCTGCGCACCAAGATCGGGGTCATAGACGGCGTCCAACGCACTGAAACCTTCGTCAACCTATCCATCAAGAAGCGCACTTACGGGCTAGTCCTCTAGGCCCAGCAACCTCGAATGGACTCCCTGATTCAGGAGAAATCTTCTGTGTCTGGGCCGAGTTGCCAAACAAGGCCGCTCCAGTTTGGAAGCCTCTTCACTATCGGATATCGTCGGCAGCCGTAGATGGTAATCGCGGTGCTTGGCCGTTGTTGCAATGCCACATGGCTATGCTATAATTCTGCTGTTTCCGATCTCAAATTCGTGCCCTAGGGAACCTGGAATCCCCCAAGATTCAAGAGGAGCCACAAAGGATGACCTACATAATAACCGAGCCCTGCGTCGGCGTAAAAGATTCAGCATGCGTTGACGTGTGCCCGGTGGATTGTATCTACACCCGCGACGAAGACGACATGTTCTACATCAGCCCCGACGAGTGCATTGACTGCGCCGCTTGCGAGCCCGTTTGCCCTGTGACCGCCATTTTCGCCGAGGACGCGACCCCTGCCCATTGGGCTCCTTACATCGCCATGAATTACGACTATTTCAAGAACTTCGATCCGTCGGAGTTAAAGCGAAAATAGCAGCCGGTCACGGCCCTGCCAACGCACTCACAAAACCTTTAAAGGTCTTCCTTTAAAGGTTTTTATATGGTCAAAGAGACCCACTTTACGCACTCGCGGGAGGTACAGCGATGAGCCTGATCGATTCCACTCCTGAATTTGTCACCGATGCTTACCAGAAAATGGAACGCGCCCTGGAAATCGTTCGGTCACGCCTGAACCGCCCCCTTACCCTGTCGGAGAAGGTGCTGCTGGGCCACCTAGACGATCCCGCCGGGGCCGAGCTGGATCCCGGCGAAAGCTACATCATGCTCAGACCTGACCGGGTGGCCCACCAGGACGTGACGGGGCAGATGGCCATCCTACAGTTTGCGCAGTCGGGACGCGACCGCGTGGCGGTACCCACCACCGTCCACTGCGATCACCTGATCCAGGCCCGGGTGGGAGCTTCCTCAGACCTGCGCGACGCCCTAAACGAGAACGACGAAGTCTTTAAATTCCTGGAATCCTCCTGCCGTAAGTATGGAATGGGGTTTTGGAAGCCAGGCAGCGGTATCATTCACCAGGTGGTGTTGGAGAATTACGCCTTCCCCGGCGGATTGCTTATTGGCACCGATTCCCATACTCCCAATGCCGGCGGCCTGGGCATGCTGGCCATCGGGGTTGGCGGCGCCGACGCGGCCGACGTCATGGCCGGGCTGCCCTGGGAAGTGAAATACCCCACCCTGATTGGCGTCCACTTGACCGGCGAGTTGCAGGGCTGGACGGCGCCCAAGGACATAATCATCTATCTGGCGGGGGTGCTGACGGTGTCCGGCGGCACCAACGCCATCATCGAGTATTTCGGACCGGGGACCCGGTCGATCTCTTGCACCGGCAAGGCCACCACCACCAACATGGGGGCCGAGTTGGGCGCCACCGGGGACATCTACCCCTACGACGAGCGTATGGCCACCTACCTGAGGGCCACCGGGCGGGCCGGATTGGCGGAGGTGGCCGATAAATACCGGCATTTGCTCACTTCCGACCCCGAGGTCGAACAAGACCCGGCCCAGTACTACGACCAAATAGTGGAGATCGACCTGAACAAGCTGGAGCCCCACATCACCGGGCCCCACTCGCCTGACCGGGCCCGTCCTATCTCCGCCATGGCCAGGGACGCCAAGGAGAACAACTTCCCGGACAAAGTGTCGGTGGCCCTGGTGGGCAGCTGCACCAACTCCTCTTACGAAGACATGAGCCGGGTCGCTGACCTGGCCCGGCAAGCCGCCGCCCATGGGTTGAAGGCCGCCAGCGGTTTGTTGGTGACTCCCGGTTCCGAGCAGGTCCGGGCTACGATCACACGGGATGGGCAGGTGGCGGCGTTGGAAGAGATCGGCGCCACGGTTTTGGCCAACGCCTGCGGTCCTTGCATCGGCCAGTGGAACCGCCCAGAGATAACCAGGGGCGAGCCTAACTCCATCGTCACGTCCTATAACCGGAACTTCCCAGCCCGAAACGACGCCAATCCGGACACCTTGAACTTCATTGCCAGCCCGGAAATCGCGGTTGCGATGGGTTTGGGAGGAAGTTTGAGCTTCAACCCGTTGACCGATACGTTGGTGGGGGCCGACGGCAAGGAATTCATGCTGGAGGCTCCGGGACCGGCCCCCGAGGTGCCTTCCAACGGGTTTGACCCCGGGGAATCGGGCTACGTAGAACCTCCCGAATCCGGGGAAGGGGTCACCGTGGACGTGGACCTCCAAAGCAGCCGGCTGCAGATCCTAGAGCCGTGGCCCGTCTGGGACGGCAACGACTTCACCGACATCCCGGTATTGGTCAAGGCCACCGGGAAATGCACCACCGACCACATTTCTCCCGCCGGATCCTGGCTGCGCTTCCGGGGACATCTGAACAACCTTAGCGACAACATGTTCCTGGGCGCGGTGAACGCGTTCACCGACGAACCGGGAACGGGTAAGAACCAGCTTTCGGGAGAGGAGGTCCAGTCCATTCCCCAGATCGCCCGGGCCTATCATGCCCAGGGTGTCCGCTGGGTGGCCGTCGGCGACAGCAACTATGGCGAGGGCAGCAGCCGGGAGCACGCGGCCATGTCGCCCCGGATGCTGGGAGGGGCCGCAGTCATCGCCCGCAGCTTCGCCCGGCTGGCCGAAGGCAACCTCAAGAAGCAGGGCTTGCTGGCGCTGACCTTTGAAGACCCGGACGACTACGACCGTATCCTAGTGGACGACCGGGTTAGCCTGGTTGGCCTGAACGACCTCGCGGCCGGCCAGCCCGTGCGGTGCATCTTGAAACACGCCGAGGGCGAAGAGGAGACCATTAACCTTCGTCACAGCCTAAACGAGGGTCAGATCGCCTGGTTCAGGGCCGGCTCAGCCATGAACCACATGCGGCAACAGGAACAAGCAGGGTCGTAAGGCTACGGCCCGGAGCATTCCAACAGATTCGTTCCTCCGGGTGGGGGGACGTTAGGCAACGTTAGGGGCGGGTTTAAAGAGACTGTCTCAGAAAATAGGATGACTGCGATCAGAGCGGTTTAGGGATCTGGCGGTCAATTCAACGAGCTAGCAAAAGAGGCGGTCCGCCCATGGACCGTCTCTTGGCTTTCCACAGAGACCGCAGGT
>DAOUHE010000009.1:0-14095 GCA_034428715.1 Dehalococcoidia bacterium | reverse complement strand
TGCTACTACTGGCGGTGCCACCTCCCTGACCTTCGCGGAGGAGGGCAACACTCCGGCGGATAATGGCGCTAACACCTACGAAGCGACAAATCCTGAAAGCGGTACGGTGACGTACTCCCTATCGGGAGACGACAGCGGTGAGCTCACAATCGGTACCACCAATGGTACGCTGACCTTCATGTCGGACCCGGACTATGAGAACCCTAGTGACGCTGACCGGAACAACCGGTACGAGGTGACCGTGGAAGCCTCGGACGCCGGTGGGATGGTTGGCACGCGGGACGTGACCGTGATGGTCACCAACGTCATGGAAGCTGGCATGGTCACCCTGTCGACCCTGCAACCACAGATTGGGGTCGCGCTGATGGCCGAGGTCACGGACTTGGACGGGGATGTAACCGGTCCCAAGTACCAGTGGCATATGGATCAAGGGACTGTGGGCGAGGTATGCGGTTCCCTCACTCCGGTCGATACCAACGAGATAAAAGGCGCGACGCAGGCGTCGTACACACCGAAGGATGATGATGACGTAATGTGTCTGGCGGTGGTGGTTAACTACACTGACGGCCAGGGCAGCGATACGGCAACGGCGACAGCGGCGAACCCGGTGGTGCCGGACGCTACACCGCGGGCTCCGGTATTCGGTGACGAGGACCTAGAGACCGACGGGGTGCAGAACGCCATGGCCGAGCGTTCGGTAGCTGAGAACACGGTAGGGGGGACCGACGACGACGATGTTGGCGGCCCGGTGATGGCGACCGACCCCAACGAGGATATCGTGACCCACACCCTGAGTGGTGCGGACGCGGGTTCGTTCACCATCGAACGAGCCAATGGTCAGATCGATGTTGCGGCTACGGCCAAGCTGGACCGGGAGACGAAAGACACGTACATGGTGGAGGTCATAGCGACCGATCCGAGCAACATGATCTCGTCGATCGTGGTTACCATCAAGATTGATAACGTACCTGAAGGGCCGAAGATAATGGTGGGTGGCTTGGGCATCGGTGGCCGATCCAGCGTCACCTACGAGGAAAACGGCACGGACTACGTGGGCATGTACACGGCCTCTGGCCCCAACTCCGACATGGCGACTTGGAGCCTGTCGGGCGACGACGCAAGTGCCTTCTCCATCAGTAACGACGGTATGCTCACCTTCAGGATCTCGCCCGACTACGAGAACCCGATGGACGCGGACATGGACAACGTCTACATGGTAACCATCATGGCCGATGACGGGACCTACATGGACACCCACGACGTGATGGTGATGGTCACCATGGTGGGCGGCGTCGTGGACGAGCCGGGAATGGTGACCCTGTGGGCGAGTCCTACGGTTGCCCTCACGATGGCGCCGCAGGTTGGCGAGACAATCACGGGGCTTGTGGATGACCCGGACGGCGGCGTGACCGGCCAGATGTGGCAGTGGTCCAAGTCCAGGGACATGAGCAGTTGGATGGAAATCGCAGGCGAAACCAACGCCGCGTACACGGTGACGGAAGGCGACACGGGCTACTACCTGCGGGTGATGGCGACGTACACGGACGCGGTGGGCACGGACACGGCCATGGAGTACTCGATGCCGACCATGATGGTGGGCGCCGAGGCCGGGGACCCCCTGTTCGGCTACGACACCAGCGGCAACGGCAGGATTGACAAGGACGAACTAGCGAAGGCTGTTTTAGACTACGAAGTCAATCGGACACTTGAAAAGCCTGCCTTAGCCGATCTGGTCTTTAGCTATGAAATCGGGTTATAGGAGCCACAACCGAACAACCTTCGACAGTAATTTCACAGGCAGTAACGGTGGAGCGATACTGTATGTTGGGAATGTCCAGATAGGTCGGACTGATACGGTGGAAAATATCTTCCTGAATAACAGTGCAGGTGGTCGCGGAGGAGCTGTGGAAATTCGCAGGCCAGGCATTTTCACTTTCACTCGCAATTCCTACCAAGGTAATTCCTCCGTTGTAAATGGTGGTGCGATTACTGCTCGTGCGAGCAGGAGCAATGGCCCCCCGGACGAGGTGATCATCATAGGCGACACCTTCACCGGTAACGAAACTGAAGGAAATGGTGGGGCTTTAATCTTTGATAATGGTGTCGAAGTGACTTTGTGTAAGGTCGAGGTTGAAAAGAATGAGGCCGGGACAGCGGGTGGTGGCTTATATGCTGCCA
Source organism: Dehalococcoidia bacterium (assembly GCA_034428715.1). Classification (GTDB taxonomy): domain Bacteria; phylum Chloroflexota; class Dehalococcoidia; order Lucifugimonadales; family UBA3495; genus Io17-Chloro-G2. The sequence continues at coordinate 11,917 of DAOUHE010000009.1, read as the reverse complement.
ACGGAGCCGTCGTGGATATTGCCGAATCAAAATTCGACGAGAACAAGCCCGATGACTTCGATGATGACGGTTCCACGACGCTGACATTTTCCAAGAAATGTAAGAAGAATCGTCCTAAGTAGTCCTTTTTAACGACCGCGGAGGCGACGAGAACTGAAGGGCACTAGAATGCAGCGTCACGGCACCTGGTCCATGTACCCCGTTGGGTGCGGAAGAATCTCTAGGTAAATTATGTAGAAACGATCCAGGGCCGCGAGGGCTCACCTCGCGGCCCTTTTTCATTGGTTGATATCCAATGAAAAATTGAACGTCGATACCGCATTCCTGCTACCGAAACTTATCGTCACTAGCACCGCCATTCCGTGTTTCGGGGTGCAGTTTCACCCTCCCCAATCTTCCCGTCAAACACTAAAAAGTTCACGGCGATACAATTGCCCTCCCCTTGAATCCAACCCCAGGGCGTCACTCCAGGGCGGTAACCGCCTATACGCCGGTGTATACTGGCTATTCCATATCCTTGAATCCTGCCCCGCTAACGTTCCCAACGGGGGAAGGTCGCGCCGACACACGTGCTACAAAAACGCCGAAACCGCACCCACCGAGACGGCCCAGAAGCTGTCATGCCGAACGAGAGCCTATACGCCAAGAATAGAGCAGAGTTTCTCCCTACCTATCGGACCCCAGAGCTTGGCGTTCTTCCTCAGTGAAGACCCCTGACATCGCCCAGATCAGGGCATCCGCCACGGTGATCTCGCAGTATGACGGGATCATCGTACGTCCTCTTATTGGGCCTGGTGGCGGTAATTTCGGGTTGCGGCCTTCGGCTTGTGCCCACAAGGCAACCCCCAACATCAGGCGCTGGATCGTGTCCCTGGGCAGATCCTGCCATCGTGCAGGGTCAGCAGATTTGAGAACCTCGGCCACTCGGATGTACTCCAAAAGATCGGCGTGTTCGCTCCGCAAGTTTCCGTAGTCGATGCCACAGACGGCTATATCTTCGATAAGAACTTGGGCTAGCTCTCCAGCTTCTTTCATCTCTTTCGCCAACCGCTGACCTGCTTGTTTGACCTCCATCAAGGCATGTTCCCGGACCGCATCTACTGCGGCTTTTGCGTTGCCACGCTGTTCGGTCAAGGCCTTGACCTGGATCTCCAGTTTGCCGGTCTTCTCCGCAAGCTCCTTTGCCTGCTTCCTTTTCTGGCTGGTAAAGGCTTCCAACGAGCCGTATTTCTCCAGCTAGCCGGATAGTTCTTTGGCGGTCACCCCGGCTTTGTTCAGCACCCCTTGCCAGTGGGGCAGGTCCTGGGCCCTTACACCCTGACTCAAGAGCTTCTTCACCAGGTCGATGGTGGACACCCTGGCCTCGGACTTGGCCGACTCTGCTTCTACTTCGGCCCGCTTTGCTTCCAGATCAAGGCTGACGATCTGCTCATAGCTGCTCACCGTCTCGAAGAATTGGGCTACGCCCTCTTTTGGCTGGAGGCCCTGGTTGGCAGTAATTTGGGCCAGCAGTTGGTGAAGACGGGCCAATTCCTGTTCACCCAAACCGGCCTTGCTTAGCCAGTCGGCCTGATCCAGCAATCCCTGGACCCCTTTGAGCATCGCATCTGCTTGCTCAACCATTGGCCGCCGCTCCTGGATTCGCTTTTCAATCACCTCGATTTGGCCAGCTTGGCTTTCAACTTTTTGTTCCAGGGACGATTGACGTGCCTCAGCGACGGCTGTCTGTTGTTGCAGCTTCCCCAGGCGGCCGCGGAGGGTAGCAGTGGCTGCGGCCAGGCCCTGCTAAAGCGGCCCTTTACTTCCACTAAAACGCTTGAAAACTGCTTCAATTCCATCCGGATCGTCCACCGAGTCCAGAAATTCCTGAGTGACGGTTCCTTTCAACGTCATTTGGTCCACCTGTTCGTCCACTAGTCCATCGAAATTTTGTGGTGGCCACAATACTCCTGTGGGACGGGACGATTCAACGCTTTTAGGCGGTTAGTTGTGGAATAGTGGACAAGAAAGCAGATGAAGCGGGAACTTCTGGACTAGCTAGTGAACTTTTTTGGACTCTCTATGCTTAGTGGCCCAGTCTTTCTTGGGGCCGGTTGGTCCGCAAGCAGACCAATAGGAATTCCTGCCAGCTTGTGGTTTGCGTTTTGGTATGAATAGTGATCCGCAAGCGTGACAGACAAAGGTGCCCTCACTCCGTGAAACCGCATGCATCATTTGGCGTGCCAAGGCGCCTAACAGAGAATCTTCGGGAGACTCTCGGATTTCTGGATGGTCGGACACCCATCGGAAGGTTGGCCTGATTCCCGATTGGGCCACCATGTCATCTAGTATCGCCCCGACAATCCTTCTTTCCGCTTCAATCTCGTGTCCATCTGTGGGTCCGGCCAAACTCTCTCGGACTGCGGACCAACCGTCTATAGAGTAATCCTCATCCAGACAGATAGACCAGTCTTCAATGTTTCCAGGCAATTTCCGGTGTAGATTTGCCGCAATGCTCAGGATAGCTCGCATCACCTGAGCACAAATGCGCCACTCGGAAATCAACTCAATGCGAGGTGCCTCGCACTTATTGCAACGGGTGTAAGGCATTCGATGTTCACAATTCCCTTGCAGCCTGCCCCAGGTAGACGCAAATGACAACACATCCTCGTCACTGCCATCTGCTAACTTGAGGAATTGATCCAGCAGCCCACGAGGATCGAGCCGGCGAATCTCCCTGCCGTAATTTATGTGCCCCTCGTTGGACCACCGGAAATCCAGCGCCGGTTCACCCGGCGAAGCAAGAGCTAAATCCACCGGTCCCGGCGCGACAATGGCGGGCAGCGGCAATTCTCGGGAAAGCGTTTCCTAATCGCTTACCAGGCCACCCAATTGAATGGCTCGCCCAAAAGCCGTGGTCACAGTTTGTTTAATGTTTCGCCCGACCCCTTCATCGACGGAAGTTTTTCTAACCCCGGCCTGGTGAATGGCGGAAATGATCGCGGACGTTGCTGACGTGGGGGTCATATTTGACAAATTCTTGAAAAAGGAATCTGGAACCTCTGGAATCGCCCTAGGCGATTCGTCTGGCTCCTGCGCTAATGCCCCCGCAAAATTACTTTCGAAGAACATGAGGATGTTTAGGTTCTGTTGAAACTCTGTTTCGTCAAAATCACCAAGCTTTACATCTTGATCATGCTGGTTTCGAAGCTCATCGACATAATTCTGGAGTTCCTCGGCCATCGGGTGATCGTATTCAAAGAGATTGGCCAGGACGGCCACCGCCTCGTCCATTTCTTCGACAGGCGTCTCACTGACCGCCCGAAGGCCCGCCAACATCCTCTCATATGCGTTTATGCGGCTGTTCCCTTCCAAAAGGGATTCAAGCCTGTCCCTCGCCCATTCATCGCCATCTTGCATTCTGTTTAGCAATTGGGTGACATCGTCGTCAGCATCGAACGGAATTTCATAATCGCCTGCCACCAAATTAATTTTTCCTTGACAAGTTGATGTTCACACGCAACCAAACCGTAAATCTTAAATGTAGATTTGGGATAGATTTGTATGTCTCGACCAATCTTAACCCGGCTGTATACGCTACGGCAAATTCAACAAATCCCCTGGAGGGATCATGGATATGTCCGGCACACCTAAATTTTGGGTCGCGATAAACCGGCTGCTTCCGCACGAAAAGCTAGGACCTCAGGGTGCCGATAGGCGTTGGGCAAGTTTTAACGACTCATTCCAGAATGAATATCTCAATGCTTGGGGACTATTTGAAGAAGTCATGCGGGGGAACGCTTTTTGTGCTGAATTAGGCGGCTGCCGGTTGGTCGAATGTGGTCATTGGTGCCGGCGTAACGGCTGCAATAAGTGTGGGTCGGACCACTGCGGCCGGCCTCACGGGTATCGGCTTAACCGTCATTTCGCGAGTGTTCAGACCCTTGAATTGGACTTCGATACCGGAGACGAACGTTCGACTCCAAAATATTGGCAGACCGACCCTATCGTGGCCCGACACGCCGCCTTCGCATACGAGACCCTATCCAGCACCTTCAAAAACCCAAGGTGGCGCCCAGTTTTTGTCGTTGACGAGCCGATTGAAGATCCGTCATACGCGCGAAGAGCAAGGTTAGCTTTGATCTCTCAATTTCCGTGGTCAGACCACTCGATCAACGACCCGAGCCGTTTCTTCTTTGGAGCAAAACGGAATGGAGACTCCATCTTCATGGGCAACGTCCTGCCGCTAGCGGTGGTCGATGAATTAATTAAAGATCGTCAAACGCAGTTACACGATGAGCAGGGCCGCCGCGAACCGCCGCGCGTTCCTTCCAGCCATGTCATCGGCTGCACACCGGCGGAACGATACGTGAAGGCCGCCATCCACCAAGAAGCAGCCTGGCTGGCCAGCAGGGTTGAAGGGACCGGGGAGCGCCACATTGGCTTGTTGCTAGCCGCGCTGAAACTGGCGAGCCTCGCGCAGTGTGATTGGCTACCTGCCGAAGTTCGAGCCAAGATTGATCCTGTCGCGGCTTTGCTTCCCGCGGCCCAGCAGAACGGCTACTCCCCAAAATACGGGGAAGGAGTCGCCCGTCGCACCATCGCCGATGGCGTGGCCTACTCGAAACCCCGGCCAAGGCCCGGCTCGTGGGACAGCCGTGGCGCCCCGATCGTCTGGAGCGGCGGCAATTGGGTTAGGAGCGTGGCTGTATGAGTGATTATTTGATCACGGTCGAAGCACCCCAGCGCCCCCGGCGCGGCGACAACCGCCTCATCGTTGTAGTGACGGACTCCCAGGGCTCTCCGGTTTACCGAAACAGAGTCGACATCAACGAGGAAAATTTCCGGACGAAGGTGGTGGAACGCATCTCCCAGAAAACCGGGGACGATCCCGGCGATATCGACCGGCGGCTCCTCCAGGGGCTGGCCCAATTGCAGCCACCGAGTAAGGCGGCTGTTCCCGAGGTTTCCGCCGAAGGGAACTGGCCATACGAGGCAACCCCGGAAGGATTGATCCGGAAAAAGGAGACCGACGACGGCGTTACGGCGATCCCGCTAACCACCTTCAATGCCCTGATCACCGGCCAGGCGCTGGAAGACGACGGGGTCGAGACAAGAAGGCTCCTAGACATGGAAGCCACGCTCCGTGGGCGGACCTACCAGTTACAGGTGCCCGCAAATCAATTCGCAGGCATGAACTGGCCTCTGGAGCACATGGGGGCGGCAGCTGCCTTGTGGGCGGGCTTTGGCGTTAAGGACCACGCCCGTACGGCTATCCAGTTACTCTCCGGGGATCCGCCGGAGCGCCGGGTGTACATCCATTTAGGCTGGCGCAAGATTGGCAAGACATGGTTTTACCTCCACGCCAACGGCGCCATCGGTCCGCTAGGTTCGGTTTCGGACGTGGAGGTGGCCCTCCCCTCGGACCTGCAAAACTTCGCGCTGCCAGAACCGCCCACCGGCTCGGACCTGGTTGAAGCCGTGCGAGCCAGCTTGCTCCTGCTGGAAGTGGCGGGAGATCTGTTGACCTTCCCAACATACTGCCGCGTCTGGCGGGCGTCCCTGGGCGGGTCTGATTCCGGCCAGCATCTTTTCGGGCCGACCGGGAGCGGCAAAAGTGAACTGGCCGCATTGGCTCAACAGCATTTTGGGCCTGGCCTTGACGCCCGCCATCTGCCAGGTAATTGGTCAAGCACCGACAATGCCCTGGAGGTCCTGGCTTTCACCGCGAAGGATGCCCTGGTGGTGGTGGATGATTTCTGCCCGACAGGAAGCTCCTACGACGTGCAGGCCATGCACCGAAAGGCCGACCGGCTGTTTCGGGCCCAGGGTAACACCTCCGGACGCCAACGGCTGCGACCGGACGGCTCCCCCAGGCCGGTCAAACCGCCCAGGGGGATGATCCTGTCCACCGGGGAAGACGTACCCAGGGGTCAGTCACTGCGGGCACGAATGCTGGTCAGCGAAGTCCCAAAGGAGGGGGCGGGCGCCTTGGACTGCGCCGCCTCACCTTATGTCAGAAGGACGCCGCCAGCGGGTTCTATGCTCAGGCCATGGGCGGTTACATCCGGTGGCAGGCCGCCCGATATGAAGAGATCCAGACTGGACTCAAAGCCCAGATCTCCCAACTGCGGGAGAAGGCTTACCGAAGCGGCCAACATCGGCGCACGCCGGACATCGTGGCGAACCTCGCGGTAGGGTTCCGGTATTTCTTGGACTTCGCTCAAGATGCCGGAGCGGTGGACCAGAGCTTGGCAGAGGAGCTATGGCAACGGTGCTGGGATGCCCTGGGCGAAGCAGCAGCGGCGCAGGGAGATCATCAGGCCGACAGTGAGCCGGTTGGCCGGTTCTTTGAATTACTTATCTCAGCGCTCAGCAGCGGCAGGGCACATCTGGCCGGGCCCGGCGGCGGCTCGCCCGATCAGCCGAAGGCCTGGGGTTGGCGGGAAGAGGAGAGCGGCACTGGAAGTTTCGGCCGCAATGGATTTCAACCACGAGGCGAGCGGATCGGATGGCTCGACGGCGGCGAGATCTACCTTGATCCGGACGCTGCTTACGCCGCGGCACAGAAGCTGACACGGGACGAAGGGGACAACCTGCCCGTGACACTGCCCACCCCGAAACGGCGTCTCAAGGAACAGGGATTGTTGGCCAGCTTGGAGCACTCAAGCGGTAAAGAACGGCTGGTGGTTCGCCGGACCTTAGAAGGTAGACGCCGCCAGGTTCTTCATCTCAAGCCCGAGACTCTATCCATGGAAGGGAGCCAAGTGCGCCAAGTGCGCCATGATGGCCTGATAACGGAGTCCTTAGATACAAAATCGGCGGAAGCTGGCTCGATAATTGGCGCACAAACCGAGCTGCCAGGTCCAGAAGTGCGCCAGCAAAGTGTGCCAGAAGAGGCTTTGACCGTATCCGAAGAGGTGGGTGCTGGCGCACTTGGCTCACTTGGCGCACAAATCGAAGCAGAGGCTGTCGCCGACGAGTTGTTCGACGAGGTGCTGGGATGAACCTCGATGATCTGCTGGCGGAGGTAAGCCGTTCGGGAGGAATCCTGGCGGTTGGGGCAGGCAAACTTCACTACCGGGGGCCCAGGCGGGGCCTGACGCCAGAGTTACGTAATGCCATCTCGCAACAAAAAGATGAGTTGCTGTCCGTCCTTGCACATAAGGACAAAGTCGCCTGGGTCTGGCCCCCGCTGGATGCCGTAGAGCTAGTCGTCAAGTGGAATCAACTTGAGCGGCCCCAGATTCCTCTTTGTCCGGGAGTGTCCATCGCCGATCTCGGAAAATGGCTATCGTCCAATTACCAGGAAGAGCAGTTATCCGATCAGCTTGGCGTAGTACGCCGATTCCTGTGGGAGGGATTGCCCAAGATCGAAGTCCCAATGGCCAACATTCTACTGGAGGAGTGGCGCCGCATCAGCATTCCCGAATGGAGGCGCATTCTTGTCGAGAGCACCGATAAGGGTGACGGCAGGCGTGCGGAATACGCACGGTGGATGTTGCGGGATGTCCTCCAAGACCCCGAATATGAAGAGCCCCAACCATGAGCGATGCGGCGATGGTGCAAGAGGAAGCACGCGTGGCGATCCGGCCACGAAATGGCGGTTCGGAGCCGACCTCGCCGCTCCAACGACTCCAGATTTCTCCCGTGCCCATCAAGATAGCCAAGGAATTACTCGTTCGAGAACATTACCTTCACTCTTTACCCGGCGGCGCCATGCCGGCCTTCGGGGTCTTCTTAGATGGCCGCCTCTTTGGTGCCCTGACCTTAGGAGCGGGATCCTTCAATTCTCACCTGCTGGTGGCCGGCGCGGTGGCAAGCGACTGTCTGACCCTCACCAGACTTTGGCTTTCGGACCACCTTAGAATAGTGAATCAAGAGTGTTGGGAATCGTGATGCGATCTTTGAAGCAAAACACGACCATCAAGTTTCTGGTCAGCTATGCCGACCCTTCGGAAGGTCACGTCGGCACCATTTACCAGGCGACGGGTTGGCTTTACACCGGGCTTTCCCAGGCCACTCCCAAATATGACCTTGGCGGCGGAAAGGTCCATCACTCACGGAGTCTGGGACAAGCATACGGCGCCCGTTCCGTACGGCACTTCCAAGCTAAGAATGTGCCTATAAAAGTAGTTCCACAGAGTCCAAAGCACCGATACGTGTATTTCTAGGACCCTGCCTGGCAACAGCGGCTTCGTTTCCCGGTTCAGGCATATCCGAAAGACCGTCAAATTCACTGCAGCAAGGAGATTTGACCGTGTTTGCCATAACCTACGTCCCTAATTCCCCTGAAAATCAAAACGTCGAAGACCAACAAGTAAGACTTCTCAATATAGTTTCGCTGTTGAAGCCTTTGATTAACGGCCACGTTCGAGCCTTGGTGGTTCACAGCATCGATAGATTGGCCGGAGGTGCGGAAGAACCTGAAGTGACACAGCGGTGGTTCAACGAAATCGGTTTCGTGGTTTGAGAAGTTCCTGAAGTTTCACAGAACCGATAGGGGTAGGCTATGAATATCCGGAACCTTCCGATCGAACAAATCATAGAGGCTCCGTGGAACCCGAACTTCATGGGCGAAGAGATGTTTGGCCGTTTGCGGCGATCCTTTCAGTGGATCGGACAGATGATTCCTTTGGTGGTCAGACAGATTGAGCCCGGCCTGTACGAAACCATCGGCGGCGCTAAACGTCTGGCGGTGCTCAACGAGATGAAAGTCACCACTGTACCGGTGGTGATCGTCGATGCCGACGATGTAGAGGCGAGGCTCCTTTGTCAGGCATTAAACCGCATCTCTGGAGATGACGACTTGGGAATGCGGGCCCAACTGATGAGAGAAGTGCTAGAGACCCGGTCACAAGAAGAGGTGCTGGCGCTGCTGCCGGAGACGGTCGAGAGTATAGCGTCCCTAGTCTCCTTGGGCCAAGAGGACATGGCCACCTACTTGGAGGCGTGGGAGCAGGCACAGACAGCCCGGCTGAAGCACCTTCAGTTCCAGCTCTTACCCCACCAATTGGAAATGGTGGAAGAGGCGCTAGCCAGGCTTCTCCCTGAGGCCAGGAAGGTCCGGGGTGAAAGCCCCAACGAGAGAGGAGTCGCACTGTTCTTGTTGTGCGAAAGATTCCTGGAAATGGAGGAGGCATCACCGTGACATCTTTCACCAGAGGCATCCCCTGCCTGGTCTGTGGCCAACAATTAACGATTCGACTAGCCACAGGGCGCAAGAGCCAGAAAACCTTCCTAATGCTGATATGCAGCCAAGACGGGAGGCACTTCAGAGGCTTCATCAACGACCGGGGGTACGTCGATGGGGTCCTGTCCCGGCTGGAAGGCCATACACCCTCGGAAGAGCCTGCGGCTGACCGGGAAGACGGCCCAACTCCTTCCAGGCGCTCCAAAACTAATTTGGAGCGGGACAGCTAGGTCATGAAGGTCGCCCTTTCCGCCCGTGTCTCCACTTCGGACAAGGAGCAGGATCCCGAAACTCAGCTCATGCCGATGCGGGAATTCTGCGCCGCCCAGGGATTGGAGATCTACGATGAATACATAGACCACGCACTGGCCAACGATCTGGCTCACCGGAATCGGTGGCGTGACCTGCTCGATGACGCGGCAAGAAAGAAATTCTCGGTGGTGCTGGTGTTCAAGCTGGACCGGGCCTTTCGCAGCGTCAAGCACATGCACGACACCCTGGCCGCCTGGGAATTGGTGGGAGTCAGTTTCAGGAGCCTGAGAGAGCAGTTCGACACCACCACTGCGCTAGGCAGACTCCTAATGAACCTGCTGGCGGCGCTCGCCGAGTTCGAACTGGAGATGATCCGTGAGCGGGTCAAGGCCGGGATGGACCGGGCGCGGCGTCAAGGCAAGCACATCGGGCGGCCCAAAGTGACGGACCGGAAGGGGTTCAACCGCCGGTTCGACGACGTCCTTCACCGGCTGACCGCCGGGGAGATCTCCCGGCGCAAGGCGGCCAAAGAGCTGGGCATCGGCTATGCGACATTGAAACGTCTCTTGGACGATCGCAACCGGGACGTTTCTCAGGAAACTGATTAGGTTTGGGAAACCAACCCGACATTAACTCCGGTCAGGCCCAAACTGGGTTGACACCTATACACAGGCGTATACACTGTGCCGCCACACCGGACACATCTGAGGCCGACAATGAGCTGGACCAGATCGCTATTGACCACTTCCCGGACACCTTGGCCGAGGTTGCTATGGCGATCGCTGGCCGGAGGCAGAAGCTAGAATAATGAAGGCCGTCTCTCTCATACGAGCATCCAGCGCCGAGCAGGTGGATGGTCACTCATTGGACGCCCAAGAACGGCAGTTCCAAGAGTGCTGCATCTCCCGAGGTTTTGATTCGGTGGGCATCTACCGGGAAGAGGGTAAGAGCGCCCACACCGACTCCATATCCAAACGTCCAGTACTTCGGCAATTTTTGGAAGACGCCGCCTTGGGAAAGTTCGATGTCGTAGTGGTCCACACCCTTGACCGGTGGGCTCGCAATTTGAAGGTCCTCCTAGAAACCGTCGCTATCCTGAATCAGTACGGCGTGGGCCTGGTGTCCATCACGGAGAATCTCGACTGGTCTACCCCGAAGGAAGGCTGGTGGCCCGGACCCTGGGCAGCTTCGGCGAGTTCTACAGCGACATTCTGGGTACCCACGTCAAGAAGGGGATCAGCGAGAGGGCTCTCCAAGGGCGGCACCTGGGAGCGGTACCATTTGGATACCGATCATGCTGGGAGAACAAGCAATTGGTTTGTGAACCGGAACACCCCGGTGGAGTACACGTCGAGCGGCGAGAATCCGAAGCAGTTCGGGAATGGTACCGGCGCTACGCATCGGGCCTGACCACCACAACCCAGCTGGCGACATGGACGAACGCCCAGGGATTCCGCACCATGAACAGACACCGCCCTCCCAACGGAGACGGTAATGCCATCGCCGAGCCAAGACTATTCACCAACGCCTCGGTGCGGGTCATACTCCACAACCCAATCTACGCGGGCAAGATCCGGCACCTGGACGAACTACTTCCAGGAGCCCATGAACCCCTCATCTCCGAGGAGCTATACCAAGCGGTCCAGGCGGCGTTGAAACGGAACTCCGGGCGCAGCGAAACGCTACAGCCCCGGCCGGAGCGGGAGTACCTGCTAAAGGGGCCGATAAAATGCGCCCACTGCGGGCTGCCCATGTGGGCCCAGACCTACGCCAACGGACACAGATACTACCGGGAACAGAAGGGCTCAAGAGGTACCGGCTACTGCGTGGACCGCAGCGGGTCGATGCCCTGTTCGGTCCCCGACGAACAAATGGAGCGAATGATTCAAGCCGTCGTACTGCCTGATGCCTGGATGGACCGTGTCTTGTCCAGGATCCACCTGGCGGATGTGGTGGAGAGCACCCTGCAGAAGCGACAAGTTGCCGAGGGGCGGCTGAAACGCCTGGGTGAAGTCTATTTGGACGGCCTAAAGACAAGGGACCAATACCTCCGAGAAAAGAAGGCCTTGGAAGAGAAGCTGTCTTCGCTAGTAATGCCCGGCGTAGACGCCGCCAAAGAAGCAGGGAAGCTCTTGGAGAGTCTGCCGACGCTATGGAGGATGCCAACTTGACGGAGCGGAGAAAGCTCCTGATGATCATGCTGGATGCGGTCTACGTGGATACAGTAGAGGAGAAATCCATCGTGGCAATCCGACCGAAACCAGCTTTCCAGCCCATCTTCGAGATCGCCACCACCCGGGAAGGTAGCCACGTGGTCTTAATAAAAGAGCCGCCACAAGCTAACATTGAGCCTGAGGCGGCTGGTTCGTGTTTCTGGTGGAGACGGGGGAGGCCCCGAACCACAGTTCCCTACTATTCCAATTTTAGTGCGTTTCTTAGTGGGTTTCAATGATGCACGGAGTTCTAACACGAAAACAGGCTTCTGGATTCGCG
>DAOUHE010000008.1:0-14806 GCA_034428715.1 Dehalococcoidia bacterium | reverse complement strand
ATGACCCGCAACGCGGTCTCCGATGCCGATTGCTGAAATCCCCGCTCCTGGAGACTAACCGCCTTCTTCTGCCCGATCCCCCAGCTCAGTAGCCTTCGACGTTCCGACCTTCGGCATCTTGGATTGTTTCCAATGGGGAGGCGCATGAAGGACGCCGGAGCGTCGGGGCGGAAGATCGCGGGTCTCCTGGGGGTCACGAAAACACGGTGCGGAACGGCCTGAAGGCGGGACTGTGAACATAGACGTAACGGCGGTTGTCCGAACCTGCAGGCGGTTTGTAAAGGGAATTACACGTTTGTGTACCAAAATAACGGAGGCTAATTAAGTGAATGCGGAAGAATACCCGGCTCGTCAAGAGCGTGCTGCAACGCCACAATTAGACGTTCCGCCTGCCTCGGTGGGAGTAGAAACACCTGCTGTCCATCCTCAGTCTGAAGAACCAGGTGTATATACTGCGTCGTTCCAGTACGGTCAAGCAACTTTTGTGCTTGAGTGCCGCGAACCTGCGGGGTTGACCGTTTGGGTGATTCCTCAGCAGCCATCTACTGCGCCTGCCTCTTGCTAGGCCTCCGACCCGATTCCTGCTCGTATCGCCAGACTTCTTTGGGCTTGGCCTTGAGCACCATTTCCGCCAGGGTGTTCATGTCCACGTCCAATGGCTCCGGCATCTGGTACTTTGGTGGACGACCTAGAAACTCGGACGGAAACCCCGATTCTCTCCAAGCAGCCGTTTTCTTAGCGGCGATTATCGATGTAACAGTGGGTTCTTGAACCGTATTACAGACACTATCATGCCACATAAGACTATAATACGTCTGTCTGGCGTAGCGCGAAACCCGGCCAATGGCTTTCCGGCCAGACTTCTAGCCCTTGTTCCAGGTAAGGCGGTTTGCTACAATTCACCCGCCTGCCACGGTTGGGCGCGGTTATCAGACGACAACGCGGGCAATAGACGAAGAAAGGAGCACGAGCATTGGGGAAGATCAACGTAGCTATCATCGGGGTTGGGAATTGTGCTTCCTCTCTTGTGCAAGGTATTCATCACTACGTAGAGTTGCCCAGCGACGCCGATGTACCGGGTGTGATGCATCCGATCATTGGCGACTACCGCATCGAAGACATTGAGGTAGTCGCGGCTTTCGATATCGATGAAAACAAGGTTGGCAAAGACCTTTCGGAAGTGATATTCACCAAGCCGAACAATACATTGAAGTTCGCCGATGTTCCCCATACCGGGGTGACGGTGGAACGGGGTATGACCCACGACGGCATCGGCAAATACGTTTCCCACCTGGTCAAGAAATCCCCGCATCCCACAGCCAACATTTCGGGAATCCTCAAAGAGCGGGAAGTGGACGTGGTCATCAACTACCTGCCGGTGGGCAGCGAAATGGCAACCAAATGGTACGTGGAGCAGATCCTCGATGCCCGCTGCGCCATGATCAACTGCATCCCGGTCTTCATCGCCAAGGAAGAATATTGGCGGAACCGGTTTGAAGCAAGAGGAGTGCCCATCGTCGGCGACGACATCAAGTCCCAGTTGGGAGCAACCATAACCCACCGGGTCCTGACCCGCTTGTTCGAAGACCGCGGCGTAAAGATCTTGAACACGTACCAGCTCAATTTTGGTGGAAACACCGACTTCCTAAACCTTCTGGAACGGGAGAGGACGGTATCCAAGCGGATCTCCAAGACCGGATCGGTCACCTCTCAAATGGACGAAGAGATAGACCCTGACAACATCCACATCGGTCCCAGCGACCACGTGCCATGGCTTCAAGACCGCAAATGGTGCCACATACGGATGGAAGGCGTCTCCTTCGGCGGCGCCCCGATAAACCTGGAAGTCAAGTTGGAAGTCTGGGATAGCCCAAACTCTGCTGGCGTGGTGGTTGACGCCGTCCGGTGCGCCAAGTTGGCTCTGGACCGGAAAATAGGTGGCGCAATCTTGGGCCCCAGCGCGTACTTTATGAAATCTCCTCCCCAGCAGTATACCGACAACGTAGCGCGGGATATGGTTGAAGCGTTCATCGCGGGCGAGGACACGGCCGTCGTGGACACTAACGGCGAAAGGGCCATAGATGAGGGCATTGTCGCCGAAGGGTAAAGGAGACCGGGGGTTGGATTCCCGGTTGCTGGCACTGGAGGACCTCTTTGAAAATAGCGATGGTGTCACCCTACGACTTCACCTGGCCCGGCGGGGTGACGGCCCACGTGAGCCATCTGGCCCGGGAGTTGGGCCGCTCCGGCCATCAGGTCCACGTATTGGCTCCCCATTCCCCTTCCCGGCAATGCGAAGACGCCGATAAGTTTGTTCCCCTGGGCCGGTCCGTACCCCTACCCAGCGGTGGATCCATCGCCCGGGTGTCTTTGTCCTGGTGGCTCTACCGGAAAGTCCGTTCGCTGCTGGAAGAAGAAGACTTCGACATAATTCACCTCCACGAGCCAATGGCCCCCATTCTGCCCCTATGTGTCCTGGAATTCTCCCACGCGGTCAACGTGGGCACGTATCACGCCACCAACAACAACAGCCACCTTTACAAGCTCAGCCAGCCCATCACCAAACGGTGGCACCGGCGCCTCCATGGCGGCATCGCCGTATCACCCGCGGCGCAACGTTATGTCAATAACACCTTCCCCGGCGAATATACGATCATCCCCAACGGAATAGACCTCGATCATTTCAACAGCGACGCCGAGCCTTGGCCGCAATACCAAGATGGCAAAACCAATATCCTGTTTGTGGGGCGCCTGGAAAAACGCAAAGGCTTAAGGTACCTGTTGGAAGCCTACCGAAAGTTAAAATGGGATTCGCCAGACATCCGGCTGCTGGTGGTGGGGCCCGGCTCTCTGGACAACGACTCCCACCGGATCATGGGAGCGCAAAACCTGCAAGACGTGGAATTCATCGGTTCCGTGCCTCAAATGGACCTGCCCAGGTACTACGCCTCTGCCGACATCTTCTGCTCGCCGGCCACCGGGTCCGAAAGCTTCGGTATCGTGCTGCTGGAAGCCATGGCCATGGGCAAACCGGTGGTGGCATCCGACATAGAAGGCTACGCCAGCATCATCACCTCCGACAAGCAGGGGATATTGTTCCCGCCTAAAAACAGCGATCAGCTCGCTGCAGCCCTGTCCCTTCTGATTCACGACCCCGCATTAAGGCAGCGCATGGGAATGGAAGGGCGTCTGTCGGTCGACCAATACCGGTGGGAAGAAGTGGCCCGCCAGGTGGAAGACTACTACTATCAGTGCTTAGAGACCGCGAATGGACATTGTGGGCCGAGAGCAGTTTAGGGCGGCCGTCCTTCGCTACATTGAGTTGCCGGGCGCCCGTTTCCTTCACGTGCTCAAGCTGACTCCCAACTCCGTCACTCTCCTGGGCTTCGCCGTGTGCGTTGCCGCGTCCTTCCTGGCCGGCGGCGGCTGGCTGCTGGCCGGCGGCATCGTGTTCCTAGCGGGGAGCGCCTTGGATCTTATGGACGGCGCTCTGGCACGGCTGACCAACACCGTTCGCCCCTTCGGCGCCTTGTTGGATTCGGTGTTCGACCGGTTGGGTGAGGCCGCTCTGTTTCTTGGCCTGGTTATCTACGGGATCAGGGCCGAATTCAGCGACAACTACCGCCTCTTCTTTGTGGTCGTCATGGTATCAGCCCTGATCTTCTCTCAGGGAGTTAGCTACCTGCGGGCACGGGGTGAGGGGCTGGGCGTTTTCACCCGCGCCGGAGTGATGACCCGCCCGGAAAGGGTGGTATTACTGGGGATAGGCCTCATCAGCCAACAGATCGTCTGGTTTGTCTTAGCCATTGCCGTGGTGTCATGCTTTACCCTATTCCAACGGATGTTCACCATACGCGACGAGTTGAACAAGGGTGGCTAACAACCAGCTTCCCGTGTACACTGAGCCCTGGCCCGAAAATCAAGCTTCTCCGGGCCCGCGTAACCTCGGGAGCCTGCCCAATGGCACAGCAAGCGCTCATCGCCGGCCGGGATAAGGTCCAGCTAAAACGGACCTTCCGCAAGGACCTGAAGGCCGATGTGACCCTGAAGCTTTTCACCCAAAAGCCATCGGTGGTCACCATCCCGGGCCGGGAGTGCCCATACTGCGCCCAAACCCAGCAATTGATGGATGAATTATCCAGCCTATCGCCAAAGCTCCGCCTGGAGGTCGTGGACTTTTACCAGGAAGGCCAGACGGCCAAAGACCACGGCATTTCTCGAATCCCAGCGGTGGCGTTAAGCGCTGCGGCAGCACCCGGCCCCGTGGATTTCCGGGTCAAGTTTTACGGCATCCCCATGGGATATGAACTGGCCACCCTGGTGGAGGACATCAAGACCATATCCCGGGGCGTCAGCCCCCTGGCCACTGCGGCGAGACGAAAATTGCGGGAGATCAACCAGCCGGTTCATATTCAGATCTTCGTGACCCCCGCCGACCCAAGCTGTCCCGTTCCGGCGCGTTTGGCCCACGCCATGGCCCTGGAATGCCAATACATATCGGCGGACGTGGTAGAGATCCAAGAATTCCCAGCCTTGGCCCAGAACTATGGAATCAGATCGGTTCCATTCACGGTGATCAACGAGCACATCAGGTTCGGCGGGCCGGTCACCGAGGCGCAACTGCTGGAAAAGGTCCTTCAGGCCGGCATCCGGAGCGGAGGCAACGAGAAATCCGGCGAGTAAGCGGCGCTTTAACACCTGGAAATTCGATCTAGGATTTCGATCTAGGAAATCAATCCAAAATTTCTATCCGGGAGATGGTGGTTTGCCCAAAGAGTTGAAAGGAGACCTAAACGGGCAGGGATTGAAGGTAGCGGTCGTTGTGGCCCGTTTCAATGAGATCATCACGCATCAGCTTTTGACCGGGGCCGTCGACACATTGACCAGGTACAGCGTGGGAGACCAGGACATCAGCGTAGCCTGGGTACCCGGCGCCTTCGAACTTCCCTTGCTGGCCAAGACCCTGGCCCAAACGGGAAACTATGACGCCGTGATTTGTCTTGGCGCAGTGATTCGCGGCGAGACAGGCCACTACGATATGGTGGCCAACCACGCCGCCGGAGGTATCGCTTCGGTTAGCCTGACTACCGGTGTCCCCATCATCTTTGGGGTTTTGACCACCGAAGACATGGACCAGGCCCTTAACCGCGCCGGAGGCAAAGCGGGAAACGTGGGCAACAGCGCGGCTGTGACCGCGGTGGAGACGGCCCGCCTGATACAGAAGATCAAAGCCGGATAGCGGTCAGCGGTCAGCGGTCAGCGGTCAGCGGTCAGCGGTCAGCGGTCAGCGGTCAGCGAATTAAACGACCACGTTTGCCCCCTTTCGTAAAGGGGGTTGGGGGATTCCCCCCGGTAATCAACCAACCTGCGTAAACCCAGCAAAGCAACCGGACAACGGCTATCGAGCGCCCTCTAGTGTTTCCGGAGGAAATATACCTCCAGTCATAACGGAGTTTTTTATGAAATTTGGTGTGACCGTCCCCAACAACTGGGGCATATCTGACCCACAACAGGTCTTGGCCTTTGGACCGCTGGCCGAGGAGTTGGGTTATGACTCCGTTTGGGTAATGGACCACCTGTTCAACACCGGTTACATACGGGAGCGGTTGGAAGACAGACCCTACTACCATCCTCTGGGTACGTTGTCTTACCTGGCGGCAACCACCAAAAGGGTTCTTTTGGGTACGTCGGTCTTAGTGCTTCCCTATCACAACCCGGTGGAACTGGCCAAGTACACCGCCAGCCTGGACCAGATGTCGGGAGGACGGGTGACCTTGGGAGTCGGCGTCGGAGCCATGGCCGAGGAGTTCCAAGCCCTGGGCGTCCCCCTGCGCCAGAGGGCGTCACTGACCAACGAAAGCATCAACCTTATGCGGGAACTGTGGTCCAGCCCCAGTCCCAGTTACCACAGCCGCCGGTGGGAATTCTCCGACCTTTATTTTTCCCCCAAACCGGTCCAGCAGCCATCGATTCCCATCTGGGTCGGCGGTTCTAGCCCCGGCGCCCTACAGCGGGCTGCTACCCTGGGAAACGGTTGGCACCCATCGGGGGTGTCTCCAGAAGAATACAGCCTGGCTAAGCGGGAGATAGAGGATTTGGCAAAGGCTGCCGGCCGGGAGCCCGGCCAGCTAACCTGGTCTATTAGAGTGGAAGTCGAAGTCCACGGCGGGCCTTCCAGCGAACGCTCGGCCGGCCGGTCCCGGCTCCCCGGAAATGACCCAGCGGGGATGGCGGCGGCGATAGAGGCCTATGGCAACGCCGGTGTGGAGCATGTGATCCTGGCCTTGAACTCAGGCGACGTGGATGGTATCACCCGGGTCATGGAAACCGTGGCCAACGAGGTCATTCCCCAGCTTCGCTAGACTCCGCGTCTGCCGGCGGCATGGACCTCTGCTGCCCGGCTATATACTCTTTGATCTCTAGCCAGTCCCTCCGGAGGATGTCAATCCCCTCTTGGCTTGTCTCCTGTTGGCCGTAATGGGCCCATTGAAAGCCGTCGACTATTTCGTTGACCGGTGCTTCCGGCATCAGATCCTGCAGGTCCCACTGGTGTTCCTTGGGCGTTTGCCATTCCCGCCTGGGCTGGCCAATGTTCTGCGCCATTTCCAGCAAAGCATGATAAAACTCCCTGGGAGTGCCGGGCTCTCGAAAACCCTTGTCGCCCCTGTCGCGCATCTCGGCCAAGTTTCGCCACCATTCGCCCAGGAAAGCAGCCAAGTCTTGATTGGCCTTGCTCCAGCTAAAGATTGACTCACGGGTTTCTTCCACATCCGAAGGGGGACGCCAGCCGCGGCGGACTCTAAATAACCGGTACAACACCCAGCTGGCCAGCGCGGCGGCGGCCAAGAATCCAAATCCCTTTATCAGATTGACCAGTAAGGATGGAATCCCCCCGTCGCCCGTTTCCTCACGCATGGATTCCTGGAATTGTTCTATCTGTGCCGCCGCCCGTTCCAAACCGCTCAGGTCCCCGCCGCCAAACATGGCAGAGAGCCAGTTGCCAAAGGCCACCAGCAAACCAGCCACCAAACCTAATGCCAGCAACAACGGCTTGATCACCCAAAGACCGATGAATCCAATCGTCCCTAGGATAGAGCGGGTCACTTCATCCAATCCGCCCAACCCCAAAGCGCTGGCCAGCAGTCCAGATAGCAACACAGCGGCAACGCTGACGCCAATTGGTAGCCACCAGTCCACGGACATGGCCTGGGAATCGCCGATCTCGGATGTAAAACGGGCCAGGGCAAGACCCGACAGACCCACTATGAAAAAACCAACAACCAAAAACCCATTGACGATGTCGTAAGGACTGATGCTGTCAAAGAGCACAGCGATAAGCAGCATGATGGTGCCCCATTGGAAGGAACTGCGCACCGTGTCTAAAGAGACTTCATCATGGGAAATGGTCGCCGACCGCCACCACAACACCACCAGGAAGCCGATGGACAACCCGACGGTGAAGGCCTGGCCGACGTCGCCCTTGACGATGGCCCCCACCGGCCCAAGACCGAGCCCGGAGTTCAGGCTTGCCAAAAAAAGAACGGAAACTATGCTAATGCCCAGGCCCGCGTAGCCGCGGAGGTTGGCGCTGAATCGCATCGTCTCCACGTACATGGACAGAACGAAGGCCCAGACCAACGCCAGGAAAACCAGCCAGAAGGGCAGAAATGCCTCTTGTTGTTGTAGGCCGTTGGCGATGACCCCAAATAACAGATAAAAGGCGCAGGTCTCCAGGAATAATGCCGCTCCTGTGATCGAGCTAGTCCTCCCGATTTGGCTCATGATCCTCCGGGAGTCTGCTCCCAAATCTCCGTCCGTCTACTTCAACGCCAGTGTCCGCGTTGGCTCCCCCACCCTCCGTTCCAGCGAAATGTAAGGCACTGCCCACACGGTACACGGGAACACCCGCCAACTCCATTTCCGGAGGTCCGTCTCCGGCGTACAACGCCAAAACCTGGTATCCCCTCGCCTGAATCTCCTCCACCTCTCGCACCAACGCCCGGGTGACGATGGACGTGATCAAGACCACTGTGGCACCGGGAGGGAGTGTGGCCCGCTCTCCTTTCATGACCTCCACCAGAGTCGTGACGGCATAGGGCCCCGCCAGCGCCAAGGCTTCCAGAACCAGGGTCAATTGGCTGGTTGAAGATCCCAGAGGAACGGTAAGCCATTTCCCCGAATAGCTGGCCACGGCATTACTGGCCAGGCCGAAGCTGAACCCGTTACCAAAACAATAACTGGCCACCGACGCGGCCGCCGTCACGGTGCGTTCGAAAAACGCTCGGTTACTGCCCTGCCAGGCGTGTTCGCTGGTGGTGGCATTCATGGCGATGAGCACGTTGAGAGAGACCACCGGTTCAAATACCTTGGTCTGAAGCGATTGGCGGCGGGCGCTGGCTTTCCAATCGATGTGCTTCATGGGATCGGTGGGGTGATAATCCCTCAGGGCCAAGAAACGGCTCTGGTCTTGATAGAGCGGCCGTTTCCCCCTGGCCTCGCCGATGGGATGCTGTTCTGGGAAGATCAGCTCCTCCAGATCAACGACCCGGGGATAGACCAACACGTGCTCTAGGTCCTTAAGATGCACCTCGACAGAGCTGAATCCGAAAATGTCTCCGCTGCGCAGCCGCACCGGGCCGATGCGGTGATAACCCCTGGCAGCGCACTTCATGGTGTATTTCCAAGACACTTTCTGGTAAGGAAGCAGGGACGTGGCGATGCTGTGCTGCCGGTTGATCTCCACTCCCGTTCCCCTCAGTTTCCCTCCAATCAGTTCCAACCCTTCGGGAAACGGGTCCTCCATGTCCACCCAAATCAAAGGTAATACCTTGTCGTTGATCAGAGTCACCGTGTAATCCAGCGTGTCGCCGATGAATGCCCGGGTCTGGGAGAGCGTGCGCTGGTGGGTCACCCGCCTAAAGGCGTACTTCTCCCAAAGCCGGGCGGTAAGCGCCATGACGATGACCATTGAACCCACAACGAGAAGTAACCCCTGGCTGGCTACCAGCCCTATGAACACCAGGATAACGGCTACGAAAAGCCATAGTTCGTTGGTCATTGCGCTGTTCATGGCCTTATCTCCGGCCCCATTCGCGGCCCCATCAGCCGTAGTGCTCCCACGCCCCCTAGACCGGCACCGGTACGTGACTCAAAATCTCGTCGATGATCATCTCCGTGGTCCGTTCCCGCAAGCGGGCCTGCGATTTGAGGATCATACGGTGAGCCAAGGCATAGGTGGCTAGGCTCTTGACGTCGTCTGGGGTGATAAAACCGCGGCCTTGGATTGCAGCCAAGGCCTGGCAGCAACGATATAGCCCCAAGCTAGCCCTGGGGCTGGCTCCCAATTCCACATCGTCATGGTGGCGGGTCGCCTGCACAACCTGAACGATGTAATTTCGCACTGCCAGCTCCACATTGACCTCTGTAACCAGCGCCTGGAGGTTTATTATCTCTGCCTCACCGGTCACCGGCTTGAGTTCCGCCTCGGGGCTGCCGGCGCGGAAGCGGGAAAGCATCTCCTCCTCCTCCACCTCCTCGGGGTAGCCCAGCTTGATGCGCAATAAGAAACGGTCCAACTGAGCTTCGGGCAAGGGAAAGGTGCCTTCCAATTCGATGGGGTTTTGGGTCGCGATCACCAGGAACGGAGTAGGCAGGGCCATGGTTACTTCGTCAATGGTGACCTGGCGTTCTCCCATCGCCTCTAAAAGGGCCGACTGGGTGCGGGGCGTTGCGCGGTTGATCTCGTCGGCCAGCACTATCTGGGAGATGATGGGGCCGGGCCGAAACTCGAAATCCCCGATCTTCTGATTATAGAAATGAATGCCCGTGATGTCCGACGGCATCAGATCCGGCGTGAATTGGATCCGTTTAAAAGTGCAACCCAGGGACTGGGCCAAGCACCGGCCCAGGGTCGTCTTGCCAATTCCTGGCACATCCTCGATGAGCAGGTGGCCGCCGCTCAAGATGGCTGCCAGGGTCAACTCAATAACACCGCCTTTCCCCACCAACACTCGCTCGATGTTGGCCTTGATCTTGGTTGCTGTTTCGGCGACAGGGCTCGCGTCCAAATGTGTTCACATCCCGCATCGGACTTTACCCAGGTAAACCATATGGGTAAATTCCATGGTAATTCTTGTGTGGAATCTCAGAATCATTCCCGGATCGATTCAGCGTATGATGGCGTTAACGCCGGCTCAATTGCTCTTCGGCTTCCCGCAGGTCTTTGAAGGAGTCCACGCTTCGCCAAAAGGCCCGGGATTTTAGCGCCGCCAGTTGGCCTGCCTGGGCCAGCCGGGGAAAGGTCTCCGTCTCGTGGTCCCCCAACTCGGGCAACTCCGGGGCCACCCGGCGGTCCAAAACATACACCCCGGCATTGATCCAATAAGGGATTTCCGCCTTTTCACGAAACCCCTGGACCGAGTCGTTCTCGTCCATATCCACGATGCCATAGGGAGACACCATCGGGACGACCATGATGGTGCCCAGATGGTCCGGATTGGCCTCTTTAATCTGTGTGTGGCGGTCCAAAATGGCGCGGGGAGACTCCTCGGTGACCACGTCTCCGTTCAGGACCATCACCGTCTCCTCTTCCTGGGGCACCAGGGTGAAGCCCTGGCGTATGGCCCCGCCACGGCCCAAAGGCGAATCTTCCAGGCTGTAATGGGCCCGAATGCCCACCGCCGCGCCGTCGCCGAAGTAATCTTCAATGGCCTGCCAAAGATACCCCGCCAGAAACACCACGTCCGTTACCCCGGCTTGTTTCAGCCATTCCACCTGGTGCATCAAAATGGGTTTATCGCACAGGGTCACCATTGGCTTAGGCACGGTGTCGGTCAGGGGCCGCAGCCGCTCTCCCTTACCCCCGGCCAGAATCAATGCATACATCCCCGGCGCCCTCACTGGAATATAGGATTGAAAACGACCTTAATTCACCGGAGCCTAATATAACATATTGAGAAAGCCAACCGTAGGTTTGGCATGAGCTGGTTCCTGATACCAGCAAGGCCGGCCCTGCCTTATCGGCCTTTAAGGAAAAAACCAGAGACATAAACCGGAGAACGCCGCGACTGACGCGATATGATACCATGGTCATGACCATAGTCAAATAAGGTGGTGCGCCATGAGAACCATCAAAGCGTCGGAATTCAAAGCCAAATGCCTCAAGATCATGGATGAAGTGGCGGCCTCTGGCGAGACCGTGGTAATCACCAAAAACGGCATCCCCATCACCGAACTGGTGCCCGCCAAACGGAGACCGGACACCCTCTTTGGTGCGATGAAGGGATCGGTGGTCTATATGGGCGATGTCGTCTCCCCTATAGGCGAAACATGGGAAGCCGAGGGTGAGTAGCCCGGTTCTCCTCGACACCAACGCGCTGATTTGGTCCGTTGAAGGAGATGGCCGGCTCGGCCGGCGCAGCCGGGGGATCGCCGACACCGCTTTGGGAGAAGACCTTTTGTTGGTATCGGCCATCAGCTTCTGGGAGGTTGCCATGCTGTCCCAGCGGCGGCGATTGACATTGGCCTATCCGGCTGCTGAATGGCGTCAAACCGCCTTGCGGCTCGGTGTCAGGGAAATTCCACTAACTGGTGATATCGGCATCCGGGCGGTTGAGCTCGACGGGCTTCCTGGAGACCCCGCTGACCGCATGATCACAGCCACGGCCATGGCATGGGGCGCTACCTTTATCACCGCCGATTCGAGGATTCTGGAGTGGACCGGGCAATTGACGCGTCACGACGCGCGCTTGTGACGGGCTTCAGGGATAATATTGGATTAAGGAATTTCGGACAAGTGCCGGGGCTACCTGGGCAGGCGGTATCTTATGCGAAGGTTCGGCCCTTTGCCCTTGGGAGGCCGGTCCAGATACTCGTCCTCGTCCCGCTTCAACTCCTCCATGGCAGAGCACAAAATTGGCATCCTGTTTGGCCCACCAACCTCTTTGTGAAGTTGCCCTGCTCTAATATCCAAGAATTGCTGCCCGCGGGATTCCCCTTCGCGAAATTTCCGCTTAAGTTCCTCAATGAAACCGTCTTTGTACGTCTGGCCACGGGAGGGCATAGTGGGTTGAGTAATTGGTACCGCTCCACCGAATGAAACTACCTGGCTTCCTTCAGATTGAATACGGTGAGGAATACTTAGATTCCACGGGGGGTTTTCAATTTTGTTGAGCACTTGGGACTCGAGATGAATGGCACCACCGCCGTCAAGTGTCTGGTGAAAGAACACTGATGGGCTTGTCCCTTCTTTCAGAAGGGTTAGAATCCGGCCGTTGACGCGGCAATTGGTGCTTTGGCCACCGTCATAGCAATTCTTTGGAGATATCTGGCCGTAGCCGGTGTTAAACCGTTTTATTAGAGTAGTCGTACGCCCAGCAGACCTCCCTACATAGAGAACTTTTTCGTTGGGGGCTACTATTGCATAGACCCCTGCATAGATCCCGAAAATGTCCAGCGCCTTCTGCTGATCCCTTACCCCGAGCCTAAACTTGCAGAACGGCCCTTTCCCAAATGGATTAAGTGGAAGTCCCTTGACGTTGAAGTAGCGAGGAGCCGGATCGAATTCTTTTACAACGCCAGATGCTTCTCGCTCGGCGATGATAGGCGAGACAGGTTGGAAAGTAAAACCACCTATATCCATAGCGTTTTGTACCTCCTGAGAATCGTCCAATCCTCCACCCAGGGCAACTATTCCCTCCTCGCCACCAACAAGCTCCCCTATAGGCCGGCCCATCGCTCGCGCCAACGATACCAGCGTCCCATATCCGGGTGACTGCGCCCCATTCTCAATCCTTACCAGAGTAACTCGGCCTATGCCCGCGGCCTGAGCCAGGCCTTCCTGGGTGAGCCCGGCGGATTCCCTCAGCTTGCGGATCTTGGCGCCAATAGCCTGCCTGCCAGCCAGCCCAACGGCCTCAACCCTGGGACGGTACGAGGCATCACAGTAGTGACGCACGAAGTCCCATGGGAGTTCCACGGCCTCACCGGATTTGATGAGTAACCTGACTTCGTAGGGGTTTGGCAACTCAACGCTGGCAAGGTTGTCACCCTCTACGACCTCAGGGATAGCTGTAAAAGGGAGAAGTCCCTTGCGCCCGTCTGCAAAAGTAAATTCAATTCCATCTTCAAGGGGCTTTGCAGAGGTCATCATTCGATCTGCGTTCTTAACTAAAACTGTGCCCATGGTATTTACCCTATCTGTGGTGAATATCATCCCAGGTCTTTCTTATCGCCTCAGCATGCCTGGAATAAGCTTGGAGTATGCTCCGGTATCCGGCAGGCGGCGGTTCTTCCATGAACCTTTCGCTATTCAATTCGATGCGGCATACATCTTCGTTTCCGACCCAGACGGGAACATGAGGAGGTTCAAACCCGTTTTCCCTAGTGTTCACGACAAACCGGAATTGGCCCCCTCTGGCGACGGTCGGCATGCTAATCCTCGGGACATAGGGTTCCTCCCTCAATTACATCCATACCAATTAACGTATCATTAACGATACATTAATTCAAGAATCCGACGTCGGCGACTGCTGGATATTAGATGAGAGTACGGCTGGATTTGAAAATAAAGCTGGCTGCCCCGCCTGGATTCGAACCAGAGATTTCAGCTCCAAAGGCTGACGTGCTACCACTACACCACGGGGCAACGTTGAGGCGGGCAATAGAGGAGTGTTTAACCTGCCGGATCTTTATTCTCGCCCCACTGCGGGATAGCGTCAAGGGGATGATTCCCCCGCGGGCGATGCTATAATTGGCCTGGATTGAAGCCTGGAATCCTCTGTTAGATCAAACTGGCGAATTATGCCGCCTCATATTTACCGCGCGGAGATTTCATGAACCACCTGAGAATCTCGCTGCTCCACATCGCTCCAGTCACCGGCGACGTGGCCAGCAACCGCAAGTTGGTGGAATCGGCGGTGAGTGCAGCCGCCGCGCAAGGCGCCAACTGGGCCATCACTCCCGAGTTGTGCATCCCCGGCTACCTCTTCGCCGAGATGATCGGCACAGACTGGATCTTGCCCCAGCCGGATCCCTGGATGCAGGGCTTCTGCCGCCTGGTCAAAGATTTGGGTTTGACCGTATTTCTGTCTCACCCCCACCGGGACCCGGAAACGGACAAACTGTACAACACCGTGTTTGTGGTCAACAAAGAGGGCGAGATCATCGGCCAGCATAGCAAGATCAAGGCGCTGCACGGCGCCGAAGGCTGGTCAACTCCGGGAGAAGAGATAGTTCCCCTGTCGCCCCAGGGGATAAAGGTTGGCATCCTGGTTTGCGCCGACGCGTATAAGAACGAAGTGGCCGCGGAACTTCAACGGAAGGGCGCCCAGATCTTGGTGTCGCCGGCGGCTTGGGGCCCGGGCCAATGCGGCCCCGACGGCGAATGGGAGCGGCGGTCGGGTGACACCGGATTGCCCATCATGGTCTGCAACCGCACCGGGGTTGAGCCCGGCGAGATGGATTACCGGTTGGCGGAAAGCGTGGTGGCCCAGAACGGGCAGAGGCTTCTGGAGGCGACCAGCGACCGGTCGGTGGTGCTGACCTTCGACTGGGACATGGACTCCATGACCCTCTTGTCTAACGATTTCCAGCGGACGTATCTGGAGTAGCTGTCAGCTTTCAGCCGTTAGCGTTCAGCAAACAGCATTCAGCGCCCACCACCGCCGGGGAGCATTCTAGCCGGGATTCCCCAGATCAAACCAACTTTCCTGGATATAGCTCCTTCTGGGATACCGTCAAATATAATCCCGCATTCCAAGGGCATCAAATGCGGCCTGATTCGCTCAAATTCCCCGTTTTCATATAG
>DAOUHE010000007.1:0-8203 GCA_034428715.1 Dehalococcoidia bacterium | reverse complement strand
GGCGGAACTTCGGCTCAAGCTGTCGCCTGAAATCGGGCTATCCTGGGGAGAGATTCGCAGCACTGACATTCAGACACGAACCCGCAGCGTGGGCCAGCTTGTTACCGCCGGGTTACCGCTGGCCGACGCTATGAAAACCGCCGGGCTGACTATGGTGTCCCATGACTAAACGTTCGACCTGGACACCAGAGGAAGATGAATTAGTAAAGTGCCTGATAGCTAAGGGGCCAGCCGTGCCGGGCTGCTGGGTGGCGCTGGGGGCCGTCCTGGGGCGCGGAGAATCTTCATGCCGTGCACGGGCCAATACTGGCGGAATGCCCTGGGGCTGCACGCCAAGGGCCAGGCCAAGAGGGTTAAGAAACCGTCGAAGCATCCGACAGTTTCGGCGCCAACGTTCCGGCGCTCCTGGTGGGCACCTTGGCGGAAACACTGATATGGCCTGCTCGAGATGCGGAAGTGGTGCCCAGGACGCCAGCGGCTTTTGCCGGCGTTGCGGGACGGATGTGCGATTCCCAAGTCACCCGCCGACCGACGCCGAGCTCCAGGACGCAGAGCGGGGCCGTGTTAATCCGCCGACCTACGCGCCGACCACCCGGAAGAGACGGTATTTGGAGAAGCGGGGCGGGATAGGCCGCGACTGAAAGTAGCTGCGGGCGGATTCGTCCTCCTGCCCGGCAGGCTTTTTATTTGTGGTCCTACCCCCGCGCTATGAGAATGCGCCCTTCAATCTCCCCACCGTCCCACCATTCCAGGTCACCCACCGGCCCCTTGAGATACCGGGCCGCAGCCATCCGAAAGTTGTCATCCAGTAGGGTTGGCAAGTCCACCAGCCCGCCAGCGGCGTAGGCTTCGCATATTTCCCGATCTTCGATGGTAGCGAAGTCATAGCAGACGTTCAGCCGCGCCGCAGTAGTGGCGGTCGATGGAACCACGGAAAGGGTTATCTTCAAGCGGTCAAATGCCCCTTGAACGTCAATAGGCCGTTTCGAGACTTCCCGCTTGCGCCGCCGGTTACGCTTTACACGTGCCGAGTTTCCAGTAGTCATATCCTAGCCTCCAAGGTTGTGTTAATGGATTAATATTAATGGATTACACCCCCACAAGTCAAGGCAAAAGAAAAACCCCTCAAGTGTTGGGGCTTGAGGGGTTAGGAAGCCGGGCAACCACCCCCGGCTATGTCACAGCGCCCACACCGTCCCGTTGTACTCCTGGGCGTTAGAGGGGCCGCAATCGGCGGCTCAGGGCGAGGGCGGTACGAGCGTTTGATTCGGTCTATCTCACCCCGAAGCTCCCGCCGTCTGGCGTTAAGGGCGTATCGCTCGGCTGGCGTCATATTCGCCGCCCGTAGATGAGTTGGAATCCCGCGCTCTCCGTCGAACCTGTCCCCTGATTTAGATTCAAAAGCCGGCACAGCCAGCAAAAGCGCATTTTGAATCTAAATCAGGGGAACAGTCTCATAAAGTCTCATAAGGTCTTTCAGCTGTCTCATAAGGTCTCATACAATCCGCGACGATTATTGGTACGTTTTTTGGGATAGCTCATGTAGCCTAGCGCCTTCCCAGGCTTCACCTAAGCCACGCTGCGGCCCCTTCCAGGCTTCGGCTGTATCTGCCCCCATGCCTACTCTCCCCTCCAGGCGGTTTTCCTTTGTTTCATTAGCTCAGATCCCGCTTCAAATCCCATTGGTCCAGAGCAATAACCGCCGCTTCCACGACCGCCGTGGCAGCAGCAACCGCCGCTTTGTTGATGTCATGCTGAAATCCCGATTCTTTCAGAGCTTCTAGCGCCGCTTCCAGGACCGCCGTGGCATCAAGAACCGCCGCTACCAAAAGAACCGCCGCTACCAACTTGGCTTTCGTGTCGTCCATTACTGCCCCTCGTCGTACTCAGCAATTTGCTTTTGGAGCCGAGCTTGCTCCCATCTTAGGGTCCATGATGTGTAATTTAGATCCAATTTAGCCGCCGATCGGCGGCGAGCCAGGCAAAAAGATGTGTAAGAAATCAGTAACGAGGGTCCAGGAGCCCGCGACCGCCTGGGGCAACCCGCTTCAATGAGGGCGGGTTTTCTTTTTGCTCGGAATTGGTCCCTACCCCCCCTTCCCGTATACAACGGCGTTACGGTACGCTTGGGTTTATCTAGTAGCCATAGGAGGAAACAATGGCGAAGAATCCACAACAAAAGACTGTGCAAATCTCACCGCACACCGACGGCTTGATCCGCGAACTGGCAGCCGCGATCGAGGGGCGCACCGGCGAGAGGGTGAGCCTTGGCAACCTAGTGAACCGGGCCGTTGCGTGTCTCAAGGACTCCCACGCGGGCGATGCTTGGCTGTCCGGCGAGGAAGCGGGACGGGCGCTGGAGGAACGCCACCGGAAGGCCATCCTGAACACCCTTGGCGTGGTCGTGCCGATTGTCACCAAAGGGGCCATGAAGGTGACGGGGATGAGCGTTGACACGGACCGGGAGTTGGCGTTCCTGCACCTCGAGGGCGGCGACATGCTGCAACTCGGCTATCGGGCGCTGGCCGATGAGCCAGTCGAGCCAGTGACGGCGGCATAGATGAGAGGCAACCGGACGCACCTGGTGCGCAAAAAGCACGACCCACCGGAACAAAGCAAAGACCCCGCAGCTCTTACTCCGCGGGGCCTCGTTTCCAGACTCTCCCCCACGACCAAGTAAAGGACAATCTATGCTTCAAAGTTGTAATACAACAATAGACCAATTGTCAACGCCCGATGGTGGGCGAACCAAGCGTTACAAGTGTCCGGTCCACGGCGGCAAGAAAAAGAGCGTTGCCGTCTGGTGGAACAACGGGCCACGGGCTTACTGTCACTCCCGCCAGTGCGCCCAGGCGGACATCCTGGCCGCACTCGGGATCACCAACGCTAAGTCGACGAGCGGCTTAGCGACTTATCCAAGCCGCTTTGATAAGTTACCGGAACCTCTACACAGCCGCTCTGTAGAAGTTGCCAGCGTCAAACCATTGCCACCTGTGACGCCCGTACAGGCGTTAGATTATCTTTCAGGTATCAATACACCCGCCGGCGCTGGAATCACCTATCAACGCGACGACGGGTTGAAGAAGAGCGCCTACCGAGCTGGTAAAGAGCGGTGGACCACCAAGGGGATGACTGGCGACGGCTGGCAACTACGGCGGTTTGACCCGGTGGACCCGGCCAGCGCCGAGGCCATCGTTTTGAGCGAGGGTGAGAAAGACGCGGCGATCCTGGCGACCGCTGGCCTGATTGCCTTTACTGCGCCCAGAGGAGCCCAAAGCCTGCCCTTGGCCGACTTCGGTGAGCTGGTGGAGCTGGCCAAAGATACCGGGCTCCCCGTGCTGTTGTGCGGCGATAACGACCTGGTGGGCCGCGAGGCCATGCGGAAGGTTCGCGCCCTACTCAAGAAAGACCACCACCTAGACGCCACTTACCTTTTCGGGGAAGAGAAAAAAGGCTCGATAGCAGACCTACCCACCCAAGACCTAAAAGCCTTGATTCGCCTCGAACTCCTGGACCTGGACGAGAGTTGGCAAAAGCCGGGCCGAAACCGGCGCCAGTATCAGCAATACAAATGCCTACAGCCTAAGCGATATCTCAAGAGTGCTGGCGACGGCGGCGAAATATGGGCCTTGGTGTCATGCGGGAATACTGCCACCTGCACGCGGTGTCGCGACTGGGAAAACTTCCTGCACGTCGAAAGGTGCTGGCGCGGCGATCCCGCTCAGATGATTCAGATATTCGGCTTCGGCGATGATGCCTCAACCATTGCTCAAACGACGGGGTTAGCCAAGGTTTGTAGATCGCATTTTGAAGGGCGATTAAGGAAAAATTCCTACGTTCACCAGAATCAAGAAAAAAACCATTCTAGGGAACGTAGGAATTTTGTGACGGCCTTGACCATCGGCCATGATTACCGGGCCTCGTTGACCATGTTCCTTTCCAGACCGTTATCGGATAAGGAAGTGGCCAAGGAACGCCACCGGGCTGAACGGGCCGGGCTTTCCTTCACGGTGAAGGAACAAGTTACCCGGGAGGACATCGAGGACGCTTCGCCACCTTCGTTGACCATCAACATGGAAGGAGTTGGCACGACCGGCAAAACGAATACTTGGACATCCTCGGGCTGGCCCACCTGGTGGCAGGCTGAAACCACCTACGCATTCGGCGATCCCAGGGAACTAACAGACTCGGAAGCGTTTCCTGATGACTCTATCAGCGCCAAAGACTGGCGGCGGGAATATCACCAGGAATGGGATTCCAAGAAGTCATTGACAGATAATCTTGTCCAACGTGAAGAATTCGCCGCGTTCAACGCGGCGATGTGGGTGTCGGCTTGTGTGGGCCTGAACGTGGAAACATTGTATGGCATAGCCAAGGCCAGCACCACGGTGGAGGTCACCGCACTGGTGGCAGAAATAGGTGACTATCGAGGGCCGGCGGCGCTGCTGAGGGACACGGCGGATTGGATAGCAGGGCGTAGGGATTGGCGTCCAGCGTTCCGAGTAGTGCTGGACGTGGCGGGGTGGTAGGTGGGCAAGGTGAGGATGGGTGATAAGGCAGGGCTAACCAAGACCAAACGAAAGGAGATGATGGAATGACTACTCTACATGCAAGCCAGTGCATAATCCTGGCCGCGCCCCCAATGCGCACTCTCTGCGGTCAAACCGACGCTAATATGGCTGGTATCACACTCGCCACGCTATCGCGGCTGAGGGAGATTAACCGCAACCCCCAACAGCCTGACATCCGGATTCGCCTGTGTCCTCGGTGTCGCAGAGTGGCTCTGCAGGTCGTGGAAACGGAGGACACCGACGAGGAACAGACGTAAGGGAACCCTGCTGATCGACGGCGTGGGATACCGTATGCCGTCAAGGGGCTCTTCAGTGCAACCGGACCGGGAGGTGTAATTGATGCCATGGCTACCGTTTCAACGGCAGTTTATGAAGGCGGCGTTTGACGGGCGGTATCATACCGTGGCCGCCAGTTGGCCTCGTGGGGCGGGCAAGACGACGATTATGGGGCACCTGATTGCCGAGGCCATGAATCCTTGCAGTCCACACTTACCAGCGCCGTCTCACCGCCCTGATCATGGGCCAGGTCAACGTCGTGGAGGACCTGCTGTTCAGCCAGGCCGCGGGCAACGGGTTCACCGCCAGGTGCCTGCCCAGCATGGACCGGGAGAGGCCCAAGCCTCCGGCCGACACGTCCACGACCCACCAGGCCGCACTGGATACCATTGCCGATATGCGCGAGCTGGTCATACGCCGCCGGCCGGACCAGGACGCCAACGCGGAGCTGCTGCAGGGCGTCCTACGCCGGCCGGTGATCCACCCGGAGCATAACGCCAGGGACCTCCTGGCAGCGGCCGCAGCCAAGTTCGACGCCCTGGCAGACGCAACGGACAACCTCCACGAGCGGGGCTTCTGGGCCAGAGCCCAGGAACAGACGGCCCGGTACGCTGCCACGCTGGCCTATGTCCGGACGCTGGAGGACGGCAGCATAGCCGCCCGAAACGTCATCGCCAGGCTGGGCAAGGGTGAGCTGAGAACAGACGCGGCGCTCCGGGAACAGGTGCTCGACGTCCTGGTGGTACACCGGCATTTGATACCGACCGCCCGGAGAGGCCACTACATGGAGAGGCCACTACATGAGGCCACTACATGAGGCCACTACATGATGGTGGTCCCTCATAATTAAGGATACGTGCGACTTTTTGGGGGAAAAGGGGTGAAAAAGTCGCAAAAGTCGGAGGGACCTTATAAATTTAGATGGTGTTCAGCGCCTAGTGGGCTGGCTGTCTCAATAACGAGGATCTGAACGGGACTTGCACAACAATTAGGATCCTGAACAGAATAAAATGTTCCTGAACAATAAATACCTCAGACAGGTGCAGAGCAGGACGGAAACCTGGAAGGCAATGGATCTCCCCAGGCCGAGGACTCGGAGTTTGATGAATACGATGGGGTGCCGTTCGGTTAAAGAGACGATTGCCAAAGTCCCAACGGCTCTGATGCCCATCAGGGCGCGGGGCTCTAAATCGCCCTAAGCTGGTTTCATCAACTCCTTCCGTGGAGACATGTCGTAGTGCCTAAACATCATTACGTACCCCAGTTCTATTTGAAGCGGTTCGGCAATGGAAAGTACATATCAGCCATACTCATGGACCATGACTTTCGGTTTGTGGAAAAGGCTAGTATACGAGACCAATCATGTAAGCCCGACTACTATGCATTTTCCGAAGTTGAACACATCTGCAGTCAACTCGAGGGAGAAGCATCTCGCTTAATGCAAGTTGTAGACCAAGCCACCCAATTAACGCCCAATCAAATCACATCCCTCAAACAATATTTCGTGTTTCAAATAGTAAGAACTCCTGCCTACGTACAGGCCTTTGAAAACGCCATGAGCGTCGCTGTTTCATCCATGTACGCCATGTCCACAGGCCACGAAGGATTCAACAATTCAAAGCCCCTGGCTACAGTGAAGAACGCCAAGATGTGGGCATGGAAACAAATGGCCCAATTAACGGACACACTCTCTGACCTCAATATGACGTACTTAGTCTCCACCCGTAATAGTTTCATTACCAGCGACCAACCAGTTGCCCGCTACAACCCGTGGGCCCTGAAGGGAGGGCTCGCCGGCCAAGGCTTTGGGTGTCGCGGTCTCATGCTCTTCCTACCCATAAACAGCCGGATAACAATCATGTTATATGACAGCCAGGCATATAACATCCGAGCTAAAGACCAAAGGTCAACACATATAACAATAGACCGAAACGACGAAGAAAGACTCAACAAATTACAAATGACAAGTCATCGGAGCAGGTTGTACTTACCGCAGCCCGAGCAATACCAGACAGTTGAAAAACTTGCACGCCACGTGAGGTTCAACCACCCTCCCGCATCAGAAATACCAACACCTATGATCAACTGTTCAGAAGACGGACGATCTCAGCTAAGCTCCTTCACAACAGAACCAATCAATTTTGGGGATTGGTCATTCCTGTACGAATCAAAGGAATGGCGCAAAGTACGACGTAATATCCGAGGGGTCGGTGTTTATACCTCACGGGACACAGCACCAGATGCCGGACCAAGAGGGTTATTGGACATGCGACCCTGGAATTCCACGAAGTACATAGACGATGAGGGGGGCGTTAGTTATTTGCGCAGGTCTCCACGCGACCTTGCCCGATGATCGAGGGGGTTACTTTTGCAATAGTCTCAGTTAAAGAGGCGGTCCGCCTGGCGGTCCATTGGGCCTTTACGGAGCCCTGGGTGAATGAGAGAAGCCGCTCTCTTTAGCCGAGAGCGGCTCTTTAATGGTCTCAGCAGTTTGTTGGGGCCGGGTTTGACCTAATTGAAGGTGACCAGGTCCTGGAGGACGCCCTGGGAATCTTCGTCGGATGGCATGGGGACCTCGTAAACGATAACTGCCGATCCTGTGCCTACCTTGACCTTCTGGATGATTAGATCCAATAGTTCCTGCGTTTCGGCCGGGTTGTTGCCTCCCAGGTATGTCTGGGGATTGCGGGTAGCTTCTTTTATTCCGTCTTCGTCCCTGATGAAGTCGATCTTGTCCAGTTCGTTCCTGGCCACCATGGATTCGAATGTTAGCCCTGCTTCGGTTTGGGTCAGTTCACCGATCTCGTCGATGACCTCATCATAAGTCTTTGTACCGTGTTCGAGGGCGTGCAGGACCGCGGGCCTGAGGGCATTGGTTTTAGCTATTGCCGCCTCGGTCTGTTCCATTTTCGAGCGCTGTGCGCGGGCTGTGGTTTCGGTGCCATCCGCGGCGATCCTGGGTGCCGGTGGAGCCCGAGACGCCGATGTCGCGGAACAGGTTCTCCCAGGGGGCACCAGCCCGCCGGAGCTGAAGCTCCTGGGACTCGGGGTCCATCCCGGGGACGCCCCCCTGGAGGCGGCGGCTGGTGCGGATGTATCCGTAGATTTGTATCATGCCCCGGAGTTTACGTTAATGCAACGCCTCCCTCAACACGGAAGCGACAGTCTTTTGCCCATGTCCCATACTTCCCGTTTTTGCAACAGAGGGTACCAGGCGACCTCCCCGTGGAATGACTAGCGTCCGAAATGAACCGATACCACGGCATATCTCATTTCGGACGTCGAATGCCATTAACTCCCCCGTCGCCAAGAACCTTGTGTGTCCAATTCCGGCAATTGGCTTGGGTAAAGCAACT
>DAOUHE010000006.1:0-2264 GCA_034428715.1 Dehalococcoidia bacterium | reverse complement strand
GCCGCGCACCCAGCCGGATACCAGACGGCCCCGGGAAATCATGTCAATCATGGAAAGCTGCTCCACCAGCCAGAGGGGGTCATCCCAGATGGGCAGGATGTTGCCCAGCAGGACGATCTTCGCCTTGGTAGTCATGCGGGCCAGGATGGAAGCCTCCACATTCATGGCTCCACCCATACAGAAGGGAGTGCCGTGGTGCTCATTAAGCATCAGGCCATCGAACCCCATCTCCTCGGCGTACATTTTCTCGTCAAGGTAGCGATTATAAAGGTCGGCGCCCAACTTGGGATCGTAGATTCCGTTGCTGACGGTCAAGTCCATAATGGGCTTGCCGGTAGCGCCGAAGAAGCCGGACCGGGGGTCCTGATAAGGCCGCTCGGTAAAGTATCCAACAAACATTACTTTCTCCCTCCTTGTGCTCCCTTTTTCTGCGTATTCCCAACCGGGCTTCGACCGGCGACCGGGGCCGGGCGCGCTCGCAAATAGTGTTATTCCTGGATTTCGTCAGTCCTGACTAGAGAGTCAAGACCATCGAGGTTGCCGCAATTGCCGCCGGAGAATTCGCCGTTAGCCGATATAAGCGCTCAGAGATTTGGGTTACCCTTGGGAAAAGAACTCCTGGGCCAGGGCAACGAACTCGTCGGACTTTTCGATATAGACCTGGTGGCCGCAATCATCCAGGATTTCCAGTCGCGAACCGGGGATGGATTCGTGGTAAACCTGGGCGGCGCTAACCGGAACAATGCCGTCGTCCCGGCCCCAAACAACCAGGGTAGGCAGTTTATTGAGCCGCCCCAGCAACCGGGGCAGGGCCGGATAGTACATATAAGGTTTCCACCCCAGGCGGCAGGCCTCCTCCCGGGCTACTTCCCACGCCTGACTTTGTTCCGGCTCCGGCGTTTCAGGGCACAATTCCTGAAATTCGGGAGTGCGGTCCGGGTTCAGGAAGCTGGCGGTAATGAATTCCTTGACCACCACCAGGAACATGTCGTAAATATCGCCCTGCGGCGGCTTGACACCCATGGGGGCAACCAGGGCCAGCTTCTTGAACTGTTGCGGGCACATTGTTGCCATTTCGGCAGCCAGCCAACCACCCAGGGACAGACCAATCGTGTTGACCGGTCCCAAGCCGATTTCGTCCAAGGCCATCAGATACCAGCCGGCCAAGTCCCGCATATTCATTACCCAGTCCAACCGGCCCGATTTGCCAAAGCCCGGATGCGAAGGTATATAGACCGTGTGGTTCTGGGCCAGCGCCTGAAGGAACCGCAGCGGTCCGGAATGAGCAATCTCATCATGGAGAATGAGCAAAGGCTCCCCGGAACCGCCCTTCATCAAATGGATATCGGTTCCGGCGGCACGGACAGTCTCTTCGGTCCAGTCAATGGAAAGGGCGGTCATTGGGGCGGCCTCCTTAAATCAAGAGAACGATTTCAAGAGCCTGGTAAAGGCGCTAGGATACAATAGCTTCGGGATCCAACAGCTATGAAACCAAAGAAGCATCCGCGGCGGCGTCTCACCAGCTATGAAACCAAAGAACCATCCGCGGCGGCGTCTCACCGAAAATTACGGCGGCAGTATATCGTCAACGCCTTTGGTATCCGGTATAATAAGGGAGATGCGATACCTGCCTTGAAATCCGGGTGACTGCACCCTCATACGCTTCGCCCGGGATCCGTGCCGGCCCACTAATATGGCGCCTTGGCAGGTGGGCAAATTGGCGGGAATGGCTTGCCGGTTAGTGTAGCAAAGAGGGCCAGGGATAGCAAACCGGTCGGGTCGCCATCTAATCATTGCCGTATATACCAGGTAGGGGAACTGAACCGGTAAAGGGCAGCCGACATTAACCGAAATCGTAGGCGCAACCGTCCCCGGCCTTTCGATTAACACACGGGCCTTTCGATTAACCAAGGAAGTTCGCTCCTGGTGAGCCGGCCGTTGGAGAAGCTCAGGGTGAGCGGGGGAAGGTATCGGCCCTTCGACTAGCTCAGGATAAGGGGGAATATACCCGAACCAGGACTTTCGAAAGACCTTCGTAACCGTCCGGGGATTATTGACAGCGG
The DNA here is from genome assembly GCA_034428715.1 of Dehalococcoidia bacterium. Lineage (GTDB taxonomy): Bacteria > Chloroflexota > Dehalococcoidia > Lucifugimonadales > UBA3495 > Io17-Chloro-G2. The sequence goes on along the minus strand of DAOUHE010000006.1, from coordinate 201 downwards.
AAGGGCTTTGTATTATCTTAATTCTTACCTTATAATTGATACCAAACAACTGCCCTTTTGGAGCCTTTCCAGATAGGGCCGGAGTTTGGCAAGCAGCGAACTTAGCCGCATTGGCGGTTGAATTATCACCACAAAAACAAAAGAAGGGAGGATTGTATGGCTGACCTAGATGTCGCATTAATGGCTCACTTGTTGCGGCGC
>DAOUHE010000005.1:0-48055 GCA_034428715.1 Dehalococcoidia bacterium | reverse complement strand
GTCAGCCGGACTCCATACTTTTCCCTGACCATACCACCGCCTCCCATCAACACTATCCAGAGTCAGGGTAGCTCTTTTGCTCAATCTTTCACGTTACCATTAATATCAAGTTTGACTGACTACTAGGGCGCTGGGGCACGGCAATCTCGGGGTTGTTGTTGGACGTAAGCCATCTCTTGCCAATAATATCGAAAGCGCCTGCTTTCTGGATCACCAGTTCGTTCAATTGAATGTCTGATGGCCCTTTGCTAAACTCCAATCGGCCCGAAACTTAGGGGCGCACGGCCGTGCGCCGCTACCCCATAAAAATATCAGCAACTCTAAATCCATAGGGGGTACGGACATGAAGCTGGTCTTATTCAACGAATTTTCCTTGGGAGTGGTTAAAGAAGGCTGGGTGGTCGACGCCATGTCCGTTTTTGAGGGAGAAAGATTTCGCCGTCCGCAAGACATGATCGAAGACATGATCTTGGGTTGGGATGAATTCCGTCCCAAGATCGAGGCGGCGGTGGCAGGAAAAGACGGCGTGCCCCTGGACAGCGTCAGGCTGCGGGCGCCGGTACCTAAGCCGGGCAAGCTGATTTGCGCCGCGGTGAATTACCTGGAGTACGGCCAGCGGGAGCCGGCGGTGTTGGACGCCTTCTTAAAGTCTCCCACCGCCGTCATAGGCAGCGGCGATACCTGCGAGCTTCCGCCGGTGGCCGCGTCCATATTCCACCATGAGCCGGAATTGGCCTTCGTGATCGGCAAGACCGCCACCAAGGTCAGCCAGCAAGACGCCATGTCCCACGTTTTCGGATATTGCAACTTTTTGGACATGTCGGCCCGCGGTTTGCAGGGCGCCGTGGGCAACAGCTTTTACTTGGGCAAATGTTGGGATACCTTCGCCCCCATGGGGCCGGCCCTGGTGACGGCAGATGAGATCGCCGATCCGCAGAACTTGCAGGTGAGGCTTTGGAACAACGGCGAGCCTCGCCATGATTTCCCGACCAGCGACATGGCCCACCTGCTTCCAGAACTGATCTCGGAATTCTCGAAGATCACCACCCTGGAGCCCGGCGACGTCATCGCCACCGGCGTCAACCATCAGCAGATCGGCGCGGTGCAGGATGGCGATGTCATCCGTATGGAGATCGAGGGTATGGGGCCATCACTGATAATCAACATCAGCGACCCATCCCGGAGGGAATGGCCCCGGGGGATCGACACTGAATTCGCCGCTGGGATGATCGCCATGGCTCCCAGGCGAGGTTAGCGGCATGGCATCTAAAAACGTGGGCGATGAGGATTCCATCAGGCGGACGGTCGAGGCGCTGAAGGCGCGCAACGTTAATGTTCTGGTGGTGGACGACGGCGCCCAAGCTCTGGCCAAGCTCAAGGAGTTGGTGCCTGAGGGTTCGGTGATCTTTAACAACACGTCCGAGACGCTGGATTCCATCGGCTATTCCGATTACGTGCATCAAAACCCAAAATACCGGAACCTGCACGATGAGATGGAAGCCGAGACGGACCCGGCCAAGCAGAGGAACATTCGCAGGCAAGCCACCATGGCGGACTATTTCATCGGTAGCGTTCAAGCCGTCGCCGAGACGGGTGAGGTAGTGGTGGCCAGCGGATCGGGAAGCCAGATAGCCGCCTACGTTTACAACGCCGAACACCTGATCTGGCTGGCCGGCACCCAAAAAATCTGCCCGGGCCTTCCAGAAGCAATGGACCGCGTCAGAGGATATACCCTGGAGCGCCACGATAGCTGGCTCCAGGGCCGGGGACGCAATCCGTCGCCCATAGGCAAACTGATGGTCTTTGAGAACGAGGTGGTTGCCGGGCGGATCACCATGATCCTGATCAATGAATCGCTCGGTTGGTAGAAATGCCGGATGATCCTTCTGGCAGCGTCAAAGCCCTGGCAGTAGGCCGCTGGAAGAAGGTAAAATGTTGGGCAGAAGATTTCAAACGGGCATACAACAGCCCGGTATTGTAAGGTTTAATCAGACTTGAGTCCATATCAAGATATGGTTCGACAAGCTCACCACGATGGTTCGACCAGTTCACCATGACCGGGGGCAGTCTTTCCCGTTCGACCTGGGCCTGGCGAAGGGTTCCATCGCTGATTGTTCATGTTCTAATCACACAGGATTTTTAAAATAGCTCGTAGCCAGCCAAATAGGTCGGGAGGAATAGATATGGACTGGGGAATGGCAAACCGGTTGGCCCAACTGATCCAATCCGACGGGAAGTGCGTGTTTCTGCCCATAGACCACGGTTACTTCCTGGGACCCACCCGGCAATTGGAGGAACCCGGCAAGACCATCGAACCTCTCTTGCCCTATGCCGATGCGCTATTCGTGACCAGGGGAGTGCTGCGCTCCGCCATCAACCCCGGAAACACCAAACCGGTGGTCCTTCGGGTCTCCGGCGGCACCAGCATGGTGGGTCATGACCTGGCCGATGAGGGGATAACCACCAGCATGGAGGAAGCGATCCGGTTGAACGCCTCGGCGGTGGGTATTTCGGTCTTTATCGGCACCGAATACGAGAAACAGTCTTTGCTCAACCTCGGCAAGCTGGTAGACGAAGGTGAGAAATACGGGATCCCGGTAATGGCGGTCACCGCGGTGGGCAGGGAGCTTGAGCAGCGGGAATCCAGGTACCTGGCCCTGTGCTGCCGGATCTGCGCCGAACTGGGCGCCCGGGTGGTGAAGACCTATTGGTGCGACGACGGTTTTGACAAGGTGGTGACCGGCTGCCCCGTTCCCGTGATAATGGCCGGAGGCCCCCAAGCCGACACCGAGCTTGAGGTTTTGGAATTCGTCCACGATGGGATGCAGAACGGCGCCATAGGAATAAACCTGGGCCGGAACATATGGCAAAGCGACTACCCGGTGCCCATGATCCGCGCCCTTCGCCATGTCGTCCATGAGAACGGCTCGGTCAAGGAAGCCCAGGAGATCTTCGACAACGTTAAGGCCGGCAACGGCCGTTTGGCCGCAGTCTAGGACTGATCATGGGCGGCCGGTGGGTTCGGTTGTGGCTGCACTGGTGGGCGAACTTACCTGGGTTCCTCACAAAGGGGGAGGCTGGTTATCGCCTTATCCGAGGTTGGCCCCCTCCTTACAAAGGAGGGGGTTTAGGGGAGGCTAAGTTCGTGGTGAAAGTGCACCCAATTGGTCCAGAAAATTATTGGTGTCTAAATTTAAGCCGATCATTTAGAATCATCGGCCCGTGATAAATCCCCCTGTATCCCCCTTTGCGAAAGGGGGATACAGGGGGATTTCCTCCGCCATGGGCAACCAACGCCAGTCCAGCCAAACAAGCCAATGAAGGCTACCAGCCAGAGGTGAACGATCAATGCGCGTGGCAATGTATTACAACAACCACGACGTTAGGCTTGAGGACATGCCGGTGCCGGAGATCGGTCCCGGCGAATTGTTGCTGCGGGTTGAAGCAGGCGGGCTGTGCGGCAGCGACGTCATGGAGTGGTACCGCATCCAACGGGCGCCCGTGGTGCTTGGCCACGAGGTTTCGGGCCAGGTGGTCCAGACCGGCCCAGGAGTGGAGCGTTATAAAGAGGGCGACCGGTTGGTGGTCACCCATCACGTTCCCTGCAACGCCTGCCGGTTTTGTTTGACCGGGCATCACACCGTCTGCGACACCCTCCGGGAGACAAACTTCGAGCCCGGTGGATTTTCCGAGTACCTTAGGGTGCCGGAGATCAACGTGGACCGCGGTGTTTTCGCCATTCCAGACCAGGTTTCTTTCGAAGATGCCTCTTTTACCGAGCCCCTGGCATGCGTTTACCGGGGCCAGAGGCGGGCGAATATCCAGCCGGGGCAGAGCGTGTTGGTGCTGGGCAGCGGTCTGGCCGGATTGTTGCATATCAACCTGGCCAGGGCTCTGGGGGCCGGCCGCATCGTGGCCACCGATATGGTTGATTTCCGCTTGGAGGCCGCTCGCCGGTTGGGCGCCGACGTGGCTTTTTCCGCCTCTGAGGATGTTCCTGCCCGCCTGCGGGAGGTCAATGAGGGCCGGCTGGCCGACCTGGTGATCGTCTGCACCGGCGCGCCTCCGGCGTTGGACCAGGCGCTGCGATCGGTGGAGCGCGGTGGCACGGTGCTTTTCTTTGCCCCCACCGAGCCTGGCGTAACAGTATCCGTGCCAATAAACGACGTGTTTTTCCGCAACGATGCCACCCTGACCACCACCTACGCCGGAGCTCCGGCTGACTTGGGCACGGCCATGGAGTTGATTTCCTCGGGCAGGGTGCAGGTCGGCCAAATGATCAGCCACCGTTTGGGGCTGGCCGATGCCGGTCTGGGCTTCAAACTAACCGCAGATGCAAAGGATTCTTTGAAAGTGATCATTGAACCCCAGAAGTAGTGGTTTTTGGACAGTTAGGGGATTTATTCGCAGTAATCTAACCAGGAGGCCGCGGGCATGGCGACGGTGAACACGGTTCTAGGCCCAGTCGAAGCATCCAGCTTGGGATTCACGTTGAGCCACGAACACGTGCTGCTCAGCGCAGCGGGGATGAGCAGCACATACCCAGGATTCATCGACCATCAAGCCGTGACAGACGAAGGCGGGGTCGCTCTTAAAGCGGCCTACGACGAAGGGGTTCGGACCATAATCGACGTCACGACCTTCGACCTAGGCCGTAACATAGAGCTATTGGCGGAGGTTTCCCGGCGGAGCGGGGTCCATATCGTCGCCTGCACCGGCAATCACCTGGCGGTCCCCCGGGACTTTGCCGCGTCCACCCCAAGCGCCATAGCGCCCCATTTCATCCGGGAGATCCAAGAGGGGATAGAGGACAGCGGCATCAAGGCGGGAATCATCAAAGTCGCCAGTGACCGGGGCGGCATAACCCCGCCTCAGGAGATCGTCCTGAGAGCGGCCGCCATCACACAAAAGGAGACCGGCGTCCGCATCTCGACCCACACCTGGTCCCCCGACCGGGTGGGAGAGGCTCAGGTGCGCATCCTAGAGGAAGAAGGCGTTGACCTGAACCGGGTCTACGTGGGCCATAGCAACGACGATACCGACCTGGATTACCTGTTGGGCCTGCTGAACAAAGGCGTTTGGTTGGGGTTGGACCGGTATCCCGGCGGACGCACTCCCGAGACACCCAACTGGGAGCAGCGAACCGAGGTGGTCAAGCAGTTGATCGACGCAGGATTCGCCCATCGCCTTATGCTCTCCCACGACAACTCGGTCCTCAGTACCCAGGTCACCAAAGAACTGGCGGAACAGCGGCGGGCGTTCAACCCCGATGGGTATCTCTTCATAACTCGCCGTGTATTACCTCGGCTGAAAGAACTCGGCGCCACTGACGAAGACATAAACGCGATCATGGTGGATAATCCTCGCCGGTTCCTGGGTGACGATTAGCCGGCAATAGTACTTGCCTGTGCCTGGGCCAAGCTTGGATACTCGAGAGCGCCTGATGGCGTGCCTGGTTGCGGGGGCCAGGCCGATTCGTTGAATCTGGCAAACCCGCCAGCTTGAGGCTATCACCATGGTGGGCTATACTATCAACGCTTCCCGATAGGTAGCTGGGATTTTTTGATGTTAAAATTCTGCCCGGTTTGCATCACCGGGTCTGGTCATTCAAAATAAAAGGGACGTGAACCCATGGATTTGGGCGCTGAAAGCGATTTCACCAAATTCCCTGCGCTGATTGAGATGGATAGAGAGTCATATTTCCTGGTGCAGGGTAAAGACGGCTATTTGCTACTTTCCACCGTATGTCCCCATCACGGTGGCGAGGTTGTGGATTGGGGGACCTGTTTTATGTGCCCGGACCACGGATGGCGCTTCGAGTATAAAGAAGGCGTTTGCGTCAACGGTCCCAACGCCCGTATGTGGTCCACCACTGTTTCCGTGGAAAACGGAAGGTTGAACGCTCAGGAGCCCCTGCCCTGATGCAATGTGGCGGGTCCAAACGGTTCGGGCCCTAGCCATTCAATCAGAGACCGGCTTTATCCCAAAACCCTGTTGACTATAAACACGTGCGCTGATTTTAGGGCTGCGCATCCTATCGGCTTGAAAGGATAACATCTGAATGATCGACCAAGATCCTCAAGATTCAGTGATTTTAAATGCCGCGGGAGTCGAATCGGCTGATTTGGGAGGCGTGGTGGTCCTAGAACGCCCATCATCACCGGCCGCAACCGACTCCAGGAGTGACGGCGAATACCGGGAGCTGCGGCGGCGGGTTCAGCAGGCAGGCCTCCTGGACAAACAACCCGTCTTCTACACCGCGAAGATCGTGCTTGGCGTGGCCATGCTAGGTATCGGTATAACCGTGATGGCCATGGTGGACATTTTGTGGGTGCAACTGATCAACGCGGTGTTTTTCGGCTTCGCCTTTTCCCAAATCGCGTTCATCGGACATGACGCGGGGCATTACCAGATAGCCCGGTCTGCCAAGAGAAACGACATGGTTGGCCTCCTGGCCACCTTCCTCGTAGCCATGGACCTGAGTTGGTGGATAGACAAACATAACCGGCATCATACCAGCCCCAACGTGGTTGGAGAGGACACCGACATTGAGGTCTCGGTGCTGGCCTTCACTGAGGAACAGGCTTTAAGCAAGCCCTTTCTGCTACGGCCAATCATCAAATACCAGGCGTTTTTGTTCTATCCCATCTTGATGTTGTCCTCCATAAGCCTGCGATTTGGCGGCGTTAACTACATCGTCCGGGGTGAAGATGTGAAATACCCGGTGCTGGAGCCACTGCTGTTGGCGGTCCACGCCGTTATATACCTCAGCCTGCTTTACTTCCTGCTGGGCCCGTGGCAAGGGGCGTTGTTCCTGCTGATTCACCAGGCGGTGGCCGGTCTCCTCATGGGTGGGACCTTCGCTCCCAACCATAAGGGCATGCCCGTTATAGAGCCGGGTACAAACATCGACTTTTTGCGCCACCAGGTGTTGACGTCACGTAACATCAAGCCCCATCCTATAACCGACATGGTCTACGGCGGGCTTAACTATCAGATCGAACACCATCTATTCCCCAGCCTGCCGAGGAACAACCTGCGGAAGGTTCGAGAGATCGTCAAAGCCTTCTGCCTGGAAAAAACCATCTCGTACCACGAAACCAGCGTGATCGGCTCCAACGTGGAAATGCTCAGATACCTGCACCAGGTAAGCCGGCCGCTGAGATCCAAGCAGGGCTAGAACCACGATGGCAGCCATGTGCTAGGGGCACGGCATGCCTTGCCCCTACCCTCATAATAAGCGGGGCTTGAGTTTACCGTGGGTAATTTGGTACAAGACGCTGCGGCGCCCCCTAATCCGGAACCAAATCCGCCAATCTCGGCATCACCTCTTGGGCCAGCAGGCTCATTGATCTCTCCCACCGGGCCTGGTCTTCCATGTAGTCGTAGATGAGGACCAGCAGGGTTCCAAAACCTCCGGAGGCGTCGTACAGTTGGCGCAGCTTGGCTTCCACTGTGTCCGGCGAGCCGATTAGCCACAGGTGTTCCGCCATGTATTCTGGCGTCACCGCCGAGTCGGGAAGCCCCGGGTCGTGCTTGAACACCTTTAGCAGGTCGAAGGCGTCGAACAGGGGCAGAAGGTAATCGCGCCACACCCGCCCCAACATGCCATTGACGGCGGCGTCATAGGCTTCATCGTCGGAATCCGCGACGAATACGTCGCGAACTATCCGCCAATCCCTTCGGGACGGTGTCTTGCCAGTCCTTGCCGCTCCTTCTTCCACCGCCTGCCAATGGCTGGCTATGTACTCATCGTTCAATCCCAAGCTCATGGGCATGAACCCGTGCTCGCCGGCGATCTTCAGGGTCTCGGACCCGATGTTAACCGAGGCGACGCCGATGGGCGGATGGGGTTTCTGATACGGGGTTAAGAAGTATTTCAATGAGCCATACATGGTATCGGGGAGGTTGACGTTCCAGAACTTCCCCTTGTATTGGAATGGGCCCTGGTTCTCCCATATCTTCAAGATTATCTCGATGGATTCCCGGGTCATTTCCCGGTGCTGACCTCCGTTGCCGTCCACGTCGAATAGCTCGTAATCGCTGGGCAGGCCGCCCGAACCGATGCCGAACATGAACCTTCCCTGGGCCAGGTGGTCCAGGTAGGCAACCCGGTGGGCCAGCTCGGCTGGGTGATGGTAGGGAAGGAGGTGGACGCCGGTGGCCAACACGATGTTTTTGGTCCGCTGCAACGCTTGGGCTATCATCAGATCGGGCGATGGTATCGGCTCCCATGGGCTGGTGAAATGCTCGCCGATCCAAGCTTCGGAGAAACCCAGGTCATCGGCCAGGCTCAAGCAGTCCAGGTCCCACTGGTGGGCCTGGAACAAATCGCGCTCCGGCGGGTGCGAAGGCATCATAAATAACCCGTGTTTCATTACCTTCACCCCCTGTCGTTTCTGAAGATGCAGGCGGAATAAGCCTGCGGCGCGAGCTGTCAACTTTGGATGCTACCCCAGCCTGGCTCCTTCGTCCACCCTGCCGGCCGCGGAACCATCTTTTTAAGCCGGGCCGTCTTTCCAGCGATGGGTTAGCCATATGGGATAATGATGGGCGCATATCCGGAGAAGAGCCCCATCACGGTCAATCTGGATATTTTGCCGCAATTTTGACCCGCATATTAACAACGAGGAAATGTTTTGGTCTCAGGACGAGTATTGACCGAGTCCATCGGCAGGGTGCGGGGCATGTTCTACGGCTGGTGGCTGGCCGGTATCGCTGCCCTGATCATGGTCATAGGCACCGTGCCGATCTTCCAAGGCATGCCGGCCTGGTTTGTGGTACTGGAAAGCAATTTTGGTTGGAGCCGCGCCCAGCTTTCCCTGGCTTTCTCGCTGACCCGGGTCGAAGGGTCCATCATGGGGCCCATTTCAGGTTATCTGATCGACAGATTGGGACCCCGGCGGATGGTCTTGATCGGTCTGCTGGTTCTGGGTGGCGGGTTCTTGGCGTTCAGCCGGGTGACCAACCTGTGGCAGTTTTATCTGGCGTTCATAATCATGAGCTCCGGAGCCGGTTTGGGAACCTGGCTGCCCATGATGACCGTGCTGAACAGCTGGTTCATCAAGCGCCGGACCTTCGCTATGGCCCTGGCCATGGAAGGATTCGCCGTGGGTGGTGTGGTGGTGGTGCCGATATTGGCCTGGGCCATAGATCCGGCTCGGTTTGGTGACGACGGCTGGCGTAATGCCGCCGTATTCATAGGTCTGGCGGTGATCTTGCTGTCCTTTCCGATCTCCAGATTGGTTAGAAACAGGCCGGAAGATTACGGTGTGTCGCCCGACGGCAGGCCACGCGATGATGATGTTTCTGCTGACGCAGACTCCTCACGAACCCAAGAAACCCGCCGGGTTGGTCAGGACATGGACTACACCTGGCAGCAGGCAGTGCGCACCCGGGCCTTCTGGCTTATAACCATGGGCCACGCTTGTTCGTCCATCGTCATAGTGACCTTGATGGTTCACCTGGGCACCATGCTCACCGACCAGGGGTTTTCGCTACAGACCGTGGGATGGGTGGTGGCCACCCAAACCGGGGTGTCGGCGGTGTTCAATATGGTTGGCGGATACGTGGGTGACCGGGTGCCGTTGCGCATCGCCCTGTTCGGGTTTTCGGCGCTGCAGTCGGGGGCGGTGGTTCTTCTGCTATTCGCTAATACCGGCCCGTTGGTATTCCTGTTCGCAGTGGTATTCGGGATAGGTTTTGGCGGCCGCACACCCCTGACCACGTCGATCCGCGGCTTGTACTTCGGCAGGAAGGCCTTTGCCAGCATCACCGGCGTTTCGATGATTCCGATGAATGCCTTTTTGCTGGCCTTCCCGTTGTTCGCTGGAATAATGTTCGACGCCACGGGCAGCTATGATATACCCTTCGCCACCGTCGCCGGAGTGAGTTTCATTGGCGCTCTGCTCTTCCTGATGCTGGGCGAGCCGGCGGCCATCGCCAAAAAATCGTAGGGGCGCACGGCCGTGCGCCCCCGCAACATGAACATCAAGAATAAGCCGGTCTTTGACTAGGCGCTACCCGATGCTCTTGGCCAAGAGCTCTTTGATCTCGGTCACGCTGTCCTGCTGCCACGCCTGGGCCCGGGCGGCCGTCCGGGCGCGGCGCTCCCGGCCGAACTCTTGGTCGTCGATGTCAGGGTTGGCCGCCCGAATGTCTTTCTCAATTTGAACCATTTCCAGTTCCGCCGAAGCCGGACGTTCAATCCAATGGCAGATGTACCGGTGGTCGGCGGTGTAAAAGACCGCCACTGGGATGGACATCCACTCGCCGTTCTTCAAGAACTCGTTCATGATGTCGTGATTTTCGTCTCTGGGGAACACGCTCATCTCTAGGCCGGCTGCTTCGCAGACGCGGGCTAATACCGGCATTCCCCGAATCACGTCGCCGCACCAGTCTTCCCCTAGCACCAGCATCTTAGCCGGTCCGTTGGGTTTGCCCGCAAGTTCTTTAAGGCCGGCGGTATCTTCTGGGGTGACGTTGAAACCCTCATAAAAACCGTCGAACCTGGCCTTGTTCACCTTGATCTGATCTATGTAAGCAGAGTAACTAAATCCCTGTTGGAAGCGTTCCGGGGTAACCACGCTGGTTTCGCTGGCCATGGCAGTCCTCCTGCATCACTGGGTTTCGCGATTTAAAGTATTCAATCTGTGCGCCTGGAGAGAGGATCGAGATGGGCGCCCGGCCCATCAGCCAATCTCTCAACCGGTGTGGCCTTCAAAGCCCACCTCTACCTTTCCGTCCGGATAGATGATGATCGGCACCGTGTCGGCGTAGAACAGCGCCTCATCCAGGGTGTCCTGGGCCTGGTCCACCCGGCGCTCTTCGTACTTTATGCCCTGCTTGCCCCACGATGCCCGCAGCCTGTCGCAGGCCGGGCAAACGGTGAGTGTGTACACTATGGGAATATCGGCCATGTACCGCCTCCTGGGAACTTGTGGCGCCATTTTACATCCACCGGTTATCTCTGTCACCTGGCCCTGACTCTGTGGCCGTTGAAGATGATGATTTATCTTGTTAGCGTGCCTGGACGGGATTATAATGTCGCTGGCTTCGGCGGTTAGGGATTCCGGAGTTTCAAAAACTAGGGCTTACATCTAAAGCCCATATCTTTCGGCGGGAGAGGAATATGATCGCCCTTATGGTGACAATCCAGATCAAGCAGGGACATAAAGAGGAGTTCATGGCGTCCATGTTTGGAGACGCCCGAGGCTCTAACAACGACGAACCGGGCTGCCTGCGCTTTGACGTGCTACAGGATTCCGAGGACGAGAATCGGATACACCTTTATGAGGTCTACCGGGACCAGGCGGCGGTTGACGCCCATCGTGCGGCGCCCCACTTCACCAAGTGGAGGGAAGAGTGCGCTGATTGGTTCGACGGCGAGATCACCCGCCGGGTGGGTACTCCTATTTATCCGCCGGATTCCGTTTGGAGCAAGCGCCAGGCCGTGCCCTGAACTGTCCAGGGCGAAAAAATCCCCTCCTTACGAAGGAGGGGATTTAGGGGAGGTCGTCTCCGCCCACAATCAACGACCCCCTGTGGTCCCCCTTCTAAAGGGGGACGAAGCTGACCTGAATCCTAGCGGCAAGACCCAAGAATCTAACAGCGTAGGGGCGCTCCGGATTCTATCGGGGCGCCCCTACGCTGTTGGCCGCCGCCTTTGTATTATCTACCGGCGCTCCAACACCTTCCGGAAGGCCTCTAGGAACGCGTCCACGTCGTCCTCATCCATGGCGGTGGACAATGCCCCCACCAGGTTTGGCGCGGTGAGAATCCCCTCGTTCATGAGACCCAGAAACACCTGGGTTCGCAGCTGTGTGTCTTCGGTGGTGATGTCGCGGTAGTTATGTATGGGCTGGCTGGTGAAATGTATACCGAAGAGGGAGCCCAAACCCGTGGCCTGCACCGGCACCTCTAAGCTGGCGCAAACCTCCTCGATGCCCTGGCGTAAACGGCCGGTTAGTTCCGCCAGCCTCCGGTAAACGTCATCGGTCAATTGCTCCAAGGTCACCGCTCCGGCCAGCATGGTCACCGGGTTTGCGTTGAACGTGCCGGCATGGGAAACCTTGGCGACTCTGGTGGGGTCGTAGAGCTCCATGATGTCGGCCCGCCCGCCGAACGCCCCAACCGCGAATCCGCCGCCGATGATCTTTCCTAGGGAAGTCATATCCGGCGTGATCCCGTAATACTGTTGCGCTCCGCCCGGGGCTACGCGGAAACTGATCACCTCGTCGAAGATCAAGATTATCCCGTTATCCTGGGTGAAGTCCCTGAGCATGCCCAAGAACTCGTGGGTGCCCGGAAGCATTCCTACGGAGCCCATCAATGGCTCCACGATGACCGCCGCCAGTTGGTCTTTGTTGTCCTCCAGTATCTTTCGCGCCGCTGCCGGCTCATTGAACGGCAAAACCGTCACTTGATCCAACACGTCATCGGCCAGACCGGCGCTCCCCGCCACAGGTGTTGGCTCGTCGGGGTTGCCCGCCACGGCAGGGTCCACCCGGATGCTGACGGTCACGGCGTCGTGGGTGCCGTGGTAGCCGCCCTCAACCTTGGCGAACCTGTTTTTGCCGGTGAAAGCCCTGGCCGCCCGGATGGTGTTCAAAGTGGCTTCGGTCCCGGAATTTGTGAACCGCACCAGGTCGAAGCTGGGGATCCTCTCGCAAAGTATCTTGGCCAGGCGAATTTGATGGCGGTTGGGGGCGTTGTAGACCACGCCCTTTTCCAATTGCTCTCTTACCGCGTCCATCACCGGCGCTGGGCGGTGCCCCAGAATCAAAGTGGTCATGGTGTTGATGAAGTCCAGCCGGTCCACGCCGTCGGCGTCCACCACGTGACAGCCCGACGCGCCGTCGATGAATATGGGGTATGGGTCCCAAAATATGGAGTGGCGGCTATCACCGCCGGGCAGGTAGTTCCTGGCCTCTTCCCACAGGGCACGGGACTTGGGCGTCAATTCCTGGTATCGGTCCAGTTCTTTGTTAGCAGAAGCCATGGATTCCTCTCTAGTTATTTTCGCGTTTATTCCCGGATCTAGGTTGCGGGTACCCCTCTGGCGTAGAGTTGGCGCAGAGGTATCCGGCCCAAGCTTAAAGTCACCACCACCAAGAATGCCAGCCCGCCGGCGCCCAGGATCAAAGGCGCGGTGAATGAAGTGAGTTCGGCCAGGGTGCCGTTGATCAGGTTAAAACTGGCCATGAACCCCAGTATATGCCAGTTGTAGACACCCATGACCCGTCCCCGAATGGCGTCGGGCGCGATGGCTTGAAGCATGGCGCCGCTGATCACCATGAACCCGCCCTGGGACACACCCATGCTGGCTGCCGACAGCATCGCGAGCGGCAAGTTGGGGGACATGGCCAGTGCAACCGGTGTCAAGGCGCTAAAAACCGCCATCCAGAGGAACAAGCGTCCCCTCACGGATTCACTTCTCACTCCCGCTAGAGCCAGAGCGGTCACCAAAGCGGCGGCTCCGTAGCCAACCATCAAGTAGCTGGCGCCGCCGAGGATCTTGGCGCCGGTATCCAAACCCAGCTTGTCGCGCGATAGCACGGGAAGTAGGGACTCGAAGGACATGGTCATTCCACAGTGAGCCACCACCAGCAGCACCAGGGACATAACCAGTGGATTACGGTACATGTATTTTAACCCTTGCCCCAGGTTGGCATAGATCGCACCCAGACCGGTTCCAGAATTGGTTACTCCGGTGGAGGCGGTTCGGATGCGGAAGATGAACACCAGTCCCAATGCGTATAGTGCGGTGCAAAGGAAAAACACCCAATCCTGCCGCCCGGTGAGCCACAGCACGACCAAGATCAGAAAGGGTCCGACGAAGCGGGACCCGTGTTGTGTGGCCCCGTACAAGGACATGGCGTTAAAGAGATGCTCTTTGGGCAGGGTATTGGGCAGCAGGGCTTGGGCGGCGGGCATCTGGACCGACCTGGCCGAGCCGTTGATGACCGCATGAACCAGCAGATACCATTCGTTCACGGCCCCGGTAACAACCAGCAACGCCAGGAGGAGATTCAGCACCAGGTTTATCGAGTAGGAGGCCAACAAAACTCTGCGCCGGTCGAAGCGGTCGGCTAAGTATCCGGCGACCGGGGTCACCAAAACCGATGGGGTCATAGCGGCGAAAGTGACCGCGCCGGTCCAAGCTGGCGAACCGGTGATCTGGAGGACCAGGGCCATCCTCGCCACGATCAGAGCCCAGGCAGATGATTGAGAACAAAATGAGCCGCCCCAGAGCTTTCGGTACTCCAGGAATTGCAGCGACACAAGATAGCGGGACTTCAAGTGGTTTCCTACCGCAGCCAGGCTCATCGATGATTCCCTTCCTCACTCTGGGTTAACTGAAAGACCTCCGCACCAGTGGGTCCACCACGCAAGGAATGGGTAGGGGACAAGTTTGGTGCTGGTTCGGCAGTCTTGCGCTTCGTATTCAAGTCCAATAACGGAGGAATTATACTACTCACGATTCGTACCGAGGTAGCCGGACCGGTTCTTGACGCCGCCAGAGTCCCTTACTACAATCGGCCCCGCTGGGGCAATCGCCGGTCACCGAGTCTCGTAGCATTGAGGCCCACCTGCCTGCCTGGGAGGAAAACATGACGGATTACAGCGGCTACCAACACCTTTTGGTGGAGAAGCAAGACGGCATCGCCTTTTTGACCATGAACCGCCCAGATGTGCTCAACGCTACCAACGCCAAACTGCATAACGAATTGAGCCGGATATGGCTGGACCTGGGCCAAGCCACGGATGTCAGGGTTGCGCTGATCACCGGCGCGGGAAAAGCCTTCTTCGCCGGCGGCGATTTTGACATGATCGACCGAGCGCTGGGAAACGACGAGGTTGTCGCCCAGACTATGCAAGAAGCCGGCGACATCGTGCATAACATGATCAATTTGGACAAACCGGTGGTGTCGGCCATCAACGGCGTGGCCGTCGGCGCCGGACTGGCCGTGGCCCTCTTGGCGGACATATCCATCGCGGCGGAAGACGCCCGGATCACCGACGGCCACATTCGTCTAGGAGTGGCCGCGGGCGACCACGCAGCGGTTGTTTGGCCTCTGCTGTGCAGCATGGCCAAGGCCAAATATTACCTGTTGACCGGTGACTTCCTGGATGGGAAAGAGGCGGAGCGAATTGGCCTGGTGAGCATGGCTGTTCCCGCTGAGGAGTTGATGTCCAAAGCCAGGGAGGTTGCGAAAAAGCTGGCGTCGGGGCCCCAGCCGGCTATCCGGTGGACCAAAAGGGCGTTGAACCAATGGTTGCGTCAGGCGGCCATCACATCCTTCGATTATTCCCTGGCGATGGAAATGATGGGCTTCTTCGGCGCCGACGTGAAGGAAGGTCTACAGGCCTTACGGGAAAGACGCGCCCCCGAGTTCCCGTCGGCGGGGTAGGTGGTGGCTTGGTCGGGACGCACGACCGTGCGTCCCGACGTATAGAACTTCAGAATGCCTGGATTTTCCGGGTCTTGGTCCCATTTGCCGGGGTTATCCAGTAAATATTGCCTTATTTGGTTTAGCGCCTTTTCGTTACGGATGACGTGTTCATAGTAGTTCCGTTGCCATACTGGGGCGCCGGGCGTGGACCTGCTATGGTTGATCCGGCGGGCCGAAAAGGTTTTAAAACCGCGGACGATTTCGCTTAGTCCATGCCGTTTGGTCGAACCTGGG
Organism: Dehalococcoidia bacterium; assembly: GCA_034428715.1. GTDB lineage: Bacteria > Chloroflexota > Dehalococcoidia > Lucifugimonadales > UBA3495 > Io17-Chloro-G2. The sequence continues at coordinate 32,366 of DAOUHE010000005.1, read as the reverse complement.
GTGGTAGGGGCAGGTTTGAAACCTGCCCCTACGCCAGCATCCAAATTCGCCTTCAAGTGTATTATTCCGTGGATATGGTTCGGCATGACCACAAACGTATCCAAACTTATATGATGATAATGTTTTACCAGGTCATCCCAGCATTGGTTTGCTATTTCTCCAGATTGTGTCAGACACATTTCGGCATCTTTAACCTCGCCGAACAAACAACTTCTTCCCCATGTGCATATAGTGACAAAATAGTATCCAGCCTGGGCATAATCATACCCGGGCAATCGAATTGACCGGCGGTGACCAGGGTGGAAGTCGACCATGGGAGGCAGGTTAGCAGATGTATCATCAGATGGCGTTAGGGTACTGTCAGTAGGCGCGCGCGGCCGTGCGTCCTCGGATGGGGTTGTGCCGCCTTACCCATGCGGGTAAAAAATTCAGGTAAAATACGCCTGCCAGAACCAACATTTGCCAGGAGGGAACCATGCCGAATTCACCTCCCAACATGACTGATTATGAGGAAACCTACCGGAACCACCGGCTAGAGGTTCCCGAATTTTTCAACTTCGGATTCGACGTCGTGGACCGGTGGGCCGAGGACCGGACCAAGCTGGCCTTGATCTCACTGGACCCCAACGGCCAAAAGGCGAAGCACCACACCTTTTGGGATCTAAAGGTCCAATCCAACCGCTTTGCCAACGTCTTGCGAGGTCTGGGCGTGGGCAAGGGTGACCGGGTGCTGGTGATGCTTCCTAGGGTTCCGGAGTGGTACGTGGTTTTGCTGGGGTTGATCAAGCTGGGGGCGGTGCCCGTGCCAACCACCACTTTATGCACCGCCAGGGACATTGAATACCGCATTAACCTGGCCGAGGCCAATCTGGCCATCACCGATCTGGAAAACGCGGGCAAGGTCGATGAGGCGGCAGGAAACTGCCCTTCGTTGAACACCCTGATGACGATCGACGGAACCAAGAGAGGTTGGGTTGCCTATGAAGAACAGATGGCGCAGGCTTCCATCCGGTTGGAGAATGTAGAGGGTACCCGCAGCGGCGACCCGCTGCTGATCTATTTCACCTCGGGCACCGTGGGATACCCCAAAATGGTGCTCCACACCCAGGCATCCTACGGGCTGGGCCATGTGCTCACCGCCAAATTCTGGCATGACCTGAAGCCCACAGATCTGCAATGGACCCTTTCCGACACCGGCTGGGCCAAGGCGGCCTACGGAAAGCTATTTGGCCAATGGACCCAGGGAGCGGCCGTGATGCAACACGATGCCAAGGGCCGCTTCGACGCCGCGTTGACCCTAGGAATCCTGGAAAAATACGGTATCACCTGCTTTTGCGCTCCTCCCACCGCCTATCGCATGTTGGTGCTGGAGGATTTGAAGAAGTACGACCTGAGCAACCTGCGCCACTGCACCGGCGCCGGCGAGCCGCTGAATCCCGAGGTGATGAAGCAGTGGGAGGACGGCACAGGCTTGACCATCTACGACGGTTACGGCCAGACCGAAACGGTTCTGCTGGTGGGTAATTACCGGGCCATTCCCATCAAACCGGGCTCTATGGGCAAACCAATGCCCGGGTTCCAAATCGAGATCGTGGACGAGGAAGGGAAAGAGTTGCCGGCGGGAGAGGAGGGACAGATCGCCGTTAAGATAAAGCCGGAACGGCCGCTGGGCTTGTTTCAGGAGTACTGGAAGGACGACGAAGCCATGGAGCGGTCTTTCCTCGGCGAATGGTACCTCACTGGAGATAAAGCCTACCGTGACGAAGACGGTTATTTCTGGTTCGTGGGCCGGGCCGATGACGTGATCATTTCGGCGGGCTACCGCATCGGCCCCTTCGAGGTGGAAAGCGCACTCATCGAGCATCCGGCGGTGGCCGAATCGGCGGTGGTGGCCAGTCCCCACCCGGTGCGTGGGGAGATAGTCAAGGCATTCGTGATCCTATCCCCCGGCTACGTCTCCTCCGACGAGTTGGTCCTCAGCCTTCAGGATCACGTTCGCAATGCCACGGCGCCCTACAAGTACCCTCGCGCCATTGAGTTTGTGACCGAATTGCCCAAGACCGTCAGCGGCAAGATTCGGCGGGTGGAACTTAGGGAGGCGGAATTTCAAAAGGGCGGCCAAGCGCCGGCGTGATCCGGCATGTCTATGATGCCAGCCTAAATACCCAAACGCCGTAATGTGGGCCGCCAAACCCCCAAACATAGAAATACCGTCAGACACAGGCCCGCGCCACCGGCCAGAGCAATGCGCCAGCCCAGCGTCTCCGCCACCATCCCCATGTGCAAGGACCCGATGAACATCAGTGCCGCGGACGGCGTCCAAATGCTCAATAGCCTGCCGTGCATCTCAGGAGGCGCGGTCAGTTGAAGCACTGTGGTGGTGGTGGAGATGTAGGTCATGCTGCCCAGGCCGACGAAAAGTAGTATGACCCAGGATACCCAATACCAAGACGACCAGGTGAACACAAACAGGCTCACACCAAAGATGATGGCGGATGCCATTAGTATCCAATTCTTTCTTCGGAAGTTTCCCATGGACGCCAGGACCAACGCTCCGATCAGGGAGCCTATTCCGGCGGCGGTCAGCAGGAACCCCGCTTCAGCGGCGCCCACTTTTAGCGATTCTTTGGCGAAAGCCGGCAGGATCTGGATATAGGGCATGCCAAAGAATCCCAGGGCAAACCCCATGCCGACCATCGTCAGCGCCACCGGCGACGCCAGGAAATAACGGACTCCCAGGGACAAATCGCGAATGATCGAGGTGCCGCCTGCCACCGGGGGACGATTTATGCCGGTGACCAACATCAGGAACCGCGCCCCCAAAACATAACATGCTCCATTGAGGAACAAGGCGGGGCCAATCCCCCAAAGCTCTATCAACCCACCTGCTAATCCCGGGCCCAAGATGCGTCCTGCGTTCATTACCGCGGAGCTCAATGCCACCGCGTTCATCAAGTCATCCCGCTCTACCAGGTCCGACACTATTGCCATGCGCGATGGCATATTCAGACCTTGTATTACGCCCATCACGAGTGATGCTGCGTATATGTGCCATAGTGAGATGACAGCTACCGCAGTCAAGATGGCCAGTACGAAAATGACGGCAGAGACAAACCCCTGGCTAACCAGCAGAAGGAACCGCCGTTCCCACCGGTCGGCCAACACGCCGCCCAACAGCATCAAGGCAAGATTGGGCACACCATAGAGGAAGATGACCAGTCCCAACTGGGTGACCGAGTCGGTCAATTCCAAGACCAGCCATCCCAAAACGAAGAATTGCATCCCCCGGGCGCTGGCCTGGGCGCTGGTGCTTAACCAATACCAACGGAAGCCGGAGTGCCGCAGGGCCCGAAAGGCGGGCAGTCTTCTGCCGATTACGGCAATTTGAGCAAAAGAAAAGGCCAAGAAACCGATCCTGTAACGTAGGGGCACGGCATGCCGTGCCCCCGGTCGATAGACACTGTTTGAGCCGGAAGCGAGTATAGCACCACCAAGGCAGTTCTTGATGGGCTTGGGAGCCTACGGCCGCGGGTTGACCCGTAAATGCTGATGCCCTATCTTTGGTTCAATTCAAATGTCCAGCGGCCGATGCAATATGACCTGTCTGATGAGAATGAATCAAAGGAGCGTAATGGACAGTTTTAGCGAACAATTGATGGCGGAAGCGGAGCCCATATGGCGCCGCATCTTCGCGCATCCCTTCCTGCGGGAGATCAAGGATGGGACGTTGCCTTTGGAAAAGTTCCAATACTACCTGGGCCAAGACTATCAATATCTGGAGGGGTTCGGACGGACGGTTGCCATGACTTTAGCCAAGGCTCCCAACGCCGATATCCTAGAGGAGCTTTCCCACCGGGTCCTGACTCCCATCGAACGTCCGCTCCACCACCAACTGGTGGCTGAGGCTGGGCTGGCCATGGATGATGTGAAAAATGCTCAGCGGTCGCCAACCAACACAGCTTATGTCAACCATATGCTGGCCACTGCGTCTCACCACGGTCTGGGGGCCACCGCCGCTTGCCTATTGCCATGTCCCTGGACCTACCATTTGTTGCGCGAGGAATTGGGGGCATCGGAACATCCCCTATACAGCAAGTGGACCGCCTTTTACGTTGCGGGATTGCTACAAAATAGCGTGGACGCGTGGCGTAGCTTCGTAGACCGCGAGGCCCGGTCAGCCAGTCCCCGCGAGCTGGAGGTGATGCGCCAGGCGTTCCTGACCAGTAGCCGCTACGAATATATGTTTTGGGATATGGCCTACAACATGGAGCAGTGGCCGGTTTGATCTCAGTCATCAGCCAACAGCTATCAGATGTCAGCTATCGGCTATCGGCTATCGGCTATCGGCTATCGGCTATCAGGCGCGCTTGCGGAAAATCCTTATCTGGAAAGCGGTTGGGTCACTTCGCTGCCGTTTGATGCTGATGGTAAGTGTAGTACCGGACGCCGGCGCAGGGCACGGAATAGTACCAGGATGAGACTAGCGCTGCCTCGGGCCTCTTGGGTTTTTCGGCTTCCTGAACTATCCCGGCCAGTTTATTGATCAGCTTTGGGCGGAGGTCTACTTCGCCGGTCAAGGATTTCGGTCCGGTTTCTTTCAATTGCGTTTGTGCCATCATTCCACCCCCTGCTGGCCTGAGTTTGGTTGGGGCGCTCCCCAACGCTAGGCGTTCGGAAGTACTCGCCGGGATACTTAACCCACCGGCGTCTTCAAATAACGATCTTCCATCTGGCCGATCATGCTTCGGCAGTGGGTCAACATCAACTCGCGGCGCCTACTGTCCATCGCAGAAAAGCAGGTTTCCATCGTTCTGGCCATCATGTCACCCATCATTTTGCGAGTGTCAACGGGGCTCTTTCTCCCCATAATGTTCATCATTTGTTGCTGAATTCCCATGGTTTTCCTCCAGGATGCGTCTTGATACTATTCTGGCCAAACAGCGTCCCAACGAAAAGGGCCGATCGGCCCTCCCGCGGCGGCCCAAAGGCCCGTAGAGCGGGGGTTGGCTCGATTGGAGTAGAATGGGCGTCAAATTCCGAGGTGACTACAGTCACCGTAAGCGCGTAAAGCAAACGGTTGGAGGTTCGCCATGCCCAAGGTTTCTGTGAACGGCATCCAGTTGTATTACGAAAGCCATGGCCAGGGTCCCGCCATCGTCTTCGCCCATGGCAGGGGAGGCAACCATCTGAGTTGGTGGCGGCAGGTACCTGCATTTAGCGAAAACCACCGTTGCATAACCTTTGACCACCGGGGATGGGGCGCATCTGTCGACGCTGATAATGGGCCGGGACGGGCGGCCTTCGTAGAGGACCTCAAGCAACTTCTGGATCACCTGGAGATTCAGCAGACTTTCCTGGTCTCCCAGTCCATGGGCGGCCTAACCAGCCTGGGATTCGCCCTGACCTATCCGGACCGTTGTTTGGGCCTGGTCCTGGGCGATACCACCGGCGGCGTGGGCGATGCCTCGGTGCTGGGTGAGTTAGATGATGTCACTCCGCCGCCCGGTGGGCCGGGACGCGCTCTGTGCGCCGAATTCATCAGAAACAATCCGGACCTGGTCTTTCTTTACAGTCAGATCCAAGGGTTGAATTCGGAGAACGCCAACGACGGGATAGTGTCCGGAAGTGTTTAACCGGCTGGTGGGGGATTTTTTGGCCAGGGTCACGGCTGAGAAGTCTGGAGTAGCAGCGGACTAGGATCAACTAGGCGGAAATTTAGCAGGTTCGGCAGAGGCACTACTCGCCATACCGTGGTGGGACAGGTGCGTCTGGTTCCCGAAACTAGCCGAACCCTCTACCAATGTCATGCTGAGCCAGCCGCAGCGGCGAAGCATCTGGGGTGGCGCCCCAGCCCCATACCCTTCGCGGATTTTACCCTGAGTTCAGCCGAAGGGCTCAGGGTGACAAATTTTTATTGCTGATGGCTGACCGCCGAAAGCTAACAGCTAAAAAACTACGGCGACATCCGGGAACCGGGGCCCCAATTGTCGGGAATGTTGATCAACGCGGGCTCCAGATCTTGCACCGACGTTTGGCCGCAATATGCCAACGCCCGGTCAACCTCTTCCCGCATCAGTTCCAAAACCCCATGGACGCCGTTGGCGCCGTCGACGGCCAGGCCCCAGAAAAGAGGCCTCCCGATGGCAACTGCCCGGGCGCCCAAGGCCAGGGCTTTGATGACGTCGCTGCCCCGGCGGACACCCGAGTCCACGTAGACTTCGGCATGGCCTTTGACCGCTTCCACGATCTCTGGAACCATCTCAATCGCCCCCATGGTCATATCTAGTTGGCGGCCGCCGTGGGTAGAGACCTGGATGCCATTAACGCCGGATTCCGCGGCGATGTGGGCATCTTCGGCGGTGCGGATTCCCTTCAAAACCAGGGGCAATTGGGTTAAACCCCGTAGCCAGTCCAATTCCTGCCAAGTTAGAGGAGCGGTGCGGGAAACCTCCCAGCCTGGGGTCTCATCGGTGCCGCTGATCTCGCCGCGGGGCCGGTCGCTTCCCCGGAAGTTCCCCAGTTCGTGCATCCGCGAGGTGTTGTTGCGCAGGTCGCGCTCTTTCGGGCTGGGGGTCGGAGTGTCCACGGTTAAAACGATGGCCTTGAATCCGGCTTCCTCTGCCCGGTGCACCAGCATCTCGGTCAGGTCGTAGCCACGGTGGTATAGCTGGAACCAAAGTGGGGCCGATGCGGCCGCGGACACTTCCTCCATGCTGCAGTTAGATGAGGTGCTGAGCATCATCAATGTGTCCGACATTCCCGCGCCACGGGCAGTGGCCACCTCGCCTTCAGGATGGGCCCGCATATGGCTGCCGGCCGGAGCCAGCATCACCGGCATGCTTATCTTCTCGCCCAGGACGGTGGTGGAGATATCCCGGTCTGTTATGTCCCGCAAAAAGCGGGGGCGCAGGGTAAGGGCCTCGAACGCCGTCCGGTTACGCCGGGTGGTGAACATGTCCATGGCTCCGGCGTCGATGGTATCCCAATCGTTATGGGACAGCGTTAGTTTCGCCCGTTCTTCGTAATCGTAAAGGTTGATTGGGTCGTTACTCATGATTATCTCCTGCGCGATTCGGTTTGATTCTTGTTGGGCCGACGCACTGCGGACAACCTGGAATCGGAATGCTCTGCTTCCAGGCACAACATGAGCTACTTTACCCCTTGATGATGGGGCTGGCAAGCGGCGGGCATTATTCGGTTTCCGTGTGGGTACGGCATGCGTGCCAACACGGGATTTCCTATTTGGTCATGGGAGGGAGTGAGACGGAGGCAGTTCGATCGTTGCGATGTAGGGGCGCACGGCATGCCGTGCCCCTACCGAAAGGGACGCGGTCATTAGGTGTGCCAACTCACTTGCTAGGACGCCGATGTACCGGTTCCCCAATCGTCGGGGATGTTGATCAGGGCGGGCTCGAGGTCTTGCACCGACATCTGCCCACAATAGGCCATGGCCCGGTCAACCTCCTCCCGCAACAACTCCAACACACCATGGACTCCGTCCGCACCGTCGACGGCCAGGCCCCAGAAAAGAGGCCGTCCTATGGCCACCGCCCGGGCGCCAAGGGCCAGGGCTTTGAGGACGTCGCTGCCCCGGCGGATACCCGAGTCAACGTAGATCTCCGCCCGGCCATTCGCGGCACTCACGACTTCCGGCAGCATCTCTATCGCTCCCATGGTCATGTCCAACTGCCTTCCGCCGTGGGTGGAAACCAGGATCCCTTCAACACCGCTCTCCACTGCCACGTGGGCGTCTTCGGCGGTTCGGACTCCCTTCAAGACCAGGGGCAAAGAGGTCAGTCCCTTCAGCCATTCCAGTTCCTTCCAGGTTAGAGGAGCGGCGCGGGACACGGCCCAGCCGGGGCTCTCGTCGGTGCCGCTTATCTCGCTGTTCGCCCGGTCAGTTCCCCTGAAATTTCCCAGCTCGAAAAGCCGGGTGTTGTTGTTTCGAAGGTCCCGTTCTTTAGGACTGGGAGACGGGGTGTCCACGGTCAAAACGATGGCTTTGAATCCCGCTTCTTCCGCCCGGAGGACCAGCATCTCGCTCAGGTCGTGGCCCCGGTGGTATAGCTGGAACCATAGTGGGCCAGAGGCGGCTTCGGACACCTCTTCCATGCTGTAGTTGAAGCCAGTGCTGAGCATCATCAATGTATCGGACCTGCCGGCGCCCCTGGCGGTGGCCAGTTCACCGTCAGGATGGGCCACCATGTGGCTGCCCGCCGGCGCCACCATGACGGGCATACTGATCTTTTGCCCCAGCACGGTGGTGGAGATATCCCGGTCTGTGATGTCTCGCAGAAAGCGGGGCCGCAGGGTCAGCGCCTCGAAGGCGGTCCGGTTTCGCCGCGTGGTGAACATATCCATCGCGCCGGCGTCGATGAAGTCCCAGGTGTTGTGAGGTAGGGTGAGTTTAGCCCTGTCTTCGTAGTCGTAAAGGTTGATGGGGTCGTTGGACATGGTTTCCTCCAGAATAGCGATTGCGTGCACCAAGATGGACTGCCACTGCCGGAAAACAGGACATCCGGCATGCGGGCTGAGGTGGACATGGGTTAATCTACTATCTGGAGGATGGTCTGGCAATAGCAGGAAAGAATGTGTGGTTGTGGGACGGCATCGGCTGGGGAGGGTGGATTTGAGGGAAACACGGCGGAAGTTGGCCTTTCGGCTAGCGTTACCTGGCGCCTTATGCGGCCTATCTGGAGCCACCGGGGTGTTGACGGCGTAGGGGCGCACGGCCGTGCGCCCCTACTGGCTAGATGCGCCTTTAGGTCCTGGTCAGCACCTCCAGGATATGCCCGTCAAGGTCCACCCAATAGAAGCCCCGGCCGCCACGGCGGGTGTTGATCTGCATGTCGTCCAAATCCCGGGGGCCGCTGCCGTAGGTGATATTCTCGGCCTTGATCCGGCCGAACACCTGGTCGAATTCCTCATCGCCGACGTGGAAAGCATAGTGATGGCTTTCCAGCACGTCCCGGTTGTCGAAATCCATGGTCAAGGTGTCGTTGACGACCACCGGGGCGAAGTGCCCGGCGGGACCGTCGTAGCTAAGACCGAATATCCTGGCGAAGAAACGGGCCGACTCTTCTTTATCTTTGGCAGGGACAATCGTATGGTTCAGCGTAATGGCCATAACTCACCTCTGTAAAGGTATGAATTGCGACTCTATTGGTTAGCATAACTGGAGTGAACCGCCGGGTCAACGGCCCACCTACGGCAACTCAGTTCATACGAAACATGTTCGCCAACGAAATAGGGGCGGGTTTCAAACCCGCCCCTGCCTCTAGGGCTTAGATGCCGGTAGAAGGGTTAGTTCACTCGTCACTCATCTGTTTGATCGGGATGACACCGGGGAGCCACCATTCTTCCCAGCTCTTGTCTACCTTTGCCTGGAAGAACTTCTTGTCCTCGGCGTTCATGTGGGCGAACCGGCCCTGGCGGTCCAGGTAGTCGGCCACGGGCTTCCGCTTGCGGATGCCCCTGGCGATGGCCCGGCTGGGACCGTTAAGAATCAGTTCGTTGTCAATGATCTCATACTGCACCCAGAGGCCCGTCTCCACCGCCAGCATACCCAATTCATGGGAAAATTTGGGGTCGTAGTCCCAACCCTTGGGGCAAGGGTCGATGCTGTGGATGAAGGTGGGGCCGCCGATGGTCAGGGCGCGGCGGATCTTGTTGGTGAAATCCAGCCCATAGGAACCGCAGGCGGTGGCTATGTAGCGGACATCGGGATGTCCCGCCGCCAGCATGGGGGCCGTGTTTTTCTTCCACCGTTTGTTCATGATGCGGTGGACCTTGCCCGGCGGGCTGAACGTGGAGTTGGCGCCCCAGGGGGAACTGCCCGACACCTGAATATCGGTGTTGGCGTAGGACTCGTTATCATACATGAGGATCAGCAGGTTGTATTCGTCGTGCTGCAACGTGGCGGATATGGCAGACAGGCCCATGTCGGCGCCGCCGCCGTCGCCGCAGAAGGCGATTACGTTGATGGGCTCCTGCTTCATCTTGCCCTTGCGCATCATGGAAGCCAATCCCGCGGCTGTTCCCATGGCTGCTGAGCCCGACGAACCCAACTGGGTGTGCATCCACGGCACTACCCAGGGTGTGCTGTAGTAGGTGGTGTTGGCCACATACATGCACCCGGTGCTGCCGACCACGATGGTCCTGGGACCGGCCGCTTTGATCATAAGCCGCATCACCAGAGCCGATTCACAACCCTGACAGGTGCGGTGGCCGGAAGTGAAACCTTCGGCGATGGGAATATTTTTAACACCGCTTACTTTTGGCAGTTCCTGCACTGTTGTCATCGTTTCTACTCCCTTACTGCTATCCAGGTAGTTTCCTGCTCTATCTTGCCGGTGTCAATGGCCGATTGGCCTATGTCCACTATTTGGTTTATGTCCCTAACGCGGACCTCGCGGCCACCCAGGCCGGCGATGAAGTTCAAAACGTGGGGGCGGCTTTCCAGCGGGTACAGCGTCGAGCGAATTTCGTTGAAGAGTACACCACCAAAGGAGGGAGACCCGTAGGAGTAATCCCGGTCGATAACGCAGACGGCTTTGCAGTTGCCCAGCGCTTCGCGTAACTCCTCGGCGGGGAAGGGCCGGAAGAATTTCACCCGTAGGAAGCCGACCTTCTTACCCTGCTCGCGCATCCGCCGGATGGCGACCTTGGTAGGCAAAGCCAGGGTTCCCATGCCGACCAGGATTATTTCGGCGTCGTCGGTCATGAATTCTTCTATAAATGGGCTGGGGTCGCCGCGGCCGAACTCGTCCTTGAAATCTTGATATGCCTCTTTAATGACGCCGACGGTGCGGCGCATCGCTTCGTCGGTTTGGCGCCGGATCTCCATCAGCCAGTCTTCATTGACCTGGGGCGCTATCGTGATGGGATTGTCTGGGTGGAGCTGCAACTTGCCCCGGTCGTAAGGCGGCAGGAATCTATTCACCTGCTCCACCGGAGGCACGTTCACGATGGCCTGTGAGTGGGTCAGGAAGGAGCCGTCGCAGCTGATGGCGAAGGGCAGGAAAACCCGGGGGTCTTCTGCCACCCGCCACGCCAACAAAGCGATGTCCAGTGCTTCCTGCGCGGTTGCCGCCCAGTATAGCATCCAGCCAAGGTCCCGCACGGCCAAGGCGTCGTTGTGCTCCACGCCGAAGGCGCCAGGATCGTCCAACGCCCGGTTGCCCACCATGGCCACCACCGGCAGCCGGAGGCCCGCGGTCACCGTGATCGCTTCAAAGGCGTAGAACCAACCCACCCCGCTGGAGCCGCAGAATGTCCTGGCCCCCACTGAGGAGGCGTGCTTGACGATCTCGAACTGGGAATGCTCGCTTTCGGCGACGATAAAATCGCAGTCAAATGCGCCGTCGGCCTTGAGCTTGGAGACGTATTGCATCACCGTGTCGTAGGGGCGGATGGGATAAGCGGTGATGACGTCCACGTCGGCTAGGGAACACGCAATTGCAATGGCCTCGCTGCCGCTGATCAGCTCTTCGGTGCCTTGTTGGGCAGGCTGAGTTTGCAAGCTGGTCATTAGTCGTCCTCCGTGGCCGCAACCTCTTCGGTGTAGCCGCCGAGGTGGTGGTAACCGTGGGTTCGGGCTTCAGTCTTTTGTTTCTCCACCAGGCCGGTCATCCAACTATTGTAGCCGTCCTTATCTTTCTGCCACATCTCCCACTGGCTGTTGTTATCGTTGAAATCTGCTTCGCTCACCATGGTGACGCACTCGGGAACCGGGCACACCGCCTCACAGACGCCGCAGCCGCAGCACGACTCCATGTTGGCGTCGTATAGGCCGTCGGGCGTAACGTCGAAGCAAGTGTCGGGACATTGCAACCAACAGAGGGTGCACTTGATGCAGGTCTCGAAATTGATCACCGGCCTCATGGACCTGGTGCTCCACTTCTTGAACACCGAATTTCGGATGGGCTCGTAGCCCTCCTCTCCGCCCCGGAAACCGCCGCCTTGCTCAATGCCCCTGATCACCAAACCCTCCTCCATCTGAGTCCAACCGGGGAGGTCAAACTTGAAGGGGGTTTCGCTGTTGCCCTCTCCGGGCTCCACCAGTCTGGTGGCAACCCGGTCGTAGGTTTTTTGGGCCGAGATCACCTTCACCTCGTCGCCCCACTGCTCCTGGATTACCTGGAGCATGGAATCCAGGGTGACCAACTGTGGGCAAACCCGGCAAAGGGTGCCCAATATCCGGACGTCGGTGTGGTCGTCTTTATATACCCACAGACCGGAGAAGCTGACGGTGCCGGGCACGATGGCCAGGTTGTAAGGAGAGTCTTTCTGATGTATGTCCTCTACCAAAGAGTCGGCATCTTGCCTAGAGGTCACGATGAGGGTGCCGTTGGGCTTGGTCAACTCGTTGATGGGCTGCAAACCGTACCAGGCCCAAGACTCCACGCCCTTGCACATGGTGTCGTCCACGTTGATGGTGACGTCCACCTCCGAAGCTTCGTACACCGCCAAGCTCTCTTCCAGTTCTATGGGATCGTCGGCGACGATGGCGAACTGTTTAGCGGGGATACCATTGCGCTCGGGAGAGTCTCCATAACGGCCAAAAGCCGTCCCTATTTTGCCCTCTTTCCGGGCGGCAAAAACTATGGCACGCACAATGTTCCGCGCCAGACTTTTCTGGAAAATCCCTCGGTACACCACCTCCACGGCGACTGTGCTCATGGCAGTTCCTCCTTTTTTTAGCTGTCAGCCGTCAGCAATCAGCGGTTAGTTCTAGTGCTTCCCCCTGATAGCTGATGCCTGACCGCTGACCGCTCGCAATTTCCGGCGGTTCAACCACCGCCAAATGGTGGTCCATGGCCCGGCGCGCTTCCTCGGAATCGCCAAGTTTGATCGATTCCAAAATCCGCCGGTGGGAAGCGAGTGACCGGCCTGGCCTTCCCGGTGCCTGCAAAGTCTGGTTTCGGGAACGGCTAAGTATATCTTCGACGGCGCTCACCACCTTGATCAACGCGGCGTTGTGGGTGGCGGTGGCCAGAGCGAAATGGAAAGCCGTATCCGCGTCGACCCCGGTTTCACCGTTAGAGATCTGCCGTTCCTGCTCCACGAGTATCTCGGCTAATCCAGCGACCTCTTCTGGACTGGCCCTGAGGGCGGCCATGGCGGCGATCTGAGGTTCCAGGACGTGGCGCATCTCAAATATGTCGTCCAGGGTGTCCAGCGAGCCGGGGCCGGAACTGAGGGTCGACGCCAGCAACGCCACCACCGATTCCAAGTCCCGGGTGTTGATGAAGGTGCCGGCGCCTCGTTTGGTGACCACCAATCCCTGTAGTTCCAATGAACGTATGGCCTCGCGCACCGAGCCGCGGCTAACCTTGAATTGCTCAGCCATGGCCCGTTCCGAAGGAAGTCTGGCGCCATGCTGCAACTCACCCTGGCGGATGAGAGCATGAAACTGCTGTACGATGTCTTCGTACAGCCTCCGGCCTACCTTTGATTCTAGCGTCTGCATGGCGTAAAGTGGTCAGACCAATTTCTAACTCAGCCTCATTTTACACCTTAGCCAGGCAGTGTCAAGGGATTCGTCAAGCCTGGCCAGCAACTGGCAAAATTGGGACGGACCAAAGGCTCGGGCCACTGGTTCTGGGATATGGAAACGAAGGAGAGTGCCCGTAATCTGTTTCCAGCCCGTCAATTGCGACAAATGCCAAGGGTAGCTGCCTTGGCTTCACTTTGCGTCCCATAGTATAATCGTCACTCGCCATTAACCGCCCCAATCGTGGGGGCATCCGCCGAGGTCTGCTGAGTTGGATGATGTGATTGTTGTGGGCGCCGGACCTGCCGGTAATAATACGGCGTTATCGCTGGCCCTCCAAGGGTATTCCGTTACCGTGATCGATTCTCGGATAGACATTGGAAACAAGGTGTGCACCGGAATCATCGGCCAAGAGTGTGACCGCCGTTTCCCAGTTGACCCGCGGTTTATTCTTTATGAGGCTTGTTCCGCGCAGGTGGTGGCCCCTTCCGGCCCTACGGTGCGGTTTGATACCCCCTTTCCTAAAGCCAAGATCATTGACCGGGTGGCCTATGTGGCCTCCTTTGCCCAGCGGGCTAAATCCGCCGGCGCCCGATATCTTTTGGGACAACGGGTGGCGACGGTGGACCGGGACCGGCAGCGAGTGACGGTGGCAACCGGTCGAGGAGTTTATCACGCCAGGTCCCTGGTGTTGGCCGCCGGTTTCGGATCTCCCCTTACCCGCCAATTGGGATTGGGTTCCGTGTCAGATCATGTGGCCGGGGTTCAAGCCTTAGTCGCCACCAGAGACGTTGATGAGATCGAAGTCCATCTAGGCCAAGACGTGGCGCCGGGGTTTTTCGCGTGGCTGGCGCCCACGGGGCGAGACCGGGCTCTGGTGGGATTGATGTCCCGCCGAAATGCGCCCAGCCATTTGGCTTTCTTCATATCACGGCAAATGGCGCTTGGGCGTATTACATCGGTCATTGAAGAGTCAGCATGTTGGGGGGTGCCGCTTCGGCCGTTGAAGCGGACCTACGCTGACCGGGTTCTGGTGGTGGGAGATTCCGCCGGCCATGTGAAGCCGACCACCGGCGGCGGGATCTATTACTCCTTGATGTGCAGTGAGATCGCCGCTGAGATCCTGGCCAATTGCCTGGATGCGGGCGATCTTTCTGCGGGCAAGCTCAGCCAATACCACCGGCGCTGGCGGGAACTGTTGGCACATGAATTGGAAGTGGGTTATTCGGCCCGGCGTTTGTTCGAATTTCTAAACGACCGGCAGATAGGATCGTTGATGCGTCAGGCGGTGGCCGCTGGGGTTCACACGGACCTGATGAGTTCTCCTGACGTTTCGTTCGATTGGCACAGCCGGGCCATCGCCAAAGTGATGGGGAATTCCGCTTTGGGTGGCGCGCTATGTCTGATCAATCCCTTACTTGCCCGTTTTGCCCGCCAGCCTGAACCGGAGTTCGCGATTCCTGTGGTTTAGGCAAGCTCCGCCGTTCATTTGGCGGGAACTCCGAATGTTCCTACCACGGGCGCATTTGGGAACCAGGCGGTCATCTACGTTAGAGAAGGTGGCATATTGGGCCGGGCAACGCAGCCAAGTATCTAGCGCAAAGGTTGATCCTGAATGATTTGCGCTTCAGCCTAACCATTTGCCCAATGGTTTAAATGATCAGCCAGCCAGTCCTTTAAGGCACAGGCCTGGCCAGCGGGCCACCGATTTTGCAAAATGGCGATACTGGCGTTTTCGGCGAGTCAAGATGCTGCTAGCCGTCCGAATTAGACTAATTTTATTTTCGGTGTTCGCCATACTATTCATCGCGGGATTGGTGGGGCCGATCTTGGGCAGGGCCCAGGCCCAGTCACAAAGTCCCCATGCTCTGGCAATCACGGTTGACGGGATAATCAACGACGTAAAGACCCGGTATATCGAACGGACCATCACCCTCGCCCTGGACAATCAAGCAGAACTGGTGGTCATCGAACTAGATACACCCGGCGGTTTGCTAAGTTCCACTAGAAGCATCGTCGAGGTGCTGCTGGAATCGCCCGTTCCCGTGGCGGTCTACGTGTCTCCCAAGGGCGCCAGGGCGGGCTCGGCCGGCACATTTTTGACTGCCGCCAGCCATGTCGCGGTCATGGCCCCGGGCACCAACATCGGCGCCGCCACCCCAGTTTCGGCCACCGGAGAGGAAATTGAAGAGACCCTGGCCAGCAAGATAGAGAACGATGCGGCCGCTTTGATCCGCAGCATTGCGCAGGAGCGCGGCCGAAACGAGGACGCCCTAGAAAGAACCGTTCGGGAAGCAGCATCGTTCACGGTTTCCGAGGCCCTGGAACTGGGCATCATAGATCTCATAGCCGAGGACCTGGAAGACCTTCTGACACAGTTGGACGGGCGAAGTGTCCAGATTTCGGGAGAGGACCACGAACGGGTATTGGCTACCCGGGGTCTAGATATCCGGCGGGTGGATAAAAACGTGCTGGAGAATTTCCTGGAATTCATCTCCGACCCCAACGTCTCATTCATTCTTCTCACAATCGGCGGGTTGGGCATTGTCGTCGAATTGTTCAATCCTGGACTTATCGCCCCCGGTGTGGTGGGGGGAATATGCCTGCTACTGGCCTTCCTGGCATTGGGAAATCTCCCGGTCAACTGGGCCGGAGCCGCATTCATCATCATGGCGGTGTTGCTGGCGGTGCTGGAAACCCAGGTTTCCGGGTTTGGAATATTGGGAGCCGGCTCGATTGTCAGTTTCGTGGTGGGCGGGCTGCTTCTTTTCAACCAGTTTGGGGATGTGTCTCCCACCCTTCCCGAGGTTTCCGTGAGCCGGTGGCTTCTGGCCGGAAGCGCCGGGGTCCTGGCCGTGAGCGTGGCATATGTGGCCTGGGAGGTTTACAGGTCCCGGCGCGGTGGCCGAGAACCTAGCCATCCATCCTTAATTGGCCTAGCGGCAACGGTCACCGGTGAACTGGACCCTAGAGGGATCGTCCAGGTGGGGAATGAATCCTGGACAGCGGACAGTCAGGATGGTAACGTGATAAACGTTGGCGAATCGGTCACCGTCGTTGGGGTTGATGGCTTGATTTTAACCGTGGTTCCGTCCACGAGTGCCAATGATTAGCCTGTCAAAAGAATGCTTTGAGGAAAAATTCGTCGTAGGAGGGCCCATGTCGTCAGGAGTGGTAGTAGTCCAGGCCTACCAGCGGATGGTCGTTCAAAGGTTCGGCACCTTCGTCGGGAGCCGCCGGCCGGGTCTTCATATACTGATCCCTGTCATGTATCAGGGCACCAAGGTTGACCTGCGAGAACGAGTCGCCCGGGTCCCTACCCAGAAATACATCACCGCCGACAACGTGGTGGTGGATATGGATTTCGTCATCTACTACCGGGTGATGGAGGATATGGCGGAACGAGCGGTATTGGAAGTCCAGAACTTTGAATTGGCGGTGGTCAACCTGGCCTTTGCCACGCTGCGGGCCGTCATCGGCTCAACCACCCTGTCCGAAGCGTTGACGGAACGGGAGCGTATTCGTGACCAAATGCAGTTGAGGATGGATGAAGTCACGGAGCGCTGGGGAGTAAAGGTTTCCCAAGTCGAGATCAACGAGATAGACCCGCCTCCGGGAGTCAAAGCGGCCATGGAGCGGGAGAAGTCGGCCGAAGCCATCAAAACCGCCGAGATAACCGAATCCGAGGGCCAACGCCAGGCCCAGATCAACCGGGCCGAGGGTGAGAGGCAGGCGGCTATCTTGGAGGCGGAAGGTTCACGGGCAGCGGAAATATTAAGGGCCGAGGGGGATCAGCAGGCTCAGGTCCTGCGGGCCGAGGGCTTCAGCTCGGCGCTGGATAAGATCTATCAGGTGGCCAACACCGTGGACGCCAAGACCATGAGCCTTCAGTATTTTGACACCCTAAAGTCGCTGGGAGAGAGCCCGTCCACCAAGTGGATATTCCCGATGGAATTCACCAACATGCTCGCCCCGTTCCTGGGTATGGGGAGCGGCAACCAACAGCAAGGGGATAACGACTCTTCTTCGTAGATGCTATAACCAGCGAAAGGCCCCCAACCAGCCTCAGGCGAATTGGGGGTCTTTCGCTATTTAGGGTTGCGCTATCCGTCATTCAAGCGGATTGATTACCCAGCGAGACCGCCGCCTGAAGCCATGGATGGTCTGGGGGTGTGGTTTTTTTGGTCTGTTGCGTTACCTTTGGGGAAGGTCTCAGCTAGGTAATTTGGGCAAGATCACCATGCCCTCTTCTTCGGTCCCCACCATGTCGGTCTTCCCCCCCCAATGGAGCACGGCGGTATAGGCATTGAGCACCGCGTCGCAGGTGTTCCGGTCCATCCCGTCCAGGTGCAAGTCCAATCCTGGGACCAACGGTGTGAGCTTTTCTTTCAAAAAGGTTACGCTGTCGGGGCTATTCTTTGGCGGTGCGTTGTCGCCGAAAAGGAGCACCTTGGTGGCATGTGGATAAACCTCTATCACCTCGTATCCCATTTTCGACAGGTGTTTGTTCAGCTCAATGCTCCTGTAGATCAAATTGCGAATGATCGATCCCTTGTTGGTGAAAAAACAACTTATCCCCATACGGGCCAAATCAATTTCCGACTGCCGGCCCTTGTTCCGGGGGTTCGAAAACCGGCAGCAACAAGAGGTCTCAAGACAGCACAACCCGCCGGGAAGTCCCAGCGGGGCGCCTATGGCGATGAGGTCAGGCTTGTACGAGTCCACCATCTCCTGTAATTCAGGATCATGGTCGAAGGAATCAAAGAATACCACATTAGATTCGTCGTTTAACGCCACCACAGTACTGGAGCGTTTTGATGAAGCCCGCAGGTCAACTCCTAGTATCAACATCTTTCCTCTCCCAACCAACCACATCTGTTGCTTGATATGTTCACTGGATCCAGGAGGTGATTCAATACCCCCTGGCATTTACTTAAAGACGATTTCACCGGACAAAGATCCGGCCACGGTCTTTGGTAAGCCCGCCAACGGGTCGGCGCGAATTGCCTCAACCATGCGCACTGACTTTATAAGGCATCCTCATAAAAAATTTGTCAAAGACATTACGAAAACATTACGATGTTGGGCGGCCGTGAATCTGAAGGGCTTGATTAGTCGCGGTCTTCCGCCTGGGCTGTCCCCATTTGCCAACCTGGTGCAAAATCTAAACCGGCGCTCAAAATTTCCAAAGCCGCTGAATATGGTTCCAGTCCTTTGCTGGCTATTTCATTCAAAGCGGACCTTATTATCGGGTCTTCTCCCACCAGGGCTTTTAGCCTTTTGCCAAGCTCTTCTTCCACTACCTCCAAAAACTCTTGCTCCCGGCGCCGTTCCCGGCGCTTTTGAAGTTGGGAGTTAGCCGTGGAAAACGCCTGGTGCTTTTTGATCTGCTCCCACAATTCCTCGATGCCGTCACCGGTTTGGGCGGCGGTGAGTAATACCGGAGGATCCCACTCAGGACGGCTAAGGGAAGTTAGAAGCATTGCTGTGATAGCCGCCGCCATCTGGTTGGCCCCGTCCCGGTCCGATTTATTCACCAGGTAGATGTCGGCAATCTCCATGATGCCTGCTTTCAGGGTTTGCACCGCATCCCCCGACTCAGGCACCAAGACCACCAAAACGGTATCCGCCACACCCATGATTCCCAATTCAGCTTGCCCCACTCCCACCGTTTCCACTAATACGATGTCTTTGCCCGCCGCGTCCAAAAGCCTCACCATGCCTTTGACCAAGCGGGGCACTCCGCCGGTTTGACTCCTAATGGCTACACTGCGGATAAAGACACCTGGGTCCAGATAATGGCGCTGCATCCTGATGCGGTCCCCCAGCAGGGCACCGCCGCTAAACGGACTAGATGGGTCTACCCCAATGATTCCAACGGTTAAGCCTTGGCTCCTCAGCAGTTCGGCCAGCCGGTCAACCACCGTGCTTT
The DNA here is from genome assembly GCA_034428715.1 of Dehalococcoidia bacterium. GTDB lineage: Bacteria > Chloroflexota > Dehalococcoidia > Lucifugimonadales > UBA3495 > Io17-Chloro-G2. The sequence continues at coordinate 12,939 of DAOUHE010000005.1, read as the reverse complement.
TCCCGGCGCCCGGCGGGCCGGTGACGCCTATGGTGTAGCATCTCCCGGTATGGGGGTCTATGGCCTTCATTACCCCCGCGGCTTCCGGCGAGCCCCACTCCAGCAATGAGAGCGATTTGGAAAGGGCCCGTTGGTCGCCAGCCAGAAGCCTTTGGGCAATATCCTCCATGGATCAGCGACTCCGGGGCCGGGACTGAAAGCGAAAGTTGAGCCTGGGGTATGCCTGGACTCTAGCAAAGAGTACCAGCCCAGTCAAGAGAAATCACGCTGGCTGAATTATGTAGAGTTTTGCTATATTCGTTTACTATTCGGCAATGTCTTATTACCTATCAAATAGGTTTGGGATACGGTTCAAGGTGATGGTTTGAAATTTGATTACGATACCCAAAATAGCATTGGTACCAGAACCTTTGGATTGGTTCTTTCAGTGAAGTTGTCTGTCATTAATACCTGATTCGGGTTAAGTACGACATATAAATGGGTCATGCATTATCATATTATGTGCTTACTTCGTGATAGCATATGATTAGGTGCTGGTCCGCGCTGGGGTTACCGACCCAATTGGGGCTCACCAAAGGGACCGCCATGGCCACGGGACGGAACATCATCCGGCCAGCGTCATCCGATGACAGTACTAGTACCGGGGTTGTTGGTTTGGCACGAGTTGGTGGAGCGGTTCCGGGGTTGGCTAGAAAAACGGCCCAGTATTCCGCTTGTTGCTGGCGGACGTTGACAGCGTCTAATTGGCCGGCCTGGGGTTGAAGCGGAATCAGTGGCGGAAATGTGACTGTTCGAAGCCTTTGGCGTCGGCCGAGATGAGGAGGTCGGGGCGGTTGCCCCAGCGTTTCAGGAACCGACCGAAATTCTTACGGCTCAGTTCGTCCCGCTGGTTGTCATCCAGTTCGGTCCACTGCCGGTGTTCGTGCCGCACCAGTGGCAACGTGCTGTCAGACACGACGCGGAAACCTTTGTCTTTGAACTGGAAGCAATAGTCGATGTCTAGATTGCGGTAAAAGCGGAAACATTCCCGCATCAGGCCCACGGTGTTGACGGCGTCCCGCCGGAAGGCCATGCAATAGGCCTGCATGGCGTCGGCTTCCCCCTGCTCCACCTCCTCATGGAAATGCTGCATATCGTCTGTCGTCAGCCCGTAGGGCCCAAAGATTCCCACACCCTGATCTTCCAGGGTGATGCGGACCGGATCAAGAATGTTGCCCACGATCTCGGCCGATCCGTCCAAGACGATGATGTGCTTGCCACGGCTCAGTTTCAAGCCGATATTCTTACCTGCCGCATCGCCAACGTTATGGTCGCAATGGATCACTCGCATGCTAGGATTACCGGCTTGGAACTCTTCCAACCACTCGCCGGTGCCGTCGGTGGAACCGTTGTCGATGACTATGATCTCGCTGGAATATCCCTGGGAACATGCAACCATGCTGGCGACGCACCGTTGCACGTCTTCGGGGTAACTGTAGGCGTTGAGGATGAAAGTAAAGTCCACCGGGGAAGGCTGCCCCAGGTACGATTCCACCTCGCGGGACGACGACACCGAACTCCAGAGTTCGTTGCGCTGCTCCAACCCGGTCTTAGGGCGGATTCGGGATTGTTGCCGCGTATCCTGGACCAGGAATCCGCTGGCGGAGACCTGAGACCGCAAAGCGTCGGCATTGGCGAAGTCGGCTTGGTTTCTTAATGTGACACGTTGGTCTATGGTGGCGGATACCGTGTCCGGCACGGAGAAGGCCGCCGGGACCTGGTCCAAGTCCAAGCCAAAGATATGGTCAAATTCCATCAGCAACGCCCGTTTGGCTTGGGGCGACAGGTCCGAATGGATCATATCCCAGGTGTGAGCCAGGGCTACGGGCAGGTCCAAGTCGTTTTCCACCGCGGCCCAAAACTTTTGACGCCAAGGTTCGGAGTCGGTCACCTGGCCTTTCAAAACCGGCAGATCGTTCCACACCCACATGCGGTTCCTAATGTTGTTAAGCGCCTTCTCCGCCGCCCTGAGGGAGGTGAAGGTGAAATTCATGCGGTTGCGGTACCGAATGGTCATACAAAGATACCGGAAGGACATGGGGTCGAATCCCCGGGATATCAATTCATCAAGAAGGAAAACGTTGCCAGAGGACTTGGCCATCTTGGCTCCGTCGGCCAGCAGATGTTGGGCATGGACCCAGTAATTCACGTGGGGATGCCCGAAGGTAGCCTCGCTCTGGGCGATCTCGTCTTCGTGGTGGGGGAAGATATTGTCCACCCCGCCGGTGTGTATATCGAAGCGCTCGCCCAGGTATTTGTGGGCCATGGCGGAACATTCTATGTGCCAGCCCGGGAATCCGTCCCCCCACGGGCTTTCCCATTTCAAGTCCCGGCCTTCCTCGGCCGCTTTCCACAGGGTGAAGTCCCTAGGGTCTTTTTTCAGTGGATCCGCTTCGGCGCGTACGCCTTCCAAAAGGTCGGCGCCGGTGTTGCGGGACAACTTGCCGTAGCCCTCGAATTTGGCCACGTCGAAATAGATGTTTCCGCCCTTTTCGTAGGCGGAACCGTTGGCCATCAATTTGCCAACCATCTCCACCATCTCTGGGATGTGTTTGGTGGCCTCGGGAAAAACGTGGGCCTTTTGGATATTCAGCCTAGCTTCGTCCCGGTGAAAGGCAGCGGCATAAAAGTCGGCGATATCCTGCACCGTTTTACCCTCGGCCAGGGCCGACAGAATCATCTTATCGCCGCCGGTCTCTAGCGCCTCCTGGCGCATGTGGCCCACGTCGGTGATGTTCTTGACCTGGTAAACTTCGAGACCGTTGGCTTCGGCCACCCGCCGGATCCAATCGGCCATCATGTAGGTGCGCAGGTTGCCGATGTGGGCGTCGCGGTAGACGGTAGGACCGCAGGTGTACATGGTCACCCGCCCGGGTGTTACGGGTTGGACCTCTTCCACTTTCTTGGTCAGGGTGTTATAGAGCCTAAGCAACCTGGTCCCCCTTTCCTACGGACCCAAATGGGGCCACATTCGATAAAAATGGACGGTCCGGCCTGCCTCCGACGGGCGCCCGGCAGTTTCCGAAGTTTAACACTTACGGTGGTGCGTCGCCACTACCGAAACTTGACACTCCAGGGCATTGCCGCCGGTCCAGTTGGTCAAGCCTGCGCGACTATCCCCGACGCTATCAGTGCCTCGATCTCTTCCGGTGACAAGCCGATCTCTTGCAATATCTCGTTGGTTTCCGCTCCCAGCATCGGCGTGGGACGTCCCACACGCATGGGGGTATCTGAAAGCCGGGCCGTGGGCCCCAGATGGTCGGCGCTGCCCTGGCCGGGATGGTCTCTGGTGACGATGAGGCCCGCTTGGCGGACGTATGGATCATCACGATAATCGGGAAGGGCCAGGTTTTTCGCCGCGCTGACCGACCCGGCGTTGAGCATGCTCACCCATTCGTCCCGGCCTTTGCTCCCGTCTTTCAAGCTGAAGATATCGGAAAGCTCTTGGGCCAACTCTTGGTCGTTATCCTCTCTAGCTTGGGCCGTGGCGAACCGGGGGTCGCTGGCCAGGTTGTAGAATTCCCTAAGGTTCGTGAGGTTGGTCCAGTCCTCTTCTTGGGGGCAATGTAGGAAGAGCCAACCGTCACCGCCGGCGTCGTTAGCGGCATATAGGCGGGACAGGGCAGAGTGGCCCCTGGCGCCGAGACCTTCCGGTTCGTTGCGCTGATAGCCTTGGTAGTCCAGGAAATAGGGCGATTGAAGCAGACAAGCGGTGAGGGTCAGTCCGCTGTCCACCGACTGGCCTTTGCCGGTGCGGTTGCGCTCATGCAATGCCAGGGCCACCGCATAGGCCCCCAGCAGACCGGTGCCGTAGTCGTTCATGGGGTATGGAAGAAGCTTAGGAGCGCCATCGCGGCCGCCCCGGCGGACCTGGATGCCGCTGGTAGCCTGGGCCAACTGTTCCCAACCGGGCCGCTGGCTCCACGGGCCGTCGTAGCCAAAGGCGTTGAGGGAAGCGTATATGATGTCCGGCTTTTTTTTGCTCACCGCCTCGTAGCCCAACCCCATGCGTTCCATTGCGCCCTTGCGGTTGTTCTCCACCACCACGTCGGCCGTTTCCACCAACTTCCAAAAGATGTCCTTGCCTTCCTGGCTTTTCAGATCCAGCCGTATGCTGCGTTTGCCCCGGTTAACGTCTATATTCCCTTCGGCGGCGTAGGGACACCGAGGGTCGTCGATCTTGATCACCTCGGCGCCAAATTCGCCCAGGGTGCGGCCGCAGGTCGGACCGGCCAAAACGATAGCCAGGTCTAACACCCTTATCCCGTCCAGCACTCCAGTTAGATTCGCGGAGGCCGATGCGGGGACCACTGGTTTTCTGACATCGGCGGCTTTTAATTCCGCCAGCACTTCAGCCGTGTGCTCCCCCAGCGTCGGCGCCCGGCCTTGAATCGCGCCGGGGGTGTCCCTGAGCCTAACCTGGACGCCGGGCTGTTTCATTTTTCCCAGCTTGGCGTCATCGACCTCCACCACCATTTGGGCGGCGATGGCGTGTTCGTGGACCATCCATTCATCTATGGTCTTGCAGACAGTGCACGCCCCGCCTGCGGCGTTGATGGCGTCTTCCCACTTTTTGGCCGTCTTCTCTCGGAAAACCCCTTGAAACCGTTCCAACCACATTTGCCCGTAATCGGGGTCCAGGGGCTTGCCGTAGGCGGATACCAATTCTTCCAGCCATTCGGTGCGGCCGGCCGCCTGGAGGAACTGGCCGATGAATCTTTCGTACATGCCGTGGTTTTGCACCCAACGGCCGTCGGCGCATTCGTATTGGCGGGCCATGATTGTCCGAGGCAGTTGGAACAGTTCAACCGTCTCCATTTCGTGGAGTTTCACCAGGTGGCTTCCCATGGCGGAAAACATGGCGTCGTACATAGGCACTTCAATGTGCTGACCCTTGCCCGTCTTGTCCCTGGCTCCCAGGGCCATGGCTACCGAAACCGACCCCAGGATGGCGGCAAAGGTGCTGGCCACGGGCAGGGGCAAAAACAACGGTTCAGTCTGTTCTTCGATCTTCGAATAAACCCCAGTTGACGCGGCGACGATCCCCTCCCAACCTTGCCGGGAGCGGTCTGGGCTTGTGTTGCTAAATCCCGGAAGGGAGCAATAAATCAACTGTGGGTTTTGCTGGGAAAGGGTTTCGTAGCCGATGCCCAGCCGGGTGGCCACTCCGGGGCGGAAGTTCTCGATCAAGACGTCGGCGGTGGCGGCCAGTTTCTCGGCCGCTTGCCGGCCATCGTCTGACTTGAGGTCCAACACCACAGAACGCTTCCCTCGGTTCCACGTTGCGAATGCCGGCTGGCTACGGGCCGGGTCGCCTTCTGGCCGTTCAACCTTGATGACCTACGCGCCCTGGTCGGCCAATAACATTCCCAACAGCGGTCCGGGAATATGGTGGCCGAAATCCACCACTCTAATATCTCTTAGCGCCCCAGTAGCCTGGGTTTCGTTGGATATCGTGCTGGTCATGAGTCACTCCTGATTTGAAAAAATGTTACGGGTATTAGGAAGGGAGCCACCGCAAGCGCCTAGTCTTTATCCGGTTGGCTGAACCGGCCGGGGGTGAAATCTGAGACCGGCATCTGGGTTTCGCCGCTGGAAATCAGGTCGGCCACGGCCTTGCCGAATCCGGGGCTGAGCATGATGCCCTTTTTGCCCGCTCCGGTGGCCAGAATCACGTTTTCGTATCCGGGGGGCTTGCCTATGATGGGCAGCCAATCGGGGGTGACTGGACGCAGACAAGCCGTGTGCAGCGACAGCCGGGCCTGCGCCAAATCCGGCATCAGCCGCGCGGCCCGTTCCATCAACGTTTGCCGGGTCGATTCCAGGGGCTGCCGGTCAAAGCCTCGCCACTCCTCGGTGGTGCCGCACCAAACCAGGCCGTCGGGTTTGGGGTAGAGCGAGCTGCCGCCACCGGAAAAGTCGTGGGCCAGGGGTGGCCCCGATGGCTCGACCCTGAGTATCTCTCCTTTCAGAGGGTCCACCGGAATGTAGGCACCCAGCCAGGGCTCCGCCATCCGGGACCAGGGACCCATGGCTAATACCAGAGCGCCGCAGGAGATCTCGCCATCTTCCAGTAACACCTTGGTCACCCGCCCGCCGGACCGTTCCAGGCCCCGCACGATGCCCGCCCGCACTGTGGCTCCCAGTTTTTCCGCCCCCGCTGCCAGGGCCAAAGTATATTTATAGCTGTCCAGGCCCACGTTGCCCTTGGTATATACCCCACTGATCACCCAGGGACCCAGCCGGGGTTCAAGGGAATGGAGTTCCGCCGAGTCCAGGCGTTGGGCCTCAAATCCCGGAACCCCATCGAAAATTCTAAATGTCGCTTCAAGGTCCGGAATTTCCGATTCGTCCATCGCCATTTTCACCTGGGTGACTATGCGGGTCTCGTAATCGATGCCCGTTGCCGCGGGGAGCTCTTCCGCCAAGGAATGGTGCATCTTGAAGGACTCCATGGCCAGCGGTCCCAGCAGTCCGGGGATGTCTGATCCTTGCAACGGGTTCAACAAGCCCGCCGCGTATCCGGACGCCTGGCTGGCCACGGCGTCGCCCTCGATGATGGTGGAGCAGATTCCGGCCAGTCCTAGGTAGTAGGCCGCGGCGCAGCCGGCGGCTCCGCCGCCTATGATCACGACATCGTTGGCATCAGTCATCCCGGTTTCCTCACTGAGTTCAGATTGGTCTATATCCGTTCTTGGGTGGGGCGGTTGTGCCACCAGGCAGTCTCACTCTAGCCCTCGGGGTTGATAGCTCGGATCAGCATGATCGGGACTAAGCCCGCTTCCAAAGCGAGTTGTCTTACCTCTTGAACTTGGAACCCGGCCGCTCTGACCTTTGCCTCGGTATCCCGGTTTAGGTGGCAACCAACGAATAGGACCTTGTGGCAAGGGCCCCACAGATTCAAGATGAATCTCTTGATGGGAGATTGGGCCCGGACGTGCTCGATCAACAACATCGGGGCTCCGGGTTTGGTCACACGGTGGACCTCGGCCAGGGCTACCATTGGGTCTGGTATGGTGCAAAACACCAGCGTGGCCACGGCGGCGTCAAAGGCATCATCAGCGAAGGGCAAATGTTGGACGTCGGCCTGTTTGAGTTCGACGGCTGCCTGGGCGCCGGCCAGCTTGGTTTCGGCCCGTTTGGAGAAGTTGGGGCTGGGCTCGATGGCCGTGACCCGCGCTTCGGGTGAATAATATTGGAAATTGACTCCGGTGCCCGCGCCGATCTCAAGCACCTCGCCACTCAGGTCCGGCAACAGCCCGCGGCGGGCGCCACCCATTCAACTGAGCTCCTGATTGGCGCTGAGCTTGTCATAGACCGCGGCCAGGGGCCGGTCCAACATTGTATTCCCCTTCCGCTGGTAGCGTTACCGGGAGGCTTGGGGCCCGTATTTAAATCAACGTTAGTATATAATCCATGCGCGGGAGGTGACCATGCCTATTTACGAATATTATTGCGCCGAGTGTGACGCCGAATTCGAACTGTTGCGGCCTGTTTCCAAAGCCACGGAGTCCGCGCCCTGCGCTGCCTGCGGCCAGCCGAGTGAACGGCAGCTCTCCACCTTTTCCTTCAAGTCCAACTCCTTCACCGCTCCCCACCTGAAACATTCCACCACCAAGCCGTTGCGGTCCCACAACATGCCGTCGTCATCGCCTTTATCCGAATCTCCCGCGTAGACTTTCGGCACGGCAGGCGGATTCAATCATGGTCTGGTGGCTTGGGTGGAAGAGCCCTCTACATGAACAGGGAACGCCCCTCCCCAGATGCTTCGCCGCTGCGGCTGACTAAGCATGTCATGATATTGGGATGGGTCAGGCGCTCGTGGGCTGGTAGCTAACCCGGTGTGCCGGATTGGTCTCTGGCCTGATTGCAGGGGATGCAGGTGCAGACCGAGCGCAGGAACCGGAAGGGATACAAACCGGTATAGTGGGCATCGCTCCATAGGAACTGGACGGCGTAGTTTCCCACTGGCATCTGGTCGATGGCCTTCACGTCCGCGGGGACGGAGTCAGGGTCCAGCCGGGGTTTGCCGCTCATCTCATCGACACAGTTGGCGCATTGGCACCGCAGCCGCAGGTACCGGTGAGGGTATGGGCTTCGGTGCCCGTCGTTCCATAGGATGATGATGGCATCATCCTGAATCGTAACTTCGCTGGCGAGTAAAGGTTGTTCCATATCTTGATTATAAAGCCAAAGGCCGGGGATCACGACCCCGATCTGGGCGCTTGAACATCGGCCAACCGGGCCGGCCTGGGCATCTCGTCGGGATCGATGGGAATCTCTATGATGCTGGGCCCGTCTATTTTCAGGGCTTCCAACATGGCGTTTCCGATGTCTTCGGGCCGCTCAACGTAGAAGCCGGTGCCTCCGAAAAGCTCGGCGTACTTGTCGAAGCGGGGATTGACGGTGTCGGCTCCCACGTAGCGCTCGTTGAACGCGTATCGCTGGTAGGCTTTTTCCGAACCCCAACAGTCGTTATTCATGACCACGGTGACCAATTTCAGCCCGTAGCGGACGGCCGTTTCAAATTCCTGGGCGTTGAACAGGAACCCACCGTCCCCATTGAAGTTGATCACCGGCCTGTCTGGGGCGGCGAAACTAGCGCCTATCGCCGCGGGGAAGCTGAAGCCCAAGCCGCCCAAGTCCAGGGACGTCATCAGGCTGCGGGGTTCGTAGTACATGAGCCGGTCCTGGCCGAAGTTGGGCGCCAGGCCCGCGTCTAGGGCGATGATGGCGTCGCGGGGTATGACTTTGCGCAGCTCAGCGTATACCCGCTGGGGTTTCACCGGCATCGACGAAAGGTTGCCTTCGTCTTCCAGCCGTTGGCTTCGCCGGGCATACCAATCGCCGATCTCGGACACCCAGGCTGGATCGGGGCGAGGCTCGGCCTGTTGCACCAAGTCCAAGAGCTCCATCATGACAGCCTTGGCGTCGCCCTCGATGCCAACCGCAATGGGATAGTTGCGGCCCAGTTCCCTGGGGTCTATCTCAATCTGGACGATGGGGACACCGGCTGGAACGAACCGGTTATCAAAGAAGGTTGTGGACTGGCCCAGGCGAGTCCCCACAGCCAGGATGGCGTCGGCTTGGCGAATGGCTTCAGCGCCTTCTTCCGATCCCAGCCGGCCCAGATGCCCCAGGAAATGGGGGTGGTCGTTGGGCACGGCGTCGGCCCGCCCGTAAGACGTTACGATGGGCGCGCCCAGCAGGTCCGCCATGCGGGTCACTTCGCTTCCGGCGTTGCTCCACACCACACCGCCCCCGGCAACGATCACCGGCCTCTGGGCGGCCAGCATGACCCGGGCAGCTTTATCGATCAAGGCCCTATCCCCACGAGACCTGGTCTGACCCGTCCGGTAGGTTTCGGGAGGCGACAGGTCTAGGTCCAGCTCCGCGCCGGGCAGGAGGTCGCGAGGAATATCCACCAGCACCGGACCCATCTTGCCCGAGGTGGCCACGCGGAAGGCATGGCGAAGCGCGTCGGGCAATCTTTCAATCTTATTGACTGGGAATGACGCTTTGGTGATGGGAGCGAACAGCGCCACCTGGTCAAACTCTTGGGTGGAATCCCGGTATTGGTGGTCGCGGGATGCCGAGGGCGCCAACACCACCATTGGCGAATGGGCCACGAAGGCCGAGCCGACGCCGAAGGTCAGGTTCAGGACGCCGGGACCGTTGGTCACCAGGATCACGCCGGGTTTGCCCGAGATGCGGCTGAAACCGTCGGCCATCAGCGCCGCTCCCTGCTCGTGGCGGACGCCGATGAACTGAATGTCGTCCCGGTCGTACAAAGGGTCCAGGATGTCCAAGAAGGACGACCCAACGATGCCGAATATGTGGGTGACTCCTTCTTGTTTCAATAGCTCGATCACGGCCTCGCCGGCCTTCATTCGTGTGGACAACCGTTGCACCTCCGAGGTTTTGGGGGTCTGGCAGCAAGGCGCCTGAGGGCCTTTGAAATACCAAGACGAGCCTGGAAACCGCCCGAATCTTAACACAAAGGCCAGGCGGCACGAAATCTTCCGCCAATTCGCCCCGGATATGCGCCCCGATAATTGACGGCTCTAATCCAAGCCAATACAATCAAAACGCTGGCTTGTTCGCGGACCGTGGCCGGATTTGAACCTGTGAGGCCCTTGGGCGCGACCAATGGCATAAGCATACCAATCTCCAGGCTCTAGGGCTTGGTCAGACTGATTCGACGGAGGCATGAATGGATTACCAGCACATCCTGGTAGAAAAAGAAGAAGGGGTGGCCATTTTAACGATGAACCGCCCTGAAGTTCTTAATGCTATGAACTTCCTGCTGGGCTATGAACTTCACGATGCGGTGGCGGAGGCCAACCGCGACGACGACATAGGTTGCATCGTGATCACCGGCGCCGGCGAGCGGGCGTTTACGGCGGGGGGCGACATCCACGAGCAGAGGGAAGAGGCCAAAGGAAATATCTCCGAGGCGCGAAAGCTTCACGGTGGTGAATTTCCCGAGCGGTCCTACGACATCTCCGCTTCTCCCAAGCCCGTCGTCGGTATGATGAACGGCCTGGCCTACGGTGGCGGGGCCGTGCTTTCATCCTCGTTGGATTTCAGGCTCGGCTGCGAAAACACCAAATTCCGGTTTCTGGCGGCGGCCTACGGCAGGATCAATTGCACTTGGACCCTTCCCAACCAGGTTGGCTGGCCCATGGCCAAGGAGCTTTTGTTCAGCGGAAGGGTGGTCGAGGCCGAAGAGGCCTATCGCATCGGATTGATCAACCACCTGGTGCCCAAGGAAGAGCTGCGCGCCAAAACCATGGAGATCTGCACCGTCATCGCCAAAAACCGCCACGAATCGGTGATGGGCATCAAGGAACTTTTGATGCAAGACATGGGGAAAGACCTGCACACCCAGTTCGAGAACGAACGTTATTTCACCACGGAGAAGGTGGTTGGTTACGGCGTGGAAGACGCCTTCCCTGAGTTCCTGCAGCGCAAGGGGCGCTAGCGGTCCGTCGTTTGATTTCCGTGAGGCGTGCGCCCTCACCCTCGGTCCCTCTCCCGGTGGGAGAGGGACCGAGGGTGAGGGCGCACGCGTTTTTCGAAATACCCCGTAGACTCTAGTTGGCCCTGGATCAGGAACCCATTCCCATCCCCGGAAAAAAGATTGAAGATAGTACGCCGTTACCTGCCCCCTCTTTGCTAGGAATTTAGCTGCAAATAAAGTCAATAATAAATCTTGACTTCATCTTACGTTTGGGTCGCGCTGCTGAGCGCAGGCATTTTTGGGATGGTCACCGTTCTAGACAAACGGCTGGCTTCCTACGATATGCCCAGCCTTCCCGCCTTCTACATGGGAGTGATGATCTCCCTACTGTCCTACGCCACCATTTCACTGGCGCTAACTGGTTTACCCGAAAATGCTCACATTGGCCGGCTAATCGCGGCTGCCATTTCGGGTTTATGTTGGGGCGGCGCCTTGGGGATGATGTTCTGGGGTTACAAGCTGGAGGAAGCCTCGAGGGCTTCGGCCATCATCCACACCTTTCCCGTATTCGTGGCGGTATTGGCCGTGGTGTTTCTGGGGGAGACCTTGGTGGCGGGACAATGGGCGGCGATAGTGGTAGTCGTGGCCGGCGCCTTCACCATCTCCACATGGGGCTCAGGCGGCGGAAGGATCATTCGTCTGAACCGGGCCTTTCCAATCCTGATCGGGGCCAGCCTGTTCACCGCGTTAGGGCTGCTGACCGGCAAATACGCGCTGGAAGAGTTGCCGGTGTGGTTCGTGTATGCAACGCGGAATTACGGCATGGCGGTAACGTTTGCATTCTTGTGGCGGCCTGGGGCATTTCGGGAGCTATTTGGAGCGCTTGGTAGTTGGCGGACTGTGTTGTTGCTGTTCCTGGCCGAGTTCAGTTTGGGGCCATTGGCCATTATGCTTAATGTGGCCGCCATCAACCTGGGCCCCGTGTCCTTGGTCTCCACCATCACGGCGACCCGCCCCCTCTTCGTGTTCATCTTTGGTACCCTGCTCAGCACTTCGGCATTCCCGTTGCTCGATGAACCTCTGGACCGGCGCACGCTAGCGGTGAAGCTGGTGGCCATCGTGATGGTCGTTGGCGGAATCGCCATGCTTACCCTAATGTAAGACAACAATCCGCCTACGGTTAGTGCGAAATTATGATGAGCGGGTCTGGATCCCGCCCAGCTTGCCTACCTACGCTAACATTTCCGGCTAGAGGTCACTTTCCAATCCATTTGTGGGCGATATGGTAATATCCGATCGTATCCACCTGAAATCTCTTCGGTCTTTACAAGGACGGATCCAGTAAGCTACGTAGGGCAGCTACTGAAACGTTTTGAGGACACCAGGCTCATTACCGGCCAAGGTTCCGTTGTTGACGAAATGAGGCTGCCCGGGATGCTCCATGCTTTGGTGCTGCGAAGTCCCCACGCCCATGCCCATGCCCGCATCAGGTCCATCGACGTTTCAGCGGCCCGCAACCTTGCCGGGGTGGCGGCCGTACTTACTGGAGATGACGTCCAAGGAATCATCAAGGATATTCCAACCAGAACAACGTCGGGTGAATCGCAGGTAGTCGAGCTTAACGCGCCCGAACAACCGGCCCTGGCCATGGGCAAAGTGAATTATGCCGGGCAGCCGGTGGCCATCGTAGCGGCTGATGACCGCTACCTGGCCCAAGACACCATGGAACTCATTCAAGTGGACTACGAACCCTTGAAGCCCGACCGCTTTCCTGAAGCAACTGCGGGAAAAGCACACCGGACGACTGATCGTGCTCTGGGACAATGCCCCAGCCCATCGCGGTGATGCCATGCGTGCCTACCTGGCTACTCCAGACTTGGGCCTGCGATTGGTGAATCTGCCGGGCTATAGTCCGGATTTCAATGCCGACGAGGCGA
>DAOUHE010000004.1:0-3553 GCA_034428715.1 Dehalococcoidia bacterium | reverse complement strand
TACCGCATAGGCTTCCCGTTCCGTGGTACGCGCCTGGAGGATCGGGAGACCCAACTCCTGTAGGGCTGCGTCAATGCTTTGGCTAAAGCGTGTGCGGGGCCGGCCCATGCTGATCACAAATGCGGCTTTGGGACACCCACCATGTCCAGCCTGCCGAAGCTTTACCGCTGCAACTATATCCTCACAGGCCCACACGTCCCAAACCCGCGGTTTGCAGGGAATGAGCACGACGTCGGCCACCCTGATAGCGTCTGCGTTCACGCGGGTGATGCCCGGCGGACAATCTATGACAATCCAACGGTATTCCCCGGCAGTTGCTCTCACCTGGCGGACCAGCGCTCCCGCTTCCACACCCTGTACCGTCAGATGCGAATCCGGTTGGGGGTTCACCGAGGACCAGCCCACTGCGCTGCGCTGGGGATCGCAGTCTAGGAGGAGCGCCGGCTCGTCGCTGCCTAGAACGGATGCCAGGTTGGTAGCCAAACACGTTTTCCCAACGCCACCCTTCTGGTTCACTACGGCGATTACCGGCATAGCTGTTGCCCTCCTGCATCACGCCAACGTACCTATGCACCGCTTTACCCATGCACCATATCAACATACCACCAATGCTTGCACCATCTCCGCCGACAGGTTTGAGACGATTTGCCATCGGTGTCGCGACGACAAGTAGAGGAGATACCGAGAGCTTTAGAATACAAAACGGCGTCCCCTTCACATATCCACGTATACATCGATGGCTTCTAATTGTTCCACTACACCGTTGCACCATTGAACCGTTGCTCCCGTATCCCACATCCCCATGATGTCAGTCGTACTTGGCCGAAACTTTACGCTAGAAACCGGTCCCATCGCCGATAAATTACAGTTGAGACGTCCAGACCGGAAAACGGAACCTTGTCCCCGCGGAATAAACATGAATGTGGGACACGTACACTTGCGAACCCTGCGGATACTGCGCGAGCGTCAGGCATCTCAACCTTGACCTGCTGGCCCATCAAAAACCAGCGCGGCCGCCATTGATGTTGAAATCACGAGGTCGCCTGCGCCCAATGAGTGGGTGGGGCGACAGGCGCTGCTCAGATGCCGACTCCTTGCCGTCCATCACGCAGAGCCGGCGACCCTACTGTACCGGGCCACCAAATCACCATGTTCAGTTGCTCCTCTTCAGGCTCTCTGGCGCAGCATCCACCATACCTGCCGCATCCAGCGGCGAACGCCAATAGCGGCTACCATCTTTGCGGAGCAACATCTGTGTTTTGGTGTCCCGTTTTGACGATTTAACCTACTCAAATATACCCATCCCCTATTGTGTCTCTATCAGATGGCAGGGAGAGCGTTGACCAGCAATGCTTGATGGTCGGAGTCGCCCGGCTGCGAGGCAGAGTAAACATCCGGGGGCCAATATGGGTCGGGCGGCATCACTCTCCAAGGCAGGCCATCGTTGCGGGGATTGTTCCCAAGACGCTCGATGGTGCAGCCGCCCATCGCTGCGATGTCAATAACCGCCTTCCTCGCCCGATGTCGGTACTTACGCAGGTCAGAATCTCGAATCAGCACCTCGGCCGGATAGCAAATACCGATAAGGTCGTCCGAAGAATACTCGCGGTAATTAAAGCGCGCAGGATTCGCTTCGCTTCGGCCAGTTCGGATGGCATTGGGATGGTAGGACGAGTAAATGGGCCGCTCACCTTTACCATGCACGACGTTACCCTGACCATCCACCACCTGACCACCGGAAGCTCTCATAACGCCAGGACGGGTGGGACGAATTAACTTGCCATGATGGCCGCCCACCCGGTCCCACTCGCAACATAAAGTAAGGTACGCTCGGTAGGCTGGGCCGGAGATCTTGCCCAACTGCCGCAGGATAGGCCGGTCCACTGGCGGTCCCACATCCGAACCGGATGGCAGGCACACTATCAGAGCCATTTGGTCGTCAAGCTTCAGCCCCGAGATGGCCAAGGGCGATATTGGATAATAGAGGCCGCCCTGCGGCATATCGACGAACATGCTGCGAACCTCGTTGACTGCGCGCCGGAGCGCCAAACCCTTCTGTGCGCCGGTCGGTCGATAGTCTTTGAGGTTCCACCCCAGCCATTCACCAGCAACTTCCCTGATCGTGAATCGCAGCTCATGCAGTCGCCCATCGCGCGCCGCCACAGGTAGAGAGAGGAGGGACTCGATGAACAATCGTAGCGACAGGGCCGCGCCCCGACCACGCCTCAGCGGCGCGGCAGCGCGGTCGTACAGGGATAGGAGCGCCGGTAACGGAGGCCGGTCCGGGATCAAGCCGGGAAGATGGGACTGGCTGATCTCTGATTCGACCAATCCCGGCAAAGCAGGCGGCTGGGGATTATGCTGGGCATTATTCAGAAAGGGCAACCGGTCATTCCGACGAGCGAATGTCGCTGGAATAATACCCTTGACACGCCGTTCGGGTTCAACCAGCTGGGGGCGTTCTTTCCAAGCCTTCACGACGGGCGCCATCGGGAAACGAATATCCTGAGCCTGCAGCTCTTCCCACTCTCTCTTCAGCGCCGGTAGTCTGAACCTGACCACGCGGGCCACACCGCTGGGCGACACCGAAAGATGGTCGCCGACCAGCAGTCCCTGCTTATGCCACATCTGCTCCATCCACTTGACGCATTCCCGCAGAGCATCCAGTGGACATTCGCCGGCCACCAACCAAGCGATCAACTCCTCTGGTTCTGGACCGCCCATCTCGTTGACGAGGACTTCCCGGGTCTCAGCGTCGTTGCTCCCCCCACAGTCAGCGGGGCAATCATCGTGCTCAAAGGGCTGCTCATGTGTTAGCGCAGTCAGGCTTCCATCTTGGTCTTCGTATACCTCGTAAACCGAGGTCTCAGCTATATCAGTCCGTAATGGAAGCATATTTCCTACCCGACTCCTCGACAGATTTCTGATGGGAATAACTCAGGCCAGGCCCAACCCAAGCCCCATCCGCCTTGAACCCGACGATAGCGCCCCCGGCGACACGTATTGAATTTATACCGACGGCGACGAGGGATGGGCCGTAGTTGCTCTTGGCCACCGCCAATTTCAGCTCGCTCGATTCAGCCTCGCCTTCGTCTTCAGGCTGATGGCGGGTCATCGCCAGAACACCCCTGGCCCCGTCCACCCACGCCGCGCTACCACCCACCTGGCCAGGGTCATAAGGGTCCTGATTGCCTGAACGGGCTGTCTTGTTAGAGTGGGCGGTGATGAGAACGCCGGTCCCCAAGGCCTTAGCCTTCAACGCCAACGCTCCAAGAAATTCCCGAACCGGTGCCGCTGCATTGCTTTCTCCCGAAAAGGCGGACAGCGCGGGATCAATGATAATGAGACCCGGCTTTATTCTTGCGGCCGCAATCCACAGATCAGACCAACCAGAGAGCGGCCCAGGGGGGGCGTTGTAGGATGCCGAACGTCCGGGAGCAGACATCGGGCCGAATAATGGACGGCCGAGCAGGTCAATTACATAGATCCGGCTAAAAGCCTCCCGGCGTGTTGTTTCGGGTTCCTGCTTCATCACTTCCCCCACCAGACTGCG
>DAOUHE010000003.1:0-4767 GCA_034428715.1 Dehalococcoidia bacterium | reverse complement strand
GCCAAGCGGCTGTAGATGGACTGGCGGAGCAGAGGGACCAGGTGGTGGCGGATGTTGCGGCCGGTACGGCTTTCCTGGAGATAGTCGGAGGCTATGGGGGTAAGGTCCAGGGCGTCATCCAGTTCTCGGAATGCCAGCAGTGCGGCGTCGGAGGTGATGGTGGCACCATGTAACTCCAGCCGGATTTGGGGATTGAATTGGAGCCGAAGAGAGGCCTTTTCGCGGTCACCCATCGGGTGCCTCCAATGCCGGTACGCAAGTGATCTGAAATAGCCAACTTATTGCATGTATTATATCTGAAATACGGCTAAGAGATTCATGTAACGACTAGAAAAGCAAGAAAGTTGCCTATTTACCGCGTCACTTGTTTGAGCCAAATGGGGAATACGGGTTTCAACCAAGGCGCCCGGATATTCGGGGGGATAGCTACGGCGACAGTGAAGTTGAGACGGGAAATGGCCATTAGACGATTGGCTTGAATTGACCTGCATTAGGGTTTATGATACTCTCGCCCAGGGTTCGTAAAGGAATCTGATATTGGGCCTCCACCCACGGACGGTTAAATCTAACGGTGGCCTTCAAGACCGCCGCAAGAGGACGATAGCGTAATCGCTTAGATGCAAATCCTTATCCGCATTATCAAGATGGCCTGGCGCCACAGAATTCGCGTCGTCCTGGCCTACGTGACGATCCTAGTAGCAGTAGTCCTCTCCCTTGGCATCCCCCTCCTCATAGGATATTCCATTGACCAATTGGTCCGTTTTGAAGGCGGAGGTATGACCGCGCCTGGGGATGTTTCAAAAACCACCCTGATAATTATCGGCCTGGTTCTCTTAGGGATCAGCGTGTTCCGGGGCATATTCGACTTCGCTCGTACCTACCTCACCGACTCCCTTTCCCAAAAGGTGTCCTACGACTTCCGGAATCTCATGTACGACAAGTTGCAGCACCTGAGCTTCGCTTTCCACGACAAAGAGCACACCGGCAACCTATATTCTAAGGCCACGTCCGACGTGGAGGCGATCCGGCGCTTCGTTAACATGGGAATGGTCCGGGGAATCGAGGTGCCGCTCCGGGTTTTGGCCATCGTGATTCTCATGGCTTACTTAGACCCGCAGTTGACCCTCATCACGCTGCTGTTGGTACCCTTCCTCTTGTTTCAATCTTCGGTTTTAATGATCCGATTGCGGGCAATGTGGCTTCACGTCCAGGTGATCATGGGGGAGTTGACAACTATTTTACAGGAGAACCTGGTCGGCATTCACGTTGTCAAGGCCTTTGCCTCCGAAGAGTACGAGAAGAAGAAATATGCAAAGAAAGCCCAGGAACTGCGGACGGAGTACTTCAAAAATGAAAGGTTGCAAGGGACTAATGTTGCCTGGATGACATTATATTTCACCCTGACCCTGGTTCTGGTGTTGTGGATTGGGGGCCGGAAGATCATCGGAGACGAACTAAGCGCCGGGGAATTTGCCACCTTCGTGCTACTGATGAACCAACTCACGTTTCCGATTCGAATGACGCCCCAAATCGCGGGTAGCTTTGCCAGGGCGGTTTCCTCGGGGCGCCGCATCTTTGAAGTGCTGAACGCTCAATCTCCGGTGGTTGAAAAACCCGACGCCCAAGAAATGGTTAGGGCAGAAGGATACGTACGCTTAAAAGACGTTTCCTTTGCTTATGACCCGCGGATACCGGCTCTGAAGCATGTGGACACCTTCGCCAAACCGGGACAAATCACCGCCATATTAGGCGCGCCTGGTAGCGGCAAGACCACCATTGTGAACCTGCTGCCCAGGTTCTATGACGTGACCGAAGGTCAAATTACTATTGATGATATGGACATCCGTGAATTCACCCTGGCATCGTTGCGCCGCAACGTGGGTATCGTCCAGCAAGACATATTTTTGTTCAGCGCCACCATCCACGACAACATCGCGTACGGTATACCCGGTACCACCCGGGAAGAGGTGATCCAAGCAGCCAAGGTTGCCCAGCTACACGACCACATTATGAGTCTCCCCCACGACTACGACACCTGGGTTGGGGAGCGGGGAAGCACCCTTTCCGGAGGGCAGCGGCAGCGGTTGTCCATTGCCCGGACCATCCTGATCGACCCGCCCGTCCTGATCCTAGACGACTCCACATCCAGCGTGGACGTGGAAACCGAAAGGATGATACACCAGGCTATGATTGAGGTGATGAAAGGCCGGACGACCTTTATCATCGCCCACCGCTTGAGCTCGGTTCGAGAAGCCGACCTGATTCTGGTTCTGGCTGACGGGGAAGTGGTGGAACAGGGTAACCATGATGAGTTGATATCCAAGAGCGGAGTATATCGCGAGATCTTCGATCTCCAACTGCGTCCTCAGGAAGAAGTATTGTTAGACGCCACGATTGTTGGGGACGACGGGGGTGAAAGCTAGATGCGAGGCGGACACGGTATGGGTGGCGGGTTCGGCGGTATGATGGGCGGCATGCGCGGCCTTCATTCCGGCGGTATGAACTCGCCCACTATGGACAACCTGACCGATGACAGTATTGTCGGCAGCGCCTACGACAACAAAGTGGTGATGCGATTACTCACCTATCTCGCGCCTCACAAACGCGACGTTCTCGCCAGCATTATTGCCATACTGGTCTACACCGTGGGCAATGTTAGCGTGCCCTTGTTTATCCTCTTGGGTATCGATTGGATCAACCGGGGGGACTTGCGCACCCTTAACGTGATATGCGTGGTGTTTCTCGCGGTAACTCTGCTGCAATTCGCGGCGATGTATTGCCAATACATCTTGATGCCCAAGTTGGGCCAAAGCGTTTTGTATTCATTACGCACCCAGATGTTCGACCACCTCCAAGAGCTGTCACCGTCCTTCTTCCACCGGACCCCCGTGGGACGGATCATGTCCCGGAGCCAGAGCGATGTGTTGCAGCTTACTGAGACCTTCGAGTTGATGGTTCAGAGCATAGCAGACATCTTGAGCTTAGTCGGTATTCTGTTGGTAATGATAGTCATATTGCCGCTCTTAGGACTGGCCGACTGGCGATTGGCTCTGATCTGCTTGAGCGTGATACCGGTGCTCTTCTTCGTCCTGGGCTACTGGCAGCGCTTCGCCCGCCGGTCGTTCATGCGGATTCGCCGGGCTATCGCCATGGTCAACGGCGAGTACAACCAGAACATAACCGGTGTGCGTGTCGTCGAGAGCTTGAACCGGCAGGACGAGAACCTGAAGCACTTTAACGACTTGAACTACGAGCACCTGGACGCCAACCTGCAGGCCAGCCGATATTCCGGGGGGCTGCAGCCCATGGTGGAGTTGCTGATCGGTCTCTCCTTCGGCGTAGTCATCGTCATGGGTGGATTCGCCGTGCTGGACAGTGCCGACGCCTCTTGGGGAGTCATGCTCGCCTTCCCCATGTGGATTCAACGATTTTTCGAGCCCATCCGCCACTTGACCATGCAGTACAGTCAACTACAACGCGGCATGGCCGCTGGGGTACGCATTTTCGAAGTGATCGACCTCGTACCTGAAGTGCAGGACGACGCGGATGCGATCGACATGCCGCAAATCGAAGGCGAAATCAAGTTCGAAGACGTCAGCTTCTATTATGTTGAGGGCATCGACGTTCTCAAGAACATAAATCTCCAAATCAGCCCCGGAGAGAACGTCGCATTGGTTGGCTCCACGGGCGCCGGCAAGAGCACCTTGGTAACCTTGATTCACCGGTTTGCCGATGTCACCGAAGGCCGCATAACCGTGGACGGCAACGACATCAAACACGTCAAGCGCCATTCCCTGGTGAACCAGATGAGCATGGTTCTTCAGGAGCCTTACCTCTTCTCCGGAACGATCAGGGAGAATATTCGCTACAGCCATGAAGAGGCCGATGATGCAGCTGTGGTGGCTGCCGGCCAAGCTGTCGGCGCTCACGACTTCATCATGTCTTTGGACGGCGGCTACGACTCGGTTCTGGCCGAACGGGGGAGCAACCTTAGCGTGGGTCAACGCCAGTTGGTCAGCTTCGCCCGGGCGGTGGTGGCAAACCCGCGGATCATCATTTTGGACGAAGCTACGGCTAGTATCGATACATATACCGAGATATTGATTCAGAACGCCTTAAAGCGGGTGCTTGAAGGGCGTACGTCAATCGTGATTGCCCACCGCCTGTCAACCATTCGCAATGCCGACAAGATTGTGGTCCTGGACCATGGCCAGGTGGTGGAGGTCGGGAATCACGAAGAATTGCTAGCAAAGAAGGGCTTTTATGCCAAGCTGTACGCCATAAACTACGGGTTGTCCACCGATGGTCTTAATATAGGAGCTACCCCGGCGGCGGTACCCGCGCCCGCGGACAACGGCTGAGGGCGGCGGCACCGGCAACAGACCGGATCAAAAAAGGGCGCCCTTAAATCGGCGCTCTTTTTGTTTAGCAAACTATCTGGCCTCGAACCGGCCTTTAACGGACCTTTCCTCGCCCTACACCCAAGTCATGCTCAATGGAAAGATTTGGTGGAATGCTGGCTGGGGAGCTTATGGAATCCAGAAAAGCAGCAGGGGCGCACATCCGAGACTGTGTCAGAAAGCGGTCAAAAGGTGCCCCAAAACAAGAGCGCCGGGGTAAAATAGCCCTGACGCTCTTGTTTTGGGAGGAAGGGGTATGCCGTGGCGGGAGATGGTGCGGGAACAGGGGTGGCTGCTGCCGCCGACATTGGACGAACTGCTGGCGGAGGACCACCCGGCGCGGTACGTGGGGGCCTTTGTGGATGGG
>DAOUHE010000002.1:0-7910 GCA_034428715.1 Dehalococcoidia bacterium | reverse complement strand
GGAGGTGCAGGTCCTCACCGAGCAGTGGCGCCACGAGTACAACCACCAACGCCCCCACAGCGCCCTGGGCTATCGCCCTCCTGCTCCAGAGGCCATCCTCACCTCCTCTGCTCCAAGCGCTATCAGTGTCTCATGATTTGTGGTACAGCTATTGGGGGCAGGTCACGACAGCGGGAATCAGGCCTCGAAGCAAGCGGCGGGAGGCATTCCCGCCGTCTAGCTTTGGTTCTGGCAACGGTTATCTGGCTAACGCCACCGCAGAAAAAGGTGGTAAAAACAGGGCAACCGGTTTCGCTGGAGAGCTTGCGCCGTTCACAAACCTGAAAGCATCGATAATATGCATGTATCCGTGAAATGTCGTTCCACGGACGAAATCGAAACTAACTGCCAGCTGCCCATCGCCTCGCATTTTTATGAAGATTTGGTTTGACAGCGGCGGTGACCGGCCCTGATTTCGGAGTCACCCAGCTACGAGATTCGTTGTAGCCGGCGCCGGGCGATTAACCCGGCCACGGCTGGGCAAGGCCAGCACAGGAGGTGTTTTGGCTTTGCTGGGCGAGACGATCCGGCGGCTCAATGTGATAGGGGCGTTCCGTGAACTGGGTACCGATACCCAGCGCCGAGAGACGATGATAGCCCTATCCTCCACCCAGCTTCTGGTCCAGCTTTCAAGTATGCCCATCGCATTGACCATCCCTTCCGTGGCGCGCTATTTTGATGTGGATGTGGCCCAGGCGGCATGGCTGGTGATAATCCGGCTGCTGATGCTGGGGAGCACGGTCTTCCTGACGGCGAGGCTGGGTGAGAAGTATGGACACGCTCGCGTTTACCTGATTGGCACCGTCGTCCTCTGTCTGGGCAGCACGATGGCAGCGACGTCCCTCAGTTTTAACCAACTGCTTTTCTGGAGCGGATTGGTGGGCATCGGAGGGGCCTTGATCACGGCCAACTCCAACGCCATCTTGGCCATGGTCTTCAACAACACTGAGCGGGGCCGTGCCTTCGCCGTTCCGGTGGTTGCGGCCCGCCTGGGTGGTCTGATAGGCTTGGTGCTCTTCGGGGTATTTTTACAATTCGTCAGTTGACGGTTGGTTTTGCTCACCTCTTTGCCCATCGGATTGCTGGCGATCAGGTACAGCTATCCCCTGTTGAAATACCAGGTACAGCAGGCCTCGGCCGGCGCTTCCTGGATAAACATCAACTATATCGGCGCGGCGTTGATGGTGGCCACCCTGGGGACGTTCATCCTCTCCGGATTGCACATCCACGAAGGGGATGAATCTTTCGTCACTCCAGAGGCGGTCGGCTATCACATTCCCATGAATCTGCTTTTCCTAGCCCTGCTGGCGCTGTTCATCGTGGTGCAACAACGCAGCAACGAGCCCTTTTTAGACTTTGGGTATTTCAGGCGTAAATATTTCTCCATGGCCCTCTTCACCAATACCACATTTCATCTGTCCATGCTGGCGGTGGTGACCCTGATTCCCATCATGGTGGAAGATGGCCTGGGGCAAATGCCGATTATCGTGACCATGGTGCTATTACCCAATCAATTTTTGGGGCTTTTCCTGCCCTCACTGGCCGGTTGGGTGCACGACCGATATAACCCTCGTTGGCTGCGCCCTGGGTCGCTGGGTCTGATCGCGTTGGGATTCCTTTTGTTGGGATTTTTCGCCGGAGAAGTACCCCTATGGGGACTTCCCGTGATGATGTTGCCGGTGGGTATCGGCTCCAATCTATTTAACACTGCTGACAACGCTGTTGTTATGAACACCCTGGAAGAGAACCGGAGCTTTGCGTCGGGAATGTTGGAGACCACCCGGCAGATGGGCCACACCATAGGCACGACCATCAGCGCGACGATCTTGGGCCTGGCCTTGCCCGTGGCAATCGACCTGATGCCCGTGTTTGAAGCCCAGGCTGCCTTCAGGCAAGGTTTTCAGTATTCCTCCCTGGCGGTGGTATGGATCATGGCAGCGGGTGCGTTCGTTGCCATGATCCAGAGGATGCCTCATCGAGGCCGGCCGGCCCCCGAGCAGGGAACTGGCGCCGCAAGCCAGCGGCGACGGTTAGGGGCACGGCACCATATCCCTAGGCCGGGTTGGATGTATCCTATCAAGACTAAGAGTCAAAACAACGCCACCGGGTCCACCGGCGGTCCTGTGCAGCCAACCGCCCTAATATGGATCGGCGGTTGGGTTGAACTCACAGCGCCCTCGTTGAGGCAAGGCCTCCAGGCTAGATGCCGGCTGCCCGTGACCGTGAAATCTGATGATCGAGTTTGACAGCGGCAGGGTCCGGCTTTAAGCTCCTATTCATCAATCTACGAAATTCGTTATAGTATTGGCTGGGCGAAATGCCGGGCAAATGCTGGACAAGGTCAGGGTAGGAGGCTTTTTGGGCTTACTGGGCGAGATGATCCGCCGGCTCAACGTATTTGGGGCATTCCGGGAGCTGGGAACAGATAAGCAGCGCCGGGAGACGATGGTAGCTCTGGGGTCCACCCAGCTTCTGGTCCAACTGTCCAGCATCCCCATCGCTTTGACCATTCCATCGGTCGCCCGCTATTTTGACGTCGACGTGGCGCAGGCGGCGTGGCTGGTGATAGTCCGGCTGCTGGTCCTGGGAAGCACCGTTTTCTTGGCGGCCCGGCTGGGAGAAAAGTACGGACACGCCCGGATGTACCTGCTCGGCGCGGTGATCCTTTGTTTTGGCAGCACCCTGGCCGCTACCTCCTTTAGCTTAAACCAACTTATCTTTTGGAGTGCCTTGGTCGGCATCGGCGGGGCGCTGATTACGGCCAATTCCAACGCGATATTGGCAATGGTGTTCGACAACACCGAAAGGGGACGCGCCTTTTCCGTCCCCGCGGTTGCGGCCCGCATGGGCGGTCTGATCGGTCTGGTAGCATTTGGCCTCTTTTTACAGTTCGTCAGTTGGCGTTTGGTTTTCCTCACCTCTTTGCCCATCGGGCTCCTGGCTATCAAGAATAGCTATCCTTTGTTGAAATACGAGGTTCAGCAGGCGGCGGTTAATGCCTCCAAGATGAACATCGACTACATCGGTGCAGTCCTTATGGTGGCCACCCTGGGGACATTCATCCTTTCCGGGTTGCATATCCACGAAGGGGCCGAATCATTCGTCTCCCCCGAGGCAGTCAGCTACCACCTTCCGATGAACCTGCTTTTTCTTGCCCTGTTGGCCTTGTTCATCGTGGTGCAACTACGCAGCAGCGAGCCCTTTTTAGACCTTCGATATTTCAAGCAAAAATATTTTTCCATGGCCCTGTTCACCAACACCACCGCCCATCTTTCCATGCTGGCGGTGACGACCTTGATCCCCATCATGGTGGAAGACGGGCTCGGCCAGATACCGTTGATGGTCACCGTGGTGTTATTCCCGAATCAATTCTTGGGGCTGTTCTTGCCTACATTGGGTGGCTGGATCTACGACCGGTATAACCCGCGATGGTTCCGCCCCGCCTCGCTGGCTCTGATCGC
Source organism: Dehalococcoidia bacterium (assembly GCA_034428715.1). Classification (GTDB taxonomy): domain Bacteria; phylum Chloroflexota; class Dehalococcoidia; order Lucifugimonadales; family UBA3495; genus Io17-Chloro-G2. Next base: position 4,410 of record DAOUHE010000002.1, on the reverse strand, counting down.
ATTGGCTTTCCTTATGGTGGGTTTCTTAGCGGGAGATGTTCCATTTTGGGTTTTACCCATCATGCTGCTGCCGGCGGGAATCGGCTTTACCCTGTTCAGCACCCCCAACAACGCCGTGGTGATGAACTCCCTGGAAGAGAACCGGAGTTTTGCCTCTGGGATGCTGGAAACCTCCCGGCAGATGGGTCACACCATAGGAACCACCATCAGCGCGACGGTCTTGGGATTAGCGTTGCCGGTGGCCATCAACGTGATGCCCGTGTTTGAAGCCCAGGCTGCTTACAGGCAAGGATTCCAGTATTCCGCCCTGGTGGTGGTATGGATCATGGCAGCAGGCGCGTTCGTCGCTATATTCACGAAAACCACGATAGCTAGCAGGCCAACGCCCGGCCGGGAGCCCGTGCCTCAGGCGAGTGGCGACGGGTAATGGGAGCCGCGGGTACCGGGATAGATTAATGTGAGACGGCAGGAATGTTCCTGCCGCTTTTTTGCGCCCACAGGAATTTGAGGACAGCCCCGTCTGTTTTTGCCTTGCCGAACTTGACAATTCTTCGATTCTTTAGTTACGATAACAAAAAGAAAGTTTTAGAATGTCAATCGAGGTAATATCATGCGATTTATCATTCGGGGGATTGATTATGACATAACGGCGGAGCAGGTTCGGAGTTGCGTTGAACGCGTTCCTCCCACTGTGAGGGATGGCCGAAATAAATTTTTCATATCGCTAGACGGAAACGACTATCCCATCAAGCAGGTAATCAGTCTTGTGACCAGCTTGCCGAGGATCGAGTTCACCGCGCAAGATGCCTATCGAATATTAACCAAGCTTGGTTTTCAAATAGCGGAATACTCGAATCCGCCGGCGCCGCAATCGATGAGACGTCTTCCTAAGTCAGTAGATGCTCCACAGATGAAGCCTGTCGAGAAGAATGGTGGTGTGGGGTCCCATGATGCGACTAGTCCAACGGTAGACACTCGATCATTCGCAGTCACTTTCGAGACTGATGAAGATGGGTTCGTTGTGGCCACCTGCCCAACTCTCTCCGGTTGCCATACCCAGGGACGCAACCGGGACGAAGCCAGGACCAATATCAGGGAAGCCATTCGGGGATACACCGCCTCGATGACAAAACATGGCGAAGAGGTGCCAAATCTGCACTGGGAAGTGGTCGAGGTTGTCCTTTAGTGGCCCGTCTACCGATGATTTCGGGAGACGAATTCGTGAGAGCAATTTCCAGGGCAGGATTTTTTTGGGATCACACTGAAGGTAGCCACATGATCCTGCTTCATCCCGACGGACGGCGGCTATCCGTGCCGAGACACCGGGAGATGGGCCGTGGCCTGCTGCGGGCCCTCATCCACGATGCCGGCATCACGAGAGAGGAGTTCACCCGCCTGCACCATAGATGACAGGGTTCCCCAAGCCAAGGCAAACAACTAAGCCAGGTCTAGAGCCTACGTGGACGACCCGTTGCGGGAATTAGCGTTGTCCCTTCGATGCTTCGATTTCAAATTCCAACGCAGCTTGGTCAATCCCCAGTTCTATCGCGCGTTTAGTGTCTTGCTCAGCGTCCACATCGTTGCCCGAGCGAGTGTGGAGAATTGCTCGATTCGCGTAAGCCTCGGCAATCTGGGGGTCCAGGCGGATTACTTTATCGAAGTCTTTGATGGCCTGTTGGTACTCGCCGAGTTGGTCGTAAGTTGTGCCGCGGTGGTAGTAGTACTGGAATCGCTCAGGGTTTAGGCGGATGGCTTCATCGAAGTCCTTGATGGCCCTTTGGTGTTCATCAAGTTCGTTGTAAGCGATGCCCCGGTTGTTGTAGACCGAGACATACTGAGGGTCGATACGGATTGCTTCATCGTAGTTCCTGATGGCCCGCTGGTACTCGCCACGTTCCGAGTAGGTGGCACCGCGGTTGTTATAGGCCTTGGCATCCTGCGGGTTGAGGCGGATGGCTTCATCGTAGTCCTGGATAGCCCTCTGGTACTCCCCGAGGCTGCGGTAGGCAAGACCACGGCTGTTATAGGCCTTGGCGGCCTCGGGGTTTAGGTGGATTGCTTCATCGTAGTTCTGGATGGCCCTTCGGTGTTCACCAAGCGCAGCATAGGAATTACCACGGTTGTAATAGGCATCGGAATATTGGGGTCCAGGCGGATGGCTTGGCTGAAGTCCTCAATGGCCCTCCGGCGCTCACCGAGATCGATGTACGTGAGTCCACGGTTGTTGTAAGGTTCGGCAAACTGGGGGTCGAGGCGAAGCGCTTCATGGTAGTTTTGAATGGCCCTTTGGTGTTCATCCAGCGCAGCGTAGGAATTACCACGGTTGTAGTAGGCGAGGGCAAGCTGGGGGTCAACGTGGAGGCCTTCATCGAAGTCCTTGATGGCCCTTTGGTGTTCACCAAGCGCAGCGAAGGAATTGGCACGGTTGATATAGGCCTTTGCAGATTGTGGGCTGAGGCTGATGGCTCGGGTGAAGTCCTCGATGGCCCTCTGGTACTTACCGGAGTTGGCGTAGGCAAGACCACGGTCGTTATAGGCCTCGGCATCCTGCGGGTTGAGGCGAATTGCCTCATCGAATTCAGCTATGACCTTTACCTCACGCGCTTCCTCAGCTGTTTGTACACCAACATTGTTAAGGTCAGTTGATGCACCACTACATCCTGATAAGGCAACCATCAGCACCAACAGAAGCAACAGCACTACCTTCGCAAAGGGGGAGTTTTCACTGTAATGACTAATTACAATCCATCTTCTTTCAGAACAACGCCACCGGATTCACCGGCGAGCCGGTGCCGCCTACGACCCTTAGCGGGTTGATGGTCAGCATGAACTCGTAGCGGCCCTCTTCGGCGCAGGCTTCGGCCAGGGGTTGGAGCAGCGAGTTGTCCAGAAGCCCGATGCCGTAAGCGAAGATCGAGCCGTGGACACTCCAGGGGATGTCGTAGCCATTGGGGGTGTGGTCCATCATGTCCCACACCAGCACGCAGCAGTCGGACTCTCTGATGAACTTCAAGCAAGAAGCGTGCAGGCCGGGACGCAGGGCCCGGTCGCTGCCCCACAGCGGATTGCCGTCGTCGTTCCACTTCTCCCGGCCGCCGTAGACCACCAGCGCGTCTCCCGGATCCATCGTGATGCCTTGCTCTTTGGCGATATCCTCCAGCTCCCAGCCGTGGATCGGGTTCTCCTGGGTGACGTAGGGCTCACCCCGGTGTTTGGGCACGTCTAGCAGCACGCCTCTGGTGATGATGCCTTCTTTCCAGTTCTCGATGGATCCCCAGACCGCGCCATCGAAGGTGATGTCCTGTTGAGGGTCGCCCCCGTTCCACATCCCGTTGTGGTCCCAGACGTGGCATAGAGCGTCCAGATGGGTGGTGGCGGTTCCATGGTAGGAAATGCCGTAGTAGTCGGTGGCCGAGCCCCCGCCGGTGTCGGGCTGGATATTTCGCTTCATGTAATGGATAGCGGGTGTGGGGTTATTGGGGGCCGGCAGCTTGGGAAACTCACGGCTGAGGGATACGGCGCGGCCGGTCTTGACCAACTTGGCGGCGGCGGCCCGCTTCTCGTTGGTCACCATGTTCACGGCGCCAACCTGGTCGTCCTTGCCCCAGCGGCCCCAGTTATTGTCCTCTTTCAAAAAGGCCAAGACCTCTTCCTTGGTGGGTATCCGGCGTTCCATTGGCCGTCCTCCTTTTACGTTGGTGTGGGATAGTTGGTTTGGTTGGCGCCCGCCCCGAATCCGATGGTCCGAAAAAGGCAGGCTTATCACTCGATTTGTTCTTGCAGGCAGCTGAAAAACCGGTCCATGGTGGTCTTGGCCACGGAACCCATAAGGCGTTGACCTACTCTAGCTGCGGCGCCTCCCACCTGGGAATCGGCGTCCACGGTGCCCCGCGTTGTGGCTCCGCTATTCTCGCCGGATTCTTCTAATGTCATGTCGGCGTGCCCATCGGCGAAACCCATGGGACCGTTGGCGTTTATGGTCAAGCGAAATGACCGGTGGGGACTCATCTCGGACATGGATATGGTGGCGTTGTACCGCCCGCTGATGGGGCCCAGGGCAAACCTCACTGTGGCCTTGTATTCGTTATCGCCGGCCGCTTCCATGGACTCGCACCCAGGGATGCAGTGGGACAGGGCTTGGGCGTCGGTCAAAGCGGTCCAAACCTTTGCCACTGGGGCATTGAATGTATAGGCGCCGGAAAGTTGCATGTCGATTCCTTAATTTTTATGATCTGCCAAAAGCAGCAGGTCCAACAAAACCTGGGCGCCATCGGCGCAGGCCTAGTATTACAACGACGCTTCCTAAATTTGGTCAGTTTTTGGCCGGAAATCGCTTCGCGGAAACCAAGGATACAAAGCTGTCAAGCGCATGGGCAGGCCGCCATGGAGAGGTGCCCAAGGCCCCTTTCT
>DAOUHE010000001.1:0-2271 GCA_034428715.1 Dehalococcoidia bacterium | reverse complement strand
AGCCCGAGGCGTGGGCTCTGACCGCCATGATGACTGCGCCTCTCACGATCGGTGTGGTGTCGCTGGCGACTGTTGGGACGGCGGTGGTCGAGACCGTTGCACGGTTGAAGCGAACGGCGGTTGGCGCTTGAGTTCGTCCTGAGCCTGCTCCGTTCGTTTTAGCCTGCCGTGAGACGAATATGCTGCGGCCCTCGTTCATCCCGCGTATTCGTGGTGTCGTTACGGTGCTGACGGCTGGTGGCGCTTGGTCAGTTTTCGGCCTGCTGCTCATTGCGGGTGCGGCGTGTGCTGAGGTGTCGGTGCTCTCGTGTGCGCGTGGCGGTGCCAATGCTTGGCGTCTGTGTAGCCTGAAGTGCAATACCCAACGCAGTTCAATGTAATGGCTTGTCTAATGTGAAACCTGGGTTTTGGCAGTAGTATTCATCCCCGATGCGATTCAGTTCTTCAATCAATTGAGCAAACAAATCTTGCATTTGGTCTTTTGTGAAGGAAACCATATCGCCTTTTGCGAAGAAACTCAGTTTCGTCGGCTCGCTGTCGAGATGGCCGCCTGCATGCAATATTGCCTGGCGGTACTTATTCAAGTCGCGGAAAACGTCGCTTTTTACTTCGTCCTTGCAAGTTAATTCGCACTCGTCAGCTATTATCTTTCGGTACTTCTCCTCCCATAGTGCATATGTGAGCGAGATGATCCCATATCTGTGAAGGCGGACATTCTGCCCACCTTCTTTTGAATCGTGCCGAAGTTCCCCAAAGGATTTCTCGTATTGGTATGCGGTGGAAGTAAGGCGGGGATCCCCTTTGCCGAGTTGAGCTATAGACGATGCGTCTACTCTAGGGTCTTTCAAATGATCGTCTAACCACTGTACTAAGAGAAGAAATCCCATCTCGGTTTCAACGCTACTCGCAAAAACGGATATCAACTCGTCATAGAGACGCGTGAGACCGCTGATTCCACCTGTTCCAGGCGTTATCATTTCAACTCCTTATTACCCAACACTCAATCCTAATCCTACACTTCTCTTCCGTGTATGGCGTATCCCAGTAGCGGCTGAATGCCCAGAACTCCCGTGGGTTGGTACGGTTCCGGTTCCGCGTTTACTTGTTCGTGATCGCCGCCTGTTTTCGGGTTGTGCCTAACTCCCGCGGTGCTGTCGTTTTCTTGGCGGCCTTGCAGGTTCTGTTGCCTGGGTTGTGCGTTTTGGTAGGGTGAAGCTGAACTCGAAAGTACCACCTATCGTCCACATGCGCAGGGCTCAGCCCGCATATGGTGCGGAACAACTCTACGAACTTGCTTCGGAAGCTGGACGTTAGGTCGAGCCTTGAAGCGGTGATGGCCGCGGTGCGGATGGGTGTGCTGACTTTCGACGAAGATCGGCGGGAAACAGCCGAGTGCTGAGGTCGGTGGGTTTCGTCCTGCGCCCTTATTCGAAACCGGCCACCCCGTTAGTCAGGACGGCCGGCGTCGCCGTTGGTCGGCGACGCCTTCATGGGTCCTACACGACGGCCGGCACGGCTGCTGCTCTCTGGTTTCAGCCCGTGGTCTCGGAGACGGTGGCGAGGTCCTTAAAGGCAGCCGGTTTCCTGGGCGTTGCTCCGGGCAGCTGGGACTTCCGCCGCATGGAAAGCTGCGCGATAAGGGCAATTATCGCGCGGCGAACGGATCCGCTGGCGGCGAGGTCGGGAGTCACCCAGGTTCGCACAACATGGGTTACGTAATGCGGGCCAACTCGTCCGTATTGGTCCTTCGTTTGGTATGGCAGACTTTATTAGTAACTCTGCCATCGCCAGATTTTACGCACTGCGTTGAAGCGAGGACCAACTTCGCCGACCGAATCATCTGGATCGGGGATAACCTGGACATACCGCGCGGCCTCAATTCCGCGTCGGTTGGCCTCATCTATCGGCCAAAATTTTCAGAACGACGATCAAGACCCAAGTCTGTCCCAAATATTTCGCATAAATTGCCGAGCCTGTTCCAATTCATGGTCATCCGCCAAGTTCGACCTCTGGAGCACTTGACGAACCCACCTGGGACCGTGGCTGGCTACCGATTTGCAAAATCCTTCCATCTCACCCACTGGCACGAGCCATAAACCCATCTCGTTGCAGAGGGACTGCAATTGTTGAAACTGTACGGTGGCAAGGCCAGCCGGCAAAGCAGAAACTCCTGAATCCTTGATGTATTTCCACGGCGATGACCTGCGAAAATGTGACCTAATCTCAGACTCCACCTCATCGGGAAACGAACCTTGACTAGGGACCTTAGAC